>DAIOWC010000151.1:0-15795 GCA_036758685.1 Streptosporangiaceae bacterium | reverse complement strand
CGAACGTCCAGGCCGGCCAGCCGAGCTCGCGGCCCTGCACCAGCGGGTAGAGCAGCAGCAGGAGCGCGGCCGAGACAAGCGCAACACCGCCGGGGTCGAGGCGCGGCGCGCGCGGGGCCCGCGACTCACGGACCAGGATCGCCGACGCGATCACCGCGATGATGCCGACGGGCACGTTGATCAGGAAGATCGGCCGCCAGCCAAGGCCGAACAGATTGTGCTGGATCAGCAGGCCGCCAAGCAGCGGGCCGCTCACCGTGCCCAGACCGGCGGTCACGCCGAACCCGGCGAACGCCTTGATGCGCTCCGCGGGCGGGAAGATCACCTGGATCACGGCCAGTACCTGCGGCACCATGATGGCGCCCATGGCTCCCTGCACAACCCGGCAGCCGATCAGCATGCCGGGGCCGGTGGCCGCGCCGCAGAGGGCCGACATGATCGTGAAGCCGGTCACTCCGATCAGGAAGAGCCGCTTGCGGCCGAAGATGTCGCCCAGCCGGCCCCCGGTGATCAGGACCAGCGCGTAGGCCAGCGTGTACCCCGCCAGGGCCCACTGCACGTCGGCGTAACTGGCGTGCAGGTCCCGCTGGATGGACGGGATCGCAATGTTGACGATCGAGACGTCGAGCAAGTTCATGAAGGCGGCTAGCAGCAAGATGATCAGGGTTAGCCATCGGCGCGGGTCAGGCCGATCGCCTGACGGCAGCCGAGGTGCCAGGATTCCAGGATCAGCAGTCATCGGATTCTCCCGGTCTAGGAGGCGTGGTCTCTAGTTACTTAAGTAACTTAGCGTCTTGGTTTGCTATTGTCTAGGCATCTTAACTATCAGGAGAACTAGAGATGAGCGAAGAGCTGCCCGGAGACCAGGTGCCCTGGCCGGCGGATACGGCCTGGGAGCAGCCGTGGGCAGGTCCGCCGGGCGCGCCGGGCTGGTCAGATGAGCGCCGGCTGCTGGCCATGGCGTTCGCGCTCGCCGTGCGCAAGACCGGGTCGCTGATGAACGTGATGAGCCAGGCCGCGGCCGAGCGGATCGGGATCAACGCCACGGACCTGAACTGCCTGAACATCCTCAGCTTCAGCGGCAGCCTGACGGCTGGGGACCTGGCGAAGGCCACGGGGCTGACGACCGCGTCGATCACGGGTGTGATCGACCGGCTTGAGGCCGCCGGGTTTGTCACCCGCGAGCGCGACCCGGCCGACCGCCGCCGGGTCGTGGTCACAATCGTGCTGGAGAAGGCGGTCAGCGAGGTGGCGAGTCAGTTCGCGCCGATGGTCGCAGACTGGCAGGAACTCGCGGCCGGCTACTCCGACGACGAGCTCCGGCTGATCGTGGAGTTCTACGGCCGCATGGAGCAGATCATCCGCAAGCACCTGGCGCGCCTGCGCGAGCACCCGCCGGAGACCTAGATCGAGCCCGGATATGCGAACGAAACCGGGGGCGCGAAAGTCGCGAGACGGCCAACATGGACCCTCTTTGCGCGCTATTGGCCGTCTCGCGACTATCGGACGCGGCTCAGCGAGCGCGGTCAGTCGTCGCTGGCGCCGCAAGGGCGCCGAGCGGCACCGGGATTAGCCGGCCGAGGCGCGCTCCAGGGTCTGCAGGGCCTTGTCGGCACCGCGGGTCAGCCGACCCAGCAGCGCCGGTGACAGCCGGGACAGCGCGTAGGTGACCCAGGCCTCGGCGTTGACGGGGACGACCGGCTTGTTGGCGATGACCGCGCGCATCACGGCCAGGGCCACCTTGTCCGGCGGGAACCGCCGCCGCGCCAGGCCAGCGGCCGCGGACTCGCGCAGCTCTCGTTCCTCCTCGCCGGTGGCGCCCACGTACCGCGCGGCCCTGGCGATCCCGGTAGTCGTGAATCCCGGGCAGATCGCGGTGACCCCGACACCGGCGCCCGCCAGCTCCGCGCGCAGGCAGTCGCTGAGCATGCGCACCGCGGCCTTGGTCGCCGAGTAGGCAGGCAGCACGGAGGTCGGCGTCCAGGCTGCGCACGACGCGATGTTCACCAGGTGCCCGCCGGTCCCGCGGTCCACCATCTGCGCGCCGAAGAGCCGGCAGCCGCGCGCGACCCCCAGCAGGTTGACGCCGACGATCCGCTCCCAGTCAGCCTCGGTGTGATCAAGGAACGAGCCGAGGATCGCGATGCCCGCGTTGTTCACCACGACGTCGGGCACGCCCACCTCGGCGCGGACCCAGGCCGCGAGCTGCTCCATGTCAGCCGCGCTGGCGACGTCTGCATGCGCTGCAAAGCCGCTCGCGCCGTGCGACTCGATCACCGCGCAGGTGCGCTTGGCCGAGTCAAGGTCGATATCCGCCGCGACGACCTGCGCGCCGTTGGCGGCGAATCCCAGGGCGACGCTGCGGCCGATGCCCCGGCCGGCGCCGGTGACGACGACGATCTGATGAGCAAAGGCGGGCTCTCCCATGACATGCGACGCTACCGGCGCAAACTCGCACCGACAACGTGCCTAGAATCAGGCATGCACCCGCTGGATCCGCTGACCGCGGACGAGATCAGCCAGGTAGCGGCGACATTAAGAGACCGGCGGGGGGTTGCGGACGGGTGGCGGTACGCATCGATCGAGCTGGCTGAGCCGGCCAAGGATCAGCTGCCGGCGGCCGAGGCGAGCGGCGCCAGATCCGCCGCCGTGATCTGCTGGAACACCGGGGACGGGCAGGCGTTCCGCGCCGGGGTGTCCCTGCCGGACGGCGAGGTAACGCGCTGGGAGCACCTTCCCGGCCATCAGCCCGCGGTGACGGTCGACGAGTGGCACGAGTGCGACGAGATGCTCCGCGAGCATCCGCGGCTGATCGAGGCGCTCGCCGCCCGCGGCATCACCGACATGAGTCTCGTGCTCACCGACGTCTGGGCGTACGGCGCCGCGCTGGTCCCGCCCCGGTACGAAGGGCGGCGAATCGGCTGGTCGGATGTCTGGCGCCGGGCCAGTCAGGACGCTAACCCGTACGCGAACCACATCACCGGCCTCCACCCGGTGGTCGACCTGAACCGGATGGAGCTGCTCGAGCTGGAGGACGAGCGGGTCGCCGACGAGCCGCCGGGGGTGATGGGCGAGTACCTGCCTGGCCTCATCCCCATGCCGCTGCGCGACATCAGCCCGCTGGAGGTCAGCCAGCCCGACGGGGTGTCGTTCCAGCTCGAGGGCAGGCTGCTCCGCTGGCAGAACTGGCAGCTGCGCCTTGGCTTCAACCACCGCGAGGGCCTGGTCCTGCACACCGTGGCGTTCAGCGATGGCGGGCGGCTGCGGCCGATCGCCCACCGCATGTCGTTCGCGGAGATGATCGTCCCGTACCGGGACGCGACCGTGGATCATTACCGCCGGACGGCGTTCGACATCGGCGAGTGGGGCCTCGGCTTCATGACGACCTCGCTCGACCGCGGCTGCGACTGCCTCGGCGAGATCCGCTACCTGGACGCGGTCGTGCACGACTCGCGCGGCACGCCGCGCACCGTACGCAACGCCATCTGCATCCACGAGGAAGACGACGGCGTTCTCTGGAAGCACGTCGACGAGCGGACCGGCCCGCAGGTGCGCCGCGCCCGGCGGCTGGTGATCTCCTTCCACGTGACTGTCGCGAACTACGAGTACCTCGTGTACTGGCGCTTTTATCAGGACGGGAACGTGGAGTGCGAGGTGCGAGCCACCGGGATCATGGTGACGTCGTCCTTCGCCGGTGACAACCAGCCGGCCACCGGGGCGCTGGTCGACCAGCGGACCTACGCGCCCTACCATCAGCACTTCATCGTGGCCAGGCTCGACCTGGACGTGGACGGGCAGCCGAACACGGTCTATGCCTGTGAGTCTCACGCGCTGCCGGTCAGCGATGCCAACCCGCACGGGCTCGCGCTGGAGATCATCGAGACGCCGCTGCGCACGGAGTCGGACGGACGGCAGACCTACGACTGGGACACCCAGCGCAGCTGGAAGGTCGCATCGACCGGCTCAGTCAACGGCCTCGGCACCCGTCCCGCCTACAAGCTGGTGCCCGCCGGCAGCTTCCCGTCGCTGATAGACGAGTCCTCGCCCGCGTTCCAGCGGGCCGAGGTGATCGGGCACACGCTCTGGGTGACCCCGTATGCGCCGGAGGAACGCTGGCCCTGCGGCGAATTCCCCAACCTGAGCCGCGTCGATCTCGGGCTGCCCGCGTGGACGGCGCGGGATCGCTCCATCGAGGACACCGACGTCGTGCTCTGGCACGTGTTCGGCCTGCACCACATCACCCGGCCGGAGGACTGGCCGGTGATGCCCGTGGACCGGACCTCGTTCTGGCTGAAGCCGTGGGGGTTCTTCGACCGGAATCCGGCGCTGGACGTACCGCCCTGACCGGTACGGTTGCGCCTTATGACGGGTCGGGACTCCAGCAATGTCGTAGAGATCTACACCGACGGCGCCTGCAGCGGTAATCCCGGCCCAGGCGGCTGGGGCGCGGTGCTCACGTACAGCGGGCGCGAGATGGAGCTCTACGGCGGCGAGCCGGCTCCGACGACCAACAACCGGATGGAGCTCATGGCCGCCATCCGGGCGCTGGAGAGCCTGACCCGGCCGTCGGTCGTGCGCCTGCATACCGACAGCAGCTACCTGCGCAACGGCATCACCAGCTGGCTGGACAGCTGGAAGCGCAACGGCTGGCGGACATCCAGCAAGCAGGCGGTCAAGAACGAGGACCTCTGGCGGCGGCTCGACCAGGCAGCGAGCAAGCACGAAGTGCAGTGGCTCTGGGTCAAGGGGCATGCCGGCAATCCGGGTAACGAGCGGGCCGACGCTCTCGCTAACCGCGGCATGGCCGAGGCCCGCTCACGCTGACCGCGCAAAAAAATCTCGTCCTGGCGCGGCAACCGCCGCGCCAGGACGAGCTGATGACCGGTCCCCCCGGATTCATCTGAATGGGTCCCCCACAACACAGAATGACATAGCGGTTGCGGAGGGTTACAACCGGGGTCTGATTTTGGCCGCCAGGTGCGGTGCTGCGGGCAGATCTCCGCGATTATCGGCCCATTTCGTTATGCAAATGCCCGCAGCAGTGGCTGATACTTGCGCTATGGCAGCTCCGGGCGACAAGCCGCACGACTCGCCTACGGATCCTGACGACATCAACAACCGCCTCGCGGAGATCGCGGCCGAGCTAGCGAGCGAGGCCCGCTTCAAGGAACCGAGCGCAGCCGAGCGGGCGCGGATGGCGGCCAGCCACCTGCGGCCGGGCCCGGCGGCCGGCAGTAATCCGGTCCGCCGCTGGCGCAGCCGGCGGCCAACAGCCACCCGCCGGGTCGCGCAGCCGACGGAACCGACTCTCGACCGCGGTTACGCGACCCACTCAGCGCGGGCCGGCACGGCCAGGTCCCTGATGGTGGTCCTGGTCATGCTCATCGTCCTGATCGGCGTGTCCGTGGGCTTGCATTCCCTGCTGCACCGCACGACCCCGGCAAGCTCGCCGCCTCCTCCAGCACCCTCGACTACGGCGCCGACCACACCGCCGGCATCCAGCGCGACGCTGAGCCCGGGTGACCCGTTCGCCGGATCGCAGGCGGCGGGCTGGGCCAATGGCGCGGCTGGCATCGACCTGCCCGCAGCTCAGGCGGTCGGCCCCTTCACGGCCGTGCAGGTGGGCAGCGCCTACAAGACCGTGAAGCAGCTGCTCGTCGCCGGCAATCTGAACGTCCCGACCCTGGAAGGCCACGCGCCCACGGCATTCGCCGACCTCCTGACCAAGTCGCAGCGTTCCTGGTTCCTGTCCCACCTGACCAAGCCGGTCACTGGCAAGGGACAGAAGCCGTGGCGCACCCGGCTCTGGGTCACGTCGTTCGCACCCGGCTCTGCGGTCCTCGCGGACGAGGCGGTGAGGGTGCACGGCGGCCCGATGACCGCGTCCGTCGCGAGTTACGAGGGCCGGACCGCGCTCAAGATCGTCGCGGACTACATCTACGTCTACGCGATCGAGCGGCCGGGCCTGACCTCAACCCTGATGCGCGAGGTCGTGCAGGGCGTGGAAACGATCATGTTCGCGACGTGGGACGACCCGGGCGGCTCGCTTGAGCCGAACGTCGCCAGCGTCCAGCTCAGCCAGGCACCGGCCCAGTGCGGCATCGACGACGGCTTCGTGCATCCCGCCTTCCCCGCCACCGGGCCGGGCACGGTGTCACCGTCTGGCGCCCCGAGGAATCCCTATCAGCTCGATCCGAATGCGCCCAAGGGCTGCTTTAGCGTGACCGGCGCCTGACGTCGCGGAACGTCCGCGGCGTCTGGTCCAATGTGGGCATGGACCGCCTCGGGAGTCAGCTGGACTTCGTCCAGGAAGCAGGCAGGCTCAAGGGCGTGCTCAGGCAGACGGTGCTGGCCCGCCCGGCCCGCCGCGAGAACTCGGCCGAGCATTCGTGGCACCTGGCGCTCATGGCGCTGGCGCTCGCCGGCCACGCTCCGGCCGGGACCGACATCGGCCGGGTCACGGCCATGCTCGTGATCCACGACCTCGTCGAGGTCGACGCCGGGGACCTCTCCGTCTACGCCGATGGCGCGGCGCGGGCGCGCCAGGAGGCCGCCGAGCACACAGCGGCCGAGCGCATCTTCGGGCTGCTGCCGCCCGATCAGGCTCATGAGCTGCTGGGGCTATGGCTTGAATTTGAGGAACGAGTGAGTCCCGAGGCTAAGTTCGCCCGCGCGCTCGACCGGCTCCAGCCGATGCTGGAGAACGTCCGCGTGGGCGGCGGCACCTGGACGTCGTGGGCCGTCACGGCCGATGAAGTGCTGGAGAAGGTGGCGCTGATCGAGGACGGATCGGCGTCGCTCGGGCTGTTCGCCCGGCAGATGATCGAGCAGGCCGTGCGCGACGGGATCCTCACGCCCGGGGCCAGCGCCGATCCGGCCGCGCGCTGATGCTGCGATCGGCACACGGCCGGGCGGTCGCCATCGTCTTCACGGCCAGCGGCATCGTCACCGGGACGCTGTCGTCTCGCTGGCCGTGGATCGCCAGCCGGCTGCACCTCACCAGCGCTCTCGTGGGCGCCATGGGCCTGGCTTCGACCGCCGGCGCACTGGCCACGATGCCGTTCGCCGCCAGGTTCGTGCACCGCTACGGCACCAAGGCCGCCATCGTATTCCTCACCGTGGCCCTCGGCATCACGCTCGTGTTCCCGCCGGTCGCGCCGACCGCGATCGTGCTCGCGGTGATCATGGTGGTCATGGGCGCCGTCGCCGGCACCCAGGACACTGCGATCAACACCGCCGGGGTGGAGACGGAGACGCATCTCGGCCGCTCGATCATGTCCGGCCTGCACGGCATGTGGAGCGTCGGCGTGCTCCTGGGCGCCCTCGTCGGCTCCGTGGCCGCGCGGGAGAACATCGACCCCCGCATCCAGTTCCCGGTCATGGGCGCGCTCATCATCGCCGGCGGGCTGGCCGCGATCGCCTGGCTGAAGGGCGAGCCGGCAGCCAGCGGCGCGGAGGACGTGCACGTGCCGATGTTCGTGTGGCCGCGAGGCCTGGTGCTGCTCATCGGCCTGGTGGCCTTCGCGGCTATCTTCGTGGAGTTCGCGGCCGCTGCCTGGGCGGCGCTGTTCATGCACTGGACGCTGCACGCCAGCCAGGCCGAGGCCGCGCTCACGACCGCGATGTTCGCGCTGGCGATGGCGGGGGGCAGGCTCAGCGGCGATGCGGTGGTGCGGTGGACCGGGCCGGTGCGGGCCGTCCGCGGGTGCGGCGTGCTGGCGACGGCCGGCTGCCTCGTCGTGGCCGTCGCGCCCTCGGACTGGGTGGCGATCGCCGGGTTCATTCTCATCGGACTGGGCGTTTCGGTGGTTGTCCCGCTGGTCTTCGCGGCCGCCGGTCACTCGGGGCCGAGCCCGGCGATGGGCGTCGCCGGCGCCGCGACCGTCAGCTACGGGGCGGGCCTGGCCGCGCCGAGCGTGATGGGGGGCGTCGCCGATATCGCCTCGCTCCGCGTGTCGTTCGCGGTGACGACCGTGCTCGCCGTCGGAATCTTCGCCGGGGCCGGCCTCCTGCGCCGGTCCGGTCAGGCAGCGCCGGAGCTGGCGACCGCGTACGGCGCGGAGTCCTAGCGCCTCACCGCAGTACCGCCGCCAGCAGGTCGGTCCCGAGTGCCATCAGCGCCGGAAGGTCGACCGCGTAGTGCACGTAGCGGCCGCGCCGCTCGGCGGTGACGAGACCGGCCCGGTGCAGGACAGCCAGGTGGCGCGAGACCTCCGGTGGGGTCAGATCCCAGGCATGAGCAAGCTCGCCGGTAGTGCGCGGGCCGCGGGACAGGCTGCGCACCAGGCGGAGCCGCACCGGGTGCGCCAGGGCCTCGAGACGCCGTTCGACCGCCTCCAGCGACACCAGCTCGGGCGCGGCAGGGCCGGCGACCGGATACTGGACGACCGGCCGCCAGCGCGGCGCGCTGACCGTCACGAGATGCGGCGTGCCGAAGACGGTCGGGATGAACGTCACCCCGGTTCCGTTGGCGCTCGTCGCGTTGTCCTGGAGCTTGTCCACGACGATGTGGTCGCTCTCGGGCGCGAGCGCGACGGCCCCGGAGACGGCCGCGAGCGCCGCGCCGAGGCCGTGGCGCTCCCGCAGATCGGTCTTCACGCGCATGTCCGCCACCAGCCGCGGGACGACGACGGCCCACGCCGCCTCGAAGAAGGCCGACGCGGCCTGCTCCAGCGTCTCCCTTACCCTCGCCCGTACCAGTAGCGGCTTCGCGAGCAGCCGCTCGGCGAACTCCTCCTGGAGCGCGCCCCGAGCCTGGGCCTGGTCCAGGGCTCGGTCGCGGGCGGCCGCGTCGGTGAGGGGCGATCGCTGGCCGAAGTGAACCCGCCCGTTCCCACAGGTGGTCACGAGCGCGGAGCTCACGTACGCCTCATCCGCGATCTGATCGACGTCGTCCAGTTCCTCCTTCAGGGTCTCGCGCGGCTGGGCCGGCAGGAGGAAATCCGCCCGGGATGACCGCCACAGGAACTCGGCCTCCTGCAGGCGCTCGGCCAGTTCCGGCGGCAACACGCGGCGGACGTCTGCGGCCCAGGTGGTCAGGCCCGGGTGATGCTCGGTCGTGGCCAGCACGTGCAGCATGGAGATCAGCTCGGCCAGCGGCGAGGGCGCAAACGACACCCGCTCTGGCGGCAGGCCGGCGATGTCGATGCGCAGCGTCACCCTGCCAGTCTCGCTGGTCGCACGCGCCGGCGGTTACTCGGTTGACGGATCCCGTCAACTCACGCGCTTCGGCTGGCCGGCGGACCAGACAGTGGCGGCATGACCATGACCGTCACCGGTCCGCCGCCGGCCCGGCTTGACCGCTTCCGCACTCTGGTCCGCGCGGTGGGCGGGCCGCGATACGTCGTCGCTGTCGGCGTCGACGCGCTCGGTACCGGCCTGCTGCGGCCGTTCCTGATCCTGTACGGCATCTACGTGCTGAAGCTGACCGGGCCGGTCGCCGGGCTCGCCCTGACCGCCGGCGTGGTCGCCGGCCTCGGCTCCGTGCCGCCGATGGGCCGGTGGCTGGACCGGGGCGCGCGCAGCACCGCGGTCGCGGCCTCGATGCTGGTGCGCGTGCTCGGCACGGCGCTGCTGGTGGCGGCCCCGGCGGGTAGCCCAGGCACCGTGTGGCTGTTCGCCGTCGCCGCGCTCTTTCTCGGCATCGGCAACCAGGCCTTCCCGGTCGCCCAGGCCGCCCTTGTCGCCTCTGTCTCCGCGGGCCGGGAGCGCGATGCGGCCCTGGCCGCGGGCCGGTCGCTGCGCAACGCCGGGATCGGCCTCGGCGCTCTGATCGCCACCGCGGGCCTCGCCGGAGGCACGCCGGCCCTGCGCGCGCTCGCGGTCGCCACCGGACTGGCCTACCTGCTGGCCGCCACGCTCGCCTGGTCGGTCCGCATCCGGGCCGGATCCCGCTCCGGCGCGGCCCCGCGAGCGCATCTCACCGCCGCCCCGAAGCTCAGGCTGCTCCTGTCCGCCAATGTCATCTACGCGTTCTGCCTGAACGTTCCCGAGATCGCCCTCCCGCTGGTGCTGGTCGCGCAGCTGCACGCGTCCCCGATGTGGGCGGCGGGAGTGCTCGTGATCAACACGGGGCTCGTGGTCGCCTTCCAGGTGCCGGTCACGGTCCGGATGTCGCGCTTCTCCCGCCGGACCGCCCTGGCCATCTCGGGGGTCGTCCTCACCGTGTCCTATGTTGGCTTTCTCGCCGCTGTCGAGGTCGGGGGCGGCTGGGCCGCACCCGCAATTGCCGGCGTGGCGGTGCTCTGCACCGTCGGCGAGATGATCTATGCAGGCAGCGCGACGGCCCTGGTGGCGGCCAGCACCCCGGAGCCGGTGCTCGGCCGGGCCCTGGCGCGGTTCCAGCTCTCGACCGGGTTCGGGCTGGCGGTCTCGCCGGCGATCATCACCGCGCTGGCCGCCGGCGGTCCCGCCGCCTTGTGGGCCCCGCTCGCCGCGGCCACCCTGCTCGCCGCCGCGGCCGTGACGCGCCAGGCTTAGAAGAAGATGAGCTTCACGGCGGAGATCACGCCGATGATGACCACGAAGATCCGTAGCGCCAGCGGCGGGAGCCGCCGGCCGTAGCGCGCGCCGATCAGCCCGCCGATCGTGGAGCCCACCGCGATCAGGAGCACGACCAGCCACGCCACGTGGGCGAAGATGATGTACACGACCGCGGCGGAGCCGTTGACGATCGCCACGAGCACGTTCTTGGCGCCGTTGACCCGCTGCAGGGGCTCGTCCAGGAACGTGCCGAGCAGGCCGATGACCAGCACGCCCTGGGCCGCCCCGAAGTAGCCGCCGTACACGGCCGCGCCGAAGACGCCGCCCGCGAGCGCCGGGCTGGTGCGCTCGGCTCCCTCGGCCGCAGTGCCTGCCTGGGGGGCGCCCTGGGCGCTGGCGCGGCGGTCCCGGCGGGCGACGATCCTCGCGCTGAGCCAGGGCTGGGCCAGGACGAGCGCGCAGGAGATCAGGATCAGCGCGGGGACGATCAGCTGGAACGAGCTTGACGGCAGTGACAGCAGCGCGGCCGCGCCAGCCAGGGAGCCGGCCATGGAGAAGACCCCAAGCCGGATGAGCCGACGGCGCTGCCCGGCCAGTTCCCGCCGGTAGCCGACGGCGCCGCTGACATTGCCCGAGACCAGGCCGACGTTGTTGGACACGTTCGCCACGACCGGCGCAAAGCCGAAGGCCAGGAGCGTCGGGAAGGTGATCAGCGACCCCGAGCCGACAACGGCATTGACCGCGCCCGCGGCGCCCCCGGCGCCGAAGATGGCCAGTGCCTCAGCCGGGCCCACAAGATCCTCGCACCATGGCCCCGATGGTAGTAAGCGCGAGCCAGGGCACGGCGGGGGAAGCAGTGTGAGAAGTCACACGCCGGCGTCAGGGCAGCTGGAGCGCGGTTGCCGACCAGCGGGTCGCCCGGCGCTCGACCAGCAGCGGCACCCCGAAGCACCGTGACAGGTTGCGCTCGGTGAAGACCTCGGCCACCGGCCCGGCGGCCAGGACCGTCCCCTTGCGCATCAGCAGAGCGTGGGTGAAGCCAGTCGGCACTTCCTCGACGTGGTGGGTGACCAGCACCATCATCGGCGAGCGCGGATCGGCGAGCAGGGCCGCGATCCGCCGGACCAGGTCCTCGCGCCCCCCGATGTCCAGGCCGGCGGCCGGCTCATCCAGCAGCAGCAGTTCCGGGTCGGCCATCAGCGACCGGGCGATCTGCACACGCTTGCGCTCTCCCTCGGACAGGCTGGCGAACCGCCTGCGGATCAGATGAGCGCAGCCGAGGGCGTCGAGCAGCTCGACGGCCCTGGTCACATCGGCCGAGTCGTAGTCCTCGTCGGCGCGGCCGAGTATTCCGTAGGAAGCCGTCAGCACCAGATCGATGACCTTCTCGGACGCCGGCACCTGCTCGCTGATGGCCGAGCTGGTCATGCCGATCCGGGTCCGCAGGTCGGCGATGTCGGCCAGCCCGAGCGGCTCGCCGAGAATCTCGACCGTCCCGTGCGTTGGCGCCAGCAACGTCGCGGCCACCTGGAGGAGGGTTGTCTTCCCGGCCCCGTTCGGGCCGATGATGACCCAGCTCTCGTCGCTGTGCGCGGTCCAGTCCACGTCGCGCAAAAGCATCGTCTTGTTGTAACGAACCCCGACCCCGCGCATCCGGAGCACTTCCGCCGCCATCCGGCTCCCTTCGCGCCCGCAGCTTTCAGGTTGAACTTACGGCATGTCCGTCTGGCGGATCGCCAGCACTGCCGCCTGAGTCCGGTCGGCGACTCCAAGCTTGGCGAGTACCGAGCTGACGTGTGTCTTGATCGTCTTTTCTGAGACTCCCAGCGACCTGCCGATTTCCCGGTTCGACCGGCCTTCGGCGAGCAGGGCGAGCACCTCGCGCTCACGCCGCGTCAGCGCGGGGAGGCCGCGCCCGGACGGCCGCTCCGACAGGACGTCGGCGACCTCCCCCGCCACGAGCGTGTGCCCGTCGTGCACGGACCGGATCGCGCGGACGAGCGCGTCGGGGTCCACGTCCTTGTACAGGAAGCCGGCCGCACCGGCCCGAAGCGCCAGGCTCACCGCCGATCGGTCGGCGGCGCTGGTGAGGACCAGCGCCCGGGTCGCCGGGGAGCGCTCGGGCAGCTGCCCGAGCACCGCGAGGCCGTCGAGCCCCGGCAGCTTCAGGTCCAGGAGCAGCACATCCGGCTTGAGCTCGGCCGCGAGAATCAGCGTCTGCTCGCCATCGGCGGCCTCCCCGGCGACGGCCATGTCCTCATGGACGCTCAGCAGGACCGAGATGCCCTGCCGGACCACCGGGTGATCATCGGCGATGAGGACCGAGATCATCGCTCGCCCCTGCTGGCCGGCGTTCGGGGCACGGTCAGCCGCACGCTAGTGCCGTTCCCTTCCGTGGAGGTGATAGCAAGCGTCCCGCCTACCGACGCGGCGCGCTCGCGCATCGAATCCAGGCCGAGCCCGCCGCTGGTGTGATCGGGGTCGAAGCCGCTGCCCCGGTCGCGGACCTCGAGCACCACGCCGCGCGGGCGAGCCGCGAGCCGCACCGTCACGTCGGTGCTGCCGGAGTGCCGCAGAGCGTTCGTGATCGCCTCCTGCGCCACCCGGTAGAGCACGGTCTCGCGCTGCTCGTCGAGCGCGGGCAGCTCATCGGCCACAACCCGGACCGCGACGCCGTAGCTGCGGCCGACGAGCACCGCATAGCTTCGCACCGAGCCGACGAGGCCGCTCGCGGCCAGGTCCGGCGGCGCCAGCCCGTCGATGACCGCGCGGAGTTCGGCGTGGGCCTCCCCGGCGAGCGCGGCGACGCTGTCGATCTCGGCGGTCGCCCTGGCCGGGTCGCGGGCGACCAGGAGCGCCGCGGCGCGCGCCTTGGCCCGCACGCTGAACAGCTTCTGCGAGACCGCGTCGTGCAGGTCCCTGGCCAGCCGGGCCCGCTCCTGCGCGGCCGTCAGCTCGCGGCTGCGCTCGTACAGCCGCGCATTGGTCAGTGCGATCGCCGCGTGCGCGGCGAAGAGGCTCAGCAGCCGCTCATCGCGTTCGGTGAAGCCGCCCGCGTCGCGCTTGCAGGCGGCGAAGATGAAGCCGAGCACCTGACTGCCCTGAAGAATCGGGACTCCGAGCACGTCCTTCAGCTCCGGATGGGCGGCCGGCCAGCCCCAGAACCGCGGATCGGCCCGGATGTCATCCAGCCGCAGCGGCTTTCCGTCTTGCAAGATCACGCCGAGCATGCCGTGGTGGCGGGGCAGCGGGCCGATCTCCGCCTGCTGACGAGCCGAGATCCCGTCGACGACGAACTCCGCGAACGAATCCCGGTCGTCGGGCACGCCGAGCGCGGCGTACCTGGCGTTGGCCAGGGACCGGGCCGACCGGACGATGACCTGCAGGACGTCGCGGACCGACAGCTGGCTGGCCACCGCCAGTACCACCTGGCTGACCCGCTCGAAGATCTCGCTGTCATCCTGCGGAGACGCGCCCATATCACCGACCGTACCGGCGGCGCGGGCGGGGCGCGCCGGCCGCTGGTCCTAGGACCATCGGCCCGGGTCCTGCCGGGCTAGCGGCCGATGCGCGCCGACGCGAGGGTGCCTAGCGTCGAAGACATGACTACTGCACCTGTCGCCATCGTGACCGGCGCGTCCCGCGGCCTCGGCTTCGCTCTTGCCGATGCGCTGGCCGGGGCCGGATACCGGCTCATCATCGACGCGCGCGAGCCGGTGGCGCTTGAGACGGCGGCCGCCGAGCTGGCCAGCCGGCACGGCTGGCGGGTCACCGCGATCCCCGGCGACATCGCCGATCCCGCGCATCGGGCGGCGCTCCGCGCCGCGGCGGCCGAGCTCGGCGGAGCGACCCTGCTGGTGAACAACGCCGGCACGCTGGGCGCGAGCCCGCTGCCGGCGCTCGCCGACTACCCGGCCGATCAGCTGCTGGCCGCCTTGGAAGTAAACGTCGTCGCTCCGATCGCGCTGACCCAGCAGCTGCTGCCGGACCTGCGCCGCCGGGGCGGAGCCGTGCTGAACATCACCTCTGACGCCGCCGTCGAGCCCTACACGGGCTGGGGTGGCTACGGCGCCGCCAAGGCCGCCCTGGAGCAGGCCAGCAACGTCCTGGCGGCCGAGGAGAGCGTGATCCGCGTCTGGTGGGTCGATCCCGGAGATCTGCGCACGCGGATGCATCAGGAGGCTTTCCCCGGCGAGGACATCTCCGACCGGCCGTTGCCGCAGACCGTGACCCCGGCGTTCCTGCGGCTGGTCTGCGAGCGGATGCCGAGCGGCCGGTACCGGGCCGCCGATCTCCAGCCCGCCGGAGCCGCGGCGTGATCGCGACCGAGCTGCGGCCCGAACTCGAAGCCCACGAACCGCCCGAGGCGCGCGGGATCAGCCGGGATGACGTGGCGCTCATGGTCAGCCGGAGCCGCGGCCAGTCGGTCAGCCATCACCGCTTCGGCGACCTGCCCGGCCTCCTGATGCCCGGTGACCTGCTCGTCGTGAACAACTCGGGGACGCTGCCATCGGCGGTGCCGGTCAGCCATGAGCTGGTCGTGCACTTCTCGACCGCGATGCCGGACGGGACCTGGCTGGTCGAGCTGCGCTTCGGCAACGGCGCCGCCACCGTTCCCTACCGCGGCGGGGCCGCGGGCGACCGGCTGGTGCTGCCCGGCGGCGCGCTGCTCCGGCTGGTCAGCCGGTTCACCGGGCGCCTCTGGCGGGCCACATTGTCGACGGCCGTCGTGCCGTACCTGCTGCGGCACGGCCGCCCGATCCGGTACTCCTACGTCAGGCACGCCTGGCCGATCGAGGCGTATCAGACGGTGTTCGCCACGACGCCGGGGAGCGCGGAGATGCCGAGCGCGGGCCGGCCGTTCAGCCCGGAAGTGGTGACCCGGCTCGTCAGCCGCGGCGTCACGGTCGCGCCCATCACCCTGCACACGGGGGTGTCGTCGCTCGAGGACAACGAGGACCCCTACCCCGAGCCCTACGACGTGCCGCCGGCAACGGCGCGGCTGGTGGAGCTGACCCGCCAGCACGGCGGCCGCGTCATCGCGATCGGGACCACCGTCGTCCGCGCGCTCGAGACCGCTGCCCTGGCGGGGGAAATGGGGCCAGCCTCGGGCTGGACCACCCATGTGGTCACGCCCGAGGCTGGTCTGCACGCCGTCGACGGCCTGCTCACCGGACTGCACGAGCCGCGCTCATCCCACCTGCGGATGCTCGCTGCCTTCGCCGGAGAGGATCTCCTCAGCGACTGTTACGACGAGGCGGCTGAGCACGGTTACCGCTGGCACGAGTTCGGCGACGTGCACCTGCTGCTGCC
>DAIOWC010000150.1:9128-15829 GCA_036758685.1 Streptosporangiaceae bacterium | reverse complement strand
CCGCGCAGCCGCAGCCCGCCGCGCAGCTCGACGACGGCCGACCGGCGGCCGATGGTCGCCATGATGCCCTTGTAGTGGTACGCGAACGGTGTTGTGGGCTGCCCGGCCAGCAGCCGCCTGACCTGGCGGCCAGCGTGCCGCCCCTGCTGGATCGCGGGCGCGCTCAGCTGGGCCACCGGGTCGGTGGTGCTGATGCTGACGTCACCGATGGAGAACACCCGCTCCTGACCGGCGACGCGCAGGTCGGGTCCGACCTCGATGCGACCCCCCTTCCCGTGCGGCAGCGCCTCGTTCCATTTCTCCGGCGGCGCGGCTATCCCGGCGGCCCACACCGTGATGTCGCTGTGATGGGTAGTGCCGTCGGCGAGCACGACCGAGTCCGGCCGCACCTCCTTGATCGCGGTACCGAGCGCGACCTCGACGCCGCGCTTGTCCAGCTGCTGCCGCGTGTACTCGCGCAGCGAGTCCTTATAACCGGCCAGCAGCGCCGGCCCCATCTCGATCAGCCGGACCCGGAACTCCGACCGGTCGATGTCGGGGAACGCGGCCGGCAGGGCGATGTTCCGCAGCTCGGCCAGGGTGCCCGCCAGCTCGACGCCAGTCGGGCCGCCGCCGACGATGTTGATGTCCAGCTCAGGACCGGCCAGGCCCTCGTTGCGCTGCTCCAGCGCTGCTAGCAGCATGTTGCGCAGGGTCACGGCGTCTCGCCGGGTGTACAGGCTGAGGCTGTACTCGGCCGCTCCCTGGACGCCGAAGAACGCGGCGCTGACGCCGGTGGCAAGGATCAGGTAGTCGTAGCCGAGCTCCTCGCCGGTGGACAGCGTGGCGACCCGGCGGTCGAGATCGAGACTGGCGACCGTGCCCTTGCGGAAGCTGGCGCCGGTCTTGGCGGTGGCCGCCCAGAGCGGGTAGGCGACGTCGGCCGACGTCAGTCCCGCGGTCGCCACCTGGTACAACAGCGGCTGGAACGTGCTGTAAACGTTCTGGTCGACCAGTGTGACCGAAGCGCGCGAGCGGGCCAGCGCCTGCACCGCCGACAGGCCGGCGAACCCGCCCCCTATCACGAGCACGACAGGGCCGCCGGTGGCCCGCCGTTTGCTGGACCGCCTTCTGCCTGGCATCTCCACTACCCTGCCAGGTCCCTAATCTGCTCGATCAGCGCGATTCGTTCCGCATGGGTGGTACCCATCGGGGCGACGTTCAGGGTCGTGACGCCCGACTCGCGCATGGCTTCGACCCGCTCGGCCACGTACGACTTCGGGCCGATCAGCGAGACATTCTCAAGCAGTTCCTGCGGGATCATGGCCTCGGCTTCCTTCTTGCGGCCGGACAGATAGGCGTCCTGGATCGCGGCCGCCTCCTTGCCGTAGCCGTAGCGCACCGCCATGTTGTTGTAGAAGTTCTTCCCGCGCGCGCCCATGCCGCCGATGTACAGCGCCTGCACCGGCCGGATCAAGTCGATCAGGCCCCTGACGTCGTCGCCGATCGCGAGGGCCGTCTGCGCGATGATGTCAAGCGGCGGCAGCGACGGGTCGCGCTTCGCCTTGCCCGCGGCCAGCGACGGGCCCCAGACGTCCGCAGCCTTCTCCGGGTAGTAGAAGATCGGCTCCCAGCCCTCGGCCAGCTCGGCGGTCATCTCGACGTTCTTCGGCCCGAGGGCAGCGAGGATGATCGGGATGCGCTCCCTGACCGGGTGGTTGATCAGCTTGAGCGCCTTGCCGAGCCCCGTGCCCTGGCCCTCCGGCAGCGGGATCTGGTAGTGCTCGCCCTGGTACTCCAGCCGCTCGCGGCGCCACACCTTGCGGCAGATCTCGATCAGCTCGCGGGTACGGGCCAGCGGGAAGTCGTAGGGCACGCCGTGCCAGCCCTCGATGACCTGCGGCCCCGAGGCGCCGATGCCGAGCGAGAACCGCCCGTCGGAGACGAAGTCCAGGCCTGCCGCCGTCATCGCCGTCATCGTCGGCGTGCGGGGGTAGATCTGCATGATGCCGGAGGCGAGCTGGACCCGCTCGGTGACCGCGGCCAGGTAGCCGAGCTGGCTTACCGCGTCGTAGCTGTAAGCCTCCGGCACGAAGACGATGTCGAGCCCGGCCTTCTCGAAGTCGGCCAGCTCGGCAGCGGTCTCCTTGAAGCCGCCCGCGTAGTTCAGTGCCATTCCAATGCGCATGCAGCAGACCCTTTCGCACCCGTGAAGGCCGCCGCGGGGTGTGCCGGCATTCGCCGAAGCGACCACATTTCTAATCTCGCGATGAATCGTAACCGTCGCTGGCGAGCCGGGCCACAGCGCGCAGCGCGAGCTCGTAGGACTGCACCCCGAACCCGGCCACCGAGCCGTCGGCCACGCCGGCGACCACCGAGGTGTGCCGGAACGACTCGCGCGCCGCCGGGTTGGACAGGTGCACCTCGACCAGCGGAGCGGTGCGCATGGCCAGCGCGTCCCGCAGCGCGTAGGAGTAATGGGTGAACGCCGCCGGGTTCAGCACGATCGGCACCCGCCCGTCGATGGCCTCGTGCACCCAGCCGATCAGCTCGGCCTCGTCGTCGGTCTGCCGCACGTCCACGGTGAGCCCGAGCTCGCCGCCGAGTTCAGCGCAGGCCGCCGCGACCTCGGCCAGCGTGGCCGAGCCGTAGATCTCCGGTTCCCGGCTGCCGAGCCGGCCGAGGTTCGGCCCGTTGAGCACCAGCACCGTGGTCACCGGGCCCTGGTCCGCTTCGGTCATCGCTCAGTTCACCTCCGCGAACGCCTGCTCGAGCAGTTCCTCGGCCGGATCCGCGAGTATCCCCGGCCGGGCGAGCCCGTCGAGTACGACCATCCTCAGCCGGGCGGCCCTGGTTTTCTTGTCGACCGCCATCGCCGCGCGCAGCGTCGGCCAGTCCGCGCCGTGGTAGCGCACCGGCAGCCCGACGGCCTGCAGGATCTCCCGGTGGCGGGCGGCGGTCGCCTCGTCCAGCCGGCCGTCTAGCCGCCCGACCGCGGCTGCGAAGCACATCCCGATCGCCACCGCCTCGCCGTGCCTGACCGAGTAGTTCTCCGCCCGCTCGATCGCGTGGCCGAGGGTATGCCCGTAGTTGAGCATCTCCCGCTGCCCGGCCTCGCGCAGGTCGGCGGAGACGACCGCGGCCTTCATCGCGACGGCGCGCTCGATCAGCTCGCGCTCGTGCGGCCCGCCGGGCTTGCTGGCTGCCGCGGGGTCGGACTCGATGAGGTCGAGGATCACCGGGTCGGCGATGAACCCCGCCTTGATCACCTCGGCCAGCCCGCTGACGTACTCGGCCGCGGGCAGGCTGGCGAGCACGCTGATGTCCGCCAGCACGCCGGCCGGCGGGTGGAACGCCCCGACCAGGTTCTTGCCCTCGGCTGTGTTGATCGCGGTCTTGCCGCCGATGGCCGCGTCGGTCATGCCGAGCAGCGTCGTCGGCACCAGCACGATCGGAACGCCGCGCAGCCAGGTGGCGGCCACGAACCCGGCGAGGTCGGTAACCGCTCCCCCGCCGACCGCGACGATCGCGTCGGCGCGGCCGACTCCGCTGGCCGCGAGCAGCGACCAGAGCCTCGCCGCGACCCCGATCTCCTTGGCCGCCTCGCCGTCGGGCACTTCCGCGGCGCGCACGATGTACCCGCGCGCGGCCAGCACGTCCAGGGCCGGCTGCGCCAGGTGAGCGAGCCCGGCGCCGTGAATGACCACGACCGTGCGCACGCCCTGGCCCAGCAGCGACGGCAGCTCTGCCTGGATGTCCGCGCCGACGACGACCTCGTGCGGGCGCTCCCCGCCGACGGCGATCCTGGTCGCGGTCATCGGTCGGGCCGCTGGCCGCCGATCGCCGCCGCGATCTCGCCCGCGATCACCTCTGGCTGGCGCCCGTCGGTGTCGACGGTGAGCCAGGCGAGGCCCTCATACACCGGCAGGCGCCGGTCCAGCAGCATCTTCAGCTGGGCCCGCGGGTTCCCGATCAGCAGCGGCCGCGGCCGGTCCATGCCGACCCGCTTGGCGAGCTCGGAAAAGCTCGCGCTCAGGTACACCACCGGCCGGCCCGCGAGCGCCGCCTGCGTATCCGGGTCCATCACCGCGCCCCCGCCGAGCCCGACGACACCGTCGGCCCCGCCGATGGCGGCCTTGACCGCCGCCCGCTCCATCTCGCGGAACGCGGGCTCGCCGTCGTCGATGAAGATCTCGCCGACCGGCTTGCCCGCGACCGCCTCGATGCTCGCGTCGGTGTCCTGGAAGCTCACGCCCAGCAGCGCGGCCAGGTGCGTGCCCACGGTCGTCTTGCCCGCTCCCGGCGGCCCGATCAGTATCGCGAGCGGGAACGAGGGTGCCCCGGGCCGGTCGGGCTCGCCCGCGCTCACCTGACCACCAGCGACTTGAGATAGCTGTCGGCATTGCGGGCCGTCTCGGCCACGCTGTCGCCGCCGAACTTCTCCAGGACCGCGTCGGCCAGCACCAGCGCCGCCATGGACTCGGCCACCACCCCGGCCGCCGGGACCGCGGTGACGTCACTGCGCTGGTTGATCGCCTTGGCCGCCTCGCCCGTCCGCACGTCGACGGTGTCCAGCGCTCGCGGCAGCGTCGAGATGGGCTTCATGGCCGCCCGCAGCCGCACCGGCTCGCCCGTGCTCATGCCGCCCTCGATCCCGCCCGCCCGGTTAGTGCGCCGGCGGACTCCGTCCGCACCGCCCTCGATCTCATCGTGCGCGGCCGAGCCGCGCCGGGCGGCGGTCTGGAATCCGTCCCCGACCTCGACGCCCTTGATCGCCTGGATGCTCATCAGCGCGCCGGCCAGCCGCCCGTCCAGGCGGCGGTCCCAGTGGACATGGCTGCCCAGGCCCGGCGGCAGGCCGTGAATGACGACCTCGACGACGCCGCCGAGCGTATCGCCGTCGCGGTGGGCCGCGTCGATCTCCGCCTGCATGGCCGTGCTGGCGGCCGGATCCAGGCAGCGAACCGGATCGGCGTCGATCGCCGCCAGGTCGTCCGGCCCGGGCACCAGCCCGGCGGGGGCGGTCACGCTGCCGAGCGCGACGACGTGGCTCAGCACCTCGGCCCCGAGCACCTGGCGCAGCAGTCGGCGGGCTAGCTCGCCGAGCGCCACCCTGGCCGCGGTTTCCCTGGCACTGGCCCGTTCCAGGACCGGCCTGGCGTCATCGTGACCGTACTTTTGCATGCCGGCGAGATCGGCGTGGCCGGGCCGCGGCCGGGTCAGCGGGGCGCTCCTGGCCTGCGCGGCCAGGACGTCCGCGGCGACCGGGTCGGGCGCCATGACGGTCTCCCACTTAGGCCACTCGGTGTTGCCGATCCTGATCGCGATCGGGCCGCCCAGCGTCACGCCGTGCCTGACCCCGCCGGTCAGCTCGACCTCGTCCTGCTCGAACTTCATCCGGGCGCCCCGCCCGTAGCCCGCGCGGCGTCTGGTGAGGGCGGCGGCGAGGTCCGCCGAGGTGACCTCGACCCCGGCTGGCAGCCCTTCGCAGACTGCCACCAAAGCCCGGCCGTGGGACTCTCCGGCGGTCAGCCAGCGCAGCATGCTGCCGATCCTCCCACGCCGGGCGAGGCGGCGTTTGCCTGGCATCCCGCCGGGTATTTCGCCCAACGCAATACGGGGGATCGTGAGAGTTGCACCTGCACGCCGGAACCGCGGGCGGGAGCGCCCAGCGGCGGGCGAACGGTGTTCGGGGGAGGAACGTTCATGCGCCGCATCAGGCACTTCGTCGCGTCCGCAGGCCTCGGCGCGGGCTTGTTCAGCTCGGCGGCCGTGCTCTCGGTGACAGTGGGCACGGCCGCGCTCGTCGCCGGCACCGGCACTCCCGTGCAGGCCGCGGTCGCCGACTCCGGCGGCGCCAGCGCCACCGCCGACCCGGCCAGCGCCACGCCCGGCAGCTCGGTCACCTTCCAGGTGTTCTGCGGCAGCGCGGAAGCCTCGTCGGCCACTCTGTTCGGCACCACTCTCGGCCTGCCCGAGCAGATCCCGATGGACAAGGAGTCCGGCGCGGGCGACTTCAGCGCCACGGTCACGCTGCCGAGCAGCATCCTGCCCGGCAGCTATACGCCGGACATGGACTGCTCGGACGGCAGCTCGGCAACGACGACGATAACCGTCACGGCGATGCCGACCGGCGCGGCGCAGACCGGCGACGGCACCACATCGACGCAGACGAACACCGGCCTCGCGATCGCGGGCCTGGCGCTGGCCGGAGCAGGCGCTGTGACGGGCGGCTTCGCGCTGCGCCGCCGGCGCGCCGCCCGCCGCTAGCGGTCAGCCGAAGATCCGGTCCAGCTCCGCGTCCAGCACCGCTGAGGCCGCAGCTCGTTGGCGAGATCGCTGCCCACGCAACGCGACCGGCGACGGCGGGCAAGTCCGTCCCGGCCGGGCCGTCAGTCCCTGGACGCGCGCTGCTCCGCCTGGACGGTCCGGCGCCGAGCGGTCGCGAGCGCGCGCGTCGCGGCGTCCTGGGCGCGCTTGGCCTTCGCCTCGTCCCTGGCCAGCGCCGCGTCCTCGGCGTCCGCGGCCCGGATCTCGGCGCGCAGGCCCTCGATCCGCCGCCGCAGGAACAACCGGTTCTCGGCCAGCCTGGTCACCGTCTCATCGGCCCGGGCAGCGGCGGCACCGGCCTCGTCTTCGGCGGCCCTGGCGTCCGCCAGCGCGCGTTCGGCTCGCTGGAGGGCGGCGGCTTCCCGCTGGGCCGCGGCAGCCTCCCGCTGGGC
>DAIOWC010000150.1:0-9028 GCA_036758685.1 Streptosporangiaceae bacterium | reverse complement strand
CTTTGCCGGTGCCCGCCGCGGCCGACCCGGCCTCCTCCGGCCGGACCTTAGACCGCCCCGTCGCCGCCGGTGCGGCACGCCCTGACCCGCTGCCCGCGGTTACCTCGTCCGGCTCGATGGCCAGCGCCGCGGTCAGGTCGACCTCGCCGAGTCCCGCATACGTCAGCGCCCTGGTGAGGTGCCCCGACCGGACGGCGGCACCGGCCCGCGGATCGGCGATCGCCGCCTCAAACGTCGCCCTGACCTCGCCGAGCACGGTCGCGCTGGCCGCCGGCCCGGTCTCGGCCGCCAGGTCGGTGGCCGAGGCCACCAGGTCCGCGACCACCTGCCGGCGTTCGCCCGACAGCTCCCGCATCCTGTCCCCGGCCAGCTCGCGCTGGGCGTCCTGCAGCGCCGAGGCGACGTCGCCCAGCCGGCTCAGCTGATCGGGTGCGGCCCGCACGACCTGGTTGACCAGCCATGCGCTGGCCGTAGGCCGGGCCAGCTTCCTGATCGCCGCAGCCGCCTCCTGCCGCCCGGACGCCTTGACCTGCCGGGCGCGCTCGTCCCTGGCCGCGATGAAGTCAGCCGGCCTGAGCCCATAGAGCTCGTCGGCAACCTCCGCGACACCATCAGGCTGCACGTTTCGTGATGCTAGTACCCGCGACGCCAGCCAGGCATCACGGGCGCGCGGCTGGCCTGCGCACCACCAGCGCGATCCCCGCGGCCAGCCGGTCGGCGAGGCGGTCGGCGATCTCATTGGCGATCTCCTCCGCCACGGCGGGCGGAATCGGATCGCCCGCGCCCGGGTCGGCCGGGGCCAGCTCGATCGTCAGGTCGCCGGCACCCTGCGGCGGCCCGATCCTGATGCGGATCCCGACCGGCCGCGCCGCCGCCACCGCGGCCACGACGGCATGCACGTCGGGATCCTGGTGCAGCGGCGGGACCGCCGCGCCGCCGGCGAGCGCCGCCAGCCGGGCGCCCTCGACCGCCAGCTGCACCGGCCCGGCAATGTCGATGATCACGGCCTGCGATTCGCCGGCCGCCGACTGCCAGACGCCGAGCGCCGGGACCGGCACCGGCCTGGCATCGGCCTTCCAGCGCCGCAGCGAGTCCATGCTGGTAAAGGCCGGCAGGGCCCGCCGCCCGTCTGCGCCGACAATCGCCGGGGCGGCCATCTCGCTGGACTTCTCCGCGCCGTTCTCGTCGCGCTCGCCGGACGCGACGGCGACTATCGGCACGAGGAGCCTCGAGGATGCGAGCGCCGTCAGCGCGGCCTGCTCACTGCCCGTCCCGGCGGCGAAGGCGGCGAGCGCGGCGGCCACCGTCTGATCGGCCTCGCCGCGGTCAGAACGGAACTGCGGGTCCCCGCCGATAACGTCTGGCACGGCATCACTGTAGTGGCGGGAAACCGCGACCGGCCGCCCCGCCGCAGGCGCCGCTCCTCCTGAGCTCGGTCCGCCGGGCGGTCGTCCGGCGGTAGCCTTGCCGGCACACGACAAGCTGACCGAAGCAGTTGAGGACGCATTTCGCAATATGAGAGTCTCGTGAGACTGCAGGTGAGCTTCAAGCACAGGGGACCGCGTGAGCCAGGCTGACCAGCCGCCCTCAGCCATTGAGCCGGGGACGCTGATGCACAAGGCCATCCCGCCGCGCATGGTCGAGCCTTACCTGACCGGCCGCCGCTCAGTGATCTCCGGATTCGTGCACCGGGTCGCCGACAGCGCGTTCACCTCCCCTCGCGAGCTCCACTACGCGTTCGGCCTCGGTTACGAGGGCAGCGACTTCACCCCGGACATGGACGAGATCTACGTCCTGCGCTGGCGCGCCGTCGGGACGGATGCCTACCGGGTGCCGCTGGCCGCGGACAAGGGCGGCGACTGGGCCATGAAGCCTCCGTTCACCGGCACGGGATTCACCGTGACCGGCGATCGCGCGGTGGCCGAGTATTACATCGAGCCGGTTCCCGTGCCGGTGGGCGCCGAGATCCACCGGGTGGCGGCCTCAGGCATCGACTTCATTGCCCGCTACGACGGCCAGGTGTGGCTACGCCCGGCGGAAGGGTCCGAGCTGTGCGCTACCGGCTGATGGCTACCTACCGGGGATCGCCGTTCGAGGCCGGCGTGGGCCCGGCCGAGGACGACGTCGTGCTCTTCGCTGCCTGCCCGCCACCGGAAGAGCTCGGCTTCGAGCCCGCGACCGGCCACTGGCGCAAGCAACTGCGCCTGCACGACGTCCAGGCTCTCTGGGAGTCCAGGCCAGTCGGCACCTTCCGCGGCGAGCGCTGCGTGGTTCTCGACGACCTCGGCGACCGGCTGCACATCGGCTTCCTTGGCCACGATGGCTACCTGGCCGAGCGCCTGGGCTACTGGCAGGTCGACCGCGGGGTCTACGAGCTGGTGGCATCCCGGGCCGAGGTCAGCGACATCTTCGAGGAGCGCACTGAGTACCCGCGCCTCAACGCCCCGGCCTCCGGGGCGGACGGCATGCGCGGGACGCCGCGTCCCGGCGGCCTGCGGCAGCCCGGTTCCCCGCAGGATCAGGCGAGGTACCTGCCGCCCGCTGACAGCCATGACCAGGCGGCCAGCTACCTGCCGAGCGGCCCCGGCTACGGCGGCCCAGGCACTTATTCCGCGCTCGACACCGCCGGCTTGGACCGATCGGCCCCGGCCCCGGCACCAGTCCCAGCACCAGCCCCGGCCAGCACTGTCAGCCACTCCGGGCCCATTGGCTACCAGCTCGGCTCCGACCGGCTCAGCGGGTCCCACCAGCTCAGCCCCGACCACCGCTCGGGCGTCACGCTGCCCTCGCCCGCCGAGGCTCCCCTGCCGCTGGAGGCCGCAGCGCTGCGGGCAGCCACGGCGTCGCGCCAGCCGCGCCAGACGGCCGCGCAGCGCCGTGCGGCCGCGGACCTGCTGAGTCCGGCGGACGCGGCCGCACCCGCCGAGCCCGCATCGGCCCCGGACGCTCCGGTCTCACCCCCGCCGGCATCCGCGGCCGCCACCAGCCCGGCACCGGCACCGGCACCGGCACCAGCACCAGCGCCCGCGCCGACCGCCCGGCCGCGGCGCTCGGCCCGCAGGCGCCTCGCTACCGAGCGGCTGTTCGCCGAACTGGCTGGCCTGGCTAGCATCCCGGCCCACTCCTACGCCGTCGGCGAGGAGGTGGACGGCGCGATGTGCCTGCTCCAGACCGAGGACGGCTTCGAGGTCTTCCACTCGGCCAACGGCAACCGGCATGAGCTGCAGTACTTCAGCAGCGAAGAGGCGGCGTGCTTTTACCTGTTCGGCGTCCTCGCCGCCGAGGCGGTCAGGAACGGCTCGCTCCTGCCGGCGGCGGCCCAGCTGCCGTCAGCGCGCTAACGATCTTGTGGGTGGGGATTTTAGCCGCCCCGAACCGGACAAACCAGGCCGCGGCGCCACGCCCGGGCAGGCGTAGCCCGTTGATGATCTTATGAATGTGCAATAGCTATTGCCCTGGCCATAGCTATTGCACATCCACGACGCGGAAGCGCGGCACTTCGCCCTATTTGCTCCGATTGGGCGGGCGCCGGAGACGGCGTGCGGCGGCGGCCAGATCGCCGCATACCTTCCTGGCCGCCGGGAATGACTGCTCCACCATTGCCGGCAGCTGACGGGGGAAGCCGTGCCCTGGACTCTGCGAGCCGCGGGCCAGGCGGCTGACCCGCGGCCGAGCCGCGCCCCGGCGTGAGCGCCGGAGCAGGCAGGAACGCCTGGCTCAATGTCACCGCAGGCGTGCTGATCGCCGTCGGCATCGTGATCGCGTTCATCGGCCACAACACGCTGCGCTGGTCTCCCCCGCCCCTGCCGCCGGCGTGGGCCGGGGACGGCCGGCAGGCGGTCGCGTTCCTGCACCAGACCCATCCCGGGCATCACCAGCCGCTGTCCCGGTCCGACCCGGTCAGCATCGCCATCCCGTCAATCAGCGTCCACGCGAAGGTCGTCGCGCTCGGGCTGAACGGCAACGGCACGATCGCGGTCCCGCCGCTGAGCACCCCGATGATCGCGAGCTGGTACGACAAGGGCCCGGCCCCGGGCGAGGCGGGCGCCGCGGCGATCCTGGGCCACGTGGACGCGAAGGCCGTCGGCCCCGCCGTCTTCTACAAGCTCGGCGAGCTGCGGCCGGGCGCGAAGATCTTCGTCGGGCTCCAGGACGGGCACACGGCGATCTTCGAGGCCTACTCGATCGCCCTGTACGCCAAGGACAAATTCCCGACCGCCGAGGTCTACGGCCACACGAGCTGGCCCACGCTCCGGCTGATCACCTGCGGCGGAGTATTCGATCCTAAATCTGGGCATTACCTCGGCGACATCGTCGCCTATGCGAGCTACATCGGCAGCCAGAAGTGACGCCTCCGGTCCCGCGCCAGTTCTGCTGCAGGGTTGCTCAACTTCGCACCCATCGAAGGTTGCGGCGGCTAGGGTGCAAAGAGCCGGCGGGGCTGAAGGTCCCCCGCTCCCCAAGCAGCCCCGCCGGCCCTTTCCCTGCTCCGGTACCCGCCGACCCATCGAGGGACCATGCCTGAGCCAGCCGGTTCGCTCACCGGGACGCAGCATGAGATTGCCGCCGGGGACTACCGGGCCACGATCACCGAGCTGGGCGCCAACCTGCGCCAGCTCCGCTATCGCGATGAGCCGCTGATCAGGGAGTATGACCCCGACGACCTGCCGCCCGCCGGGGCCGGCGAGCTGCTGGTGCCGTGGCCGAACCGGATCGACCACGGCCGGTACGCCTTCGGCGGCCGGGAGTACCAGCTGGACCTGTCCGAGCCGGCGAACGGCAACGCGATCCACGGCCTGACGCGGTGGGCAACCTGGGGACTCGTGGCCGCCGCGGACAACCGCGTCGAGCTCGGCTACCGGCTGCTCGGCCGCCCCGGTTATCCGTTCCGGCTCGAGCTGCGAGCCGCGTACCAGGTGACCGGCGACGGGCTCGAGGTCACGATCTCCGCGCACAACGCCGGCCGCCGGCCTGCGCCGTACGGAACCGGCTCCCATCCCTACCTCCGCCCCGCCGACGGCCTGGTCGACCAGTGGAGGCTGCGGCTACCGGCGGCCCAGTGGCTGCCCGCCGACAGCCGCGGCATCCCCTCCGCCGGGCCGCAGGACGTCGCCGGGACGGAGTACGACTTCAGGGCGGGCCGCCAGATCGGCGCAACCAGCCTCGACCACGCGCTGACCGGCCTGGCCAGGGACACCGACGGGCGGGCGTGGGCGACTCTGACCAGCGATCACGCCGAGGTGTCACTCTGGGCCGGCCCCGGCTACGAGTGGCTCCAGGTATTCACCGGGGATCCGCTGGGTCAGGACATGCGCCGCCTGGCCCTCGCGATCGAGCCGATGACCTGCCCGCCGAACGCGTTCGTGACCGGCACGAATCTGATTACCCTCGCGCCGGGCGAGGCCGCGACCCATCGCTGGGGGGTGCAGGCGTCCCGGTCATGAGCCGCCGGATGCGGTCCAGATCCTCGGCGGTGTCGATGTCGTCCGGGCGGCCGGTGTCCGCACACTCGACGAGCGTGATGAGCTCGGGGTGCGCCCGCAGGAAGGGCCGCGCACCCACGTCACCCGCGGCCAGGCGGGCCGCCTCCGCCCAGTGCTCACGCGCGATCAGCACCGGGTTGCGCGGCTTGCCCGCGTAGCTCGCCACCGCCACGCTCGCCCCGCCGCGGTAGGCGGCGATCAGTCGCCGTACCGCCTCCGGGCCGACCAGCGGCTGGTCCGCCAGCGCGACGACGGCGGCCTGGCAGCCGTCAGGAACCGCCCCGAGCCCGACGGTGAACGAGGAGCCCATGCCGCTGCGCCAGTCCGGATTGTGGATCGTGATCACGCCGGGCAGGCCGAGCTCCGCGGCACCGGTCACGACGATGACCGGCGCGGTCCCGCCCGAGCTCAGCAGCGCCACGCCGCGGCTCGCCAGCGACTGCCCGTCCAGCTTGACCAGGGCCTTGGGCTGGCCGAGGCGGCTGCCGTCGCCGGCGGCGAGCAGCACCCCGGCCACGCCGGAGGGTTCGCTCGCGGCCACGTGACTCAGGCCGACTGCTTGCCGGGAACGTCCGCCGGCGGCAGGACGTCCGAGGCCAGCCCCTCGCCGTTCCCGTTGCCGTTGCCGAGGTAGGCGTCAGTGCCAGCCTCGCCGCCCGCGCGGCCGTGATGGATCCGGCCGGTGGTCGCAGTCAGCGGCCGGCCAGAGCCGCCCCAGCGCAGCTGGATCAGCTCGGCGGCGATCGCGATCGCAGTTTCCTCGGGAGTGCGGGCCCCGAGGTCAAGGCCGATCGGAGAGCGCAGCCGCGCCAGCTCCGCCTCGGCCAGGCCGGCCTCGCGCAGCCGCGCCAGCCGGTCATCGTGCGTCCGCCTGCTGCCCATCGCGCCGATGTAGGCGGCCGGGCGCCGCAGCGCGACCTCGAGCAGCGGCACGTCGAACTTCGGATCGTGGGTCAGCACGCAGATGACGGTGCGCGCATCGGTGGTCGTCCCCGACAGGTAGCGGTGCGGCCAGTCGGTGATGACCTCATCGGCGTCGGGGAACCGCGACGCCGTCGCGAACACCGGCCTGGCATCGCAGACGGTGACCCGGTAGCCGAGGAACTTGCCGGCCCTGGCGACGGCGGCGGCGAAGTCGATCGCGCCGAACACCAGCATCCGCGGCGCCGGCGTGAACGACTGGACGAACACCGCCAGCTCCTCCCGGCGTCGCTCCCCGTCGGGACCGTACCGCCGGACCGCGGTCAGGCCCTGGGCGAGCATGCCGCGGGCGTCATCGTCGACCGCCTGGTCCAGCCGGTCGCCGGCGCCGAGCGTGCCGGTGGCGCGCTGGTCCTCCCAGATGACCCGCCGCGCGCCGACCTCGCCCGGCCCCTCGATGATCGTGGCGACCGCGACCGGAACGTCCTCGCGGACGGCCGCGGCCACCTCACCCAGCTCACGGAACCGCCGCTGGCTGGCCGGCTCGACGAAGATATCGATGATGCCGCCGCAGGTCAGGCCCACCGCGAAGGCGTCGTCGTCGCTGATGCCGTACCGCCGCAGCACCGGCTTGCCGCTGGCCCGGACCTCGCCTGCCAGCTCGTAGACCGCACCCTCGACGCAGCCGCCGGAGACGCTGCCGACCACATCGCCGCTGGCCGAGACGGCCATCGCGGCCCCGGGCTCCCTCGGCGCGCTGCTGAACGTCCGGACCACGGTGGCAAGACCGAAGGTCTCGTCCGCCTCCCACCACGGCGTAATGGACTCCAGGATGTCACGCACTACCGGATCACCTCGGTACGTCGGCGCCTGTGCCCAGCCTACGTGCGCGGGGCCAGCCCCCTGCGATCAACAGAACACGGCCGGTCTGACGGTTATGCCTGCCCGCTTTGGCGACGTTTGTTAGCCTGCCCTAAGCTGAAGCGTCTTAGGTAAGCCTAAGCTACGCTCGACCGGCACGAACGACCGCCGCCAATGCCCGCTAGGCCCCGGAAGGATCCGAATGAGTGCTGATTCGCCAGCAACGTCCGCCGCGTCCAGCGCGGTCGTCCGGCGAACGGCCGGCGTAAGGTCTGCCGGGGTGATCGGAGCCGTCCTGGCCATTCTCGGCCTGTGCCTCCCGCTGGCGGCGTGCGGGGGCACGTCGAGCGCGAACACGATCACGCTCTACAACGGCCAGCACGAGCAGACCGCCGACCAGCTCATCGCGGCGTTCGAGAAGAAGACCGGGATCAACGTCGTCGTCCGCAGCGATGACGAGGATGTCCTGGCCGATCAGATTTCGACCGAGGGCAGCCACTCTCCCGCCGACGTCTTCCTGACCGAGAACTCCCCGCCGCTCGAGAGCCTGCAGGCCGCGGGCATGCTGTCCGCAGTGGACCCCAGCACGCTCGCCAGCACCCCGAGCCGGTTCAACTCCCCGGCGGGCGACTGGGTCGGCGTCTCGGCCCGCGTGAGCGTGATCGTCTACAACCCGAGCCTCATCTCGGCGAGCCAGCTGCCTACCCGCGTCAGCCAGCTGGCCGACAAGCAGTACGCGGGCAAGCTTGCCATCGCGCCCTACGAGACCGACTTCCAGCCGATCGTGACCGCCTACCTGCGCGCCTACGGCCAGGCGGCAACGCTGGCCTGGCTCCGCGGCATCGGCGCCAACGCCGCCGGCCACGTGTACCCCGACAACGAGACGATCGCGAACGACGTCAACCGCGGCCAGGCCGCGTTCGGCGTCATCAACCAGTACTACTGGTACCGGCTCCGGGCCGAGATCGGCGCGAGCAACATGCACTCGAGGCTCGCCTACTTCGCCCCCGGCGACCCCGGCTATGTGATCGACGTCTCCGGTGCGGCCGTCCTGAAGTCGAGCAAGCACCAGGCGCAGGCCCAGAAGTTCCTCGCGTTCCTGGTCAGCAAGCAGGCCCAGGAGATCCTGGCCACGCCCGGCACCGCCGCCGGCGAGTCGCTCAGCTACGAGTACCCGATCGCCTCCGGCGTGACGACCAAGGCCGGCGAGAAGCCGTTCAGCCAGCTGCAGCCCTTCCCGATCACAGTCGCCGAGCTCGGCAACGGCACCGAGGCCATCACCCTCCTGCGCCAGGCCGGACTGCTGTAATGCCAGCCCCGCCCGCCGCTCCCACCCGGCCAGCGAGCCTCGCGCTGGCCACGGTCCCGGCGCGCCGGGCGCGCCGGCCGGTCGGCCTGCTCGCGGTCAGCACCGCCGTCGCCGCGCTGCTCGCCGTGCCGCTGGCGTTCCTGCTCCTCGAGGCCCACGGCGCGGGCGTCGCGACCGTCGCCCAGCAGATCTTCCGCCCCCTGACCGGCACGCTTCTCTGGAACACCGTCCGCCTGACCGCGCTCGTTACCTTGTTGTGCGCTTTTCTCGGAACGGGCTGCGCGTGGCTGGTCGAGCGCACGAACCTGCCCGGCCGCCAGGTGTGGGCCGTGCTCCTGGTGATCCCGCTGGCCATCCCTGACTTCGTGGTGAGCTTCGGCTGGAGTCAGATGTGGACCTGGGTGCAGGGCTTCCGCGGCGCCGTGCTGGTCATGACGCTGGCCGTCTACCCGCT
>DAIOWC010000149.1:0-15952 GCA_036758685.1 Streptosporangiaceae bacterium | reverse complement strand
GGTTGGCCTTCAGCGCGGCCGGATTCATCGCGACCAGCACGTCCGGCGCGTCGCCCGGGGTCAGGATGTCGTGGTCGGCGAAGTGCAGTTGGAAGCTCGACACCCCGGGCAGCGTCCCGGCCGGGGCGCGGATCTCCGCGGGGAAGTTCGGCAGCGTGGAGAGGTCGTTGCCGAACGTCGCAGTCTCCTGGGTGAATCGATCCCCGGCGAGCTGCATGCCATCGCCGGAGTCGCCGGCGAACCTTATGATGACGCGGTCAAGCTGCTGGACCTGCTTGGTCACAGTTTCCCGGCCTCCTCCACGCGCCGAGGCCGGGTGTCAGTCGCGGTGACGGCGTGCATCCATGTTGAGGTGTGGACAATCCCGCCGACGTTGCCTGAAAGCGCCGCCGGTATAGGTAGCCCCTAGTGGCCGTCATCGGACCGCAGGTCAGGAAGCGTTCCGTGACGGCTGCTAGAAGGTAATTCTAGTACAGGTCATTGAGCCGGAGGCTCGCTCTGTATGACGCGGCCATCGATTGCCGGGTTCACGCAGGAAGCAAGGCTTTCCGCACGTCGCGAGGGTGGATGCTGTGCCGGCGCCACCTTCTGATCAGTTACGCACAGTGTCGAACCGACAGCGCCTTGTCAACCTTGGTGCACTGTGATGCGTCATACTCGCGGAGGCCGGAGGTTCCGGTGCCGGGCGAGGAGGCCGCACGGTGACAAGTGATCTTGGGGACGGACGGGGCGGCCGACAGAGGGCCGCCGTTCCCACGCCTTCCTGCATGCGCGCCAGGCGCATTCCCGCGGAGAGGGCCGTCGGCGCGGCGGAGGCGTCCGCTGTGCCTGCTATGTCGGCCATGACCGCCATGCCCGCTATGCGGCTGGCGGCCGCCGGAACGGGCCGGGCAACCGTGCGGGAGGCGCTGGAGGCGGCGCTGTCCGGCGTGCAGCTGGGCGGGCGGGACCGGCAGTTCATCAGTCGCCTGGTTCATTTCGATAAGCGGAACGCGGCTAGCACCGTTTCTCTGCTCAGGCGCGCTCGTCAGGCCGGGCGGAACGAGGCGGCCCTGACCCCGCGGCAGCTCGAGATCGTAGTCGCCGCTCTGGGCGACGCGGCCAGGTATCGCAGCTCCGGGCTCGCCGCGACCGAGTGCTGGGACTGCGACAACGTGCCCAGCGGCCGGTGCGCGGAGCACGCCAGGGACAACGACCGGCCGCAGGCGTACGCCGAACTCGCCGCCACGCTGTCCGCCCTGTCGCGACCGGGCCCGGATGGCCTGCGGGACGCGCGGGAGATCGCGGGCTACCCGCGTCCGGTCGCCTCCTAGGGTTTCGGGCCAGCATCCGAGGCGGCCCGGCGGCGGCGGCCGTCCAGCGTCGCCACTGGCGCCCCAGACGCCACACCCGCCCCGGCTCGGGATCGTCCCGCAGAGCGACCTCATGATCACGCGGGGTTTGTCACCGAATCGGTGACAAACCCCGCGTGATCATGAAATGGCCGGGCCGGGCGGCAGCTCGGCGCTTACCTCCGCGACTAGGTCGACGAGCTGCGCGAGGGTGTCGAGCCTCGCCCTGGCATCGCCGGCGAGCTTGGCCTGCAGGGTGGTAATCCCGGCATCCCGGTACCGGCGGAGCCGTTCCCTGATCGTTGGTGGCGGCCCGAGCAGGTTGGTATGGCTGCCCAGCTCGAGCGGTACTCGGTCGCCGGCCTCATCTCGCCGTCCGGCCAGCCACAGTTCCTGCACCGCGCGGACATCGTCGCCGTAGCCCTGGCGGGTGAATGCCGCGTTGTAGAAGTTCTGGTCGCGCGAGCCCATCGCGCCGATCGTGAAGGCGTATCCGCGGGCGTGCCGGCGGCCCGCCTCCTCGGCGTCGTCGGTGATCTCGACGCTGACGGGGATGACCAGGTCCAGTTCGTCAAGGCGACGGCCGGCCGCGGCTGCGCCCGCCGCGAGGCGGTCCAGGAACACCGCGCCGTGCTCGGGCATGAACGCGTTGCCGATCCAGCCGTCCGCGAGCTCGCCGGTGAGCTCGAGATTCCTCGGACCCAGGGCGGCGACATAGATCGGTACCGGCACCGGAGGCAGCATCGATCGCAGCGCCCGGCCTGGCCCTCCGGGCAGTGGCAGCTGGAAGACCTGGCCGTCGTGAGTCACCCGGTCGCCGCGGGCGATCGAGCGAACGATCTCGATGGTCTCCCGCGTGGCCGCCAGCGGCGCCGTGAACCGCACGCCGTGCCAGCCCTCCATCACCTGCGGGCCGCTGGTGCCGATCCCGAGGCGGAACCGGCCGCCGGATAGCTGCTGCAGCGACATGGCTGACATCGCCAGCATCGCCGGGGTGCGCGCTCCGAGCTGGGCGATGGCCGAGCCGAGCGCGATCTCCTCGGTGTGCGCCGCCAGATAGGCCAGCGGGGTCAGCGCGTCCTGGCCCCAGGCCTCGGCCACCCAGGCGGAGGTTGCGCCCAGCCGCTCGGCGTCACGGACGAAGGCCGCGTCGTCGGGGGAGCTCACGTGGGCGGCGATGCCTACCTGCATACGCACATTGTCGCCCGGGTGGCACGCCGCGCTCGACGTACGATTCAACCGTGGACGAAGCCGAGTTCAGATACGCGGACGGGCCGACCGCCGCGGTGGAGCTGCTGATCGCCGCGCCGCCGGGCGTGGTGTGGCTGCTGGTGCGGGATATTCAGACGCCGGCGAGGTTCAGCTCGGAGTTCCAGGGCGGGCAGTGGCTCGACGGCGTGACGCAGGCGGCTCTGGGCGCCCGCTTCCGCGGCCGCAACTATCACGAGGCGCGCGGCGCGTGGGAGACGGTGTCCACGATCTGCGAGTACGAGCCGGAACGGCTCTTCGGCTGGGCGGTCGGAGATCCCGTGCAGCCGGCCGCGCACTGGCGTTTCACGCTGGCCGCCGACGGCGACCGCACCCGCCTCACCCAGTGGGTGCGGCTGGGCCCGGGCGAGAGTGGCATCAGTGAGCTGATCGCGCAGATGCCGGACAAGGAGCACAGGATCATTCGCCGTCGGCTCGCCGAGCATCAGGCCAACATGACGGCCACGCTCGAAGGCATCCGCGGTGCGGCCGAGGCGGCCACGCTGGAGGAAACGGCCAGCTAGCCCAGGATGAAGCGGTCGACCGCGTTAGCGAATCCTTCATCCTCGTTGGACGTCGTCACGCGGCGAGCGCAGCGCTTGACCTCGGCGCTGGCATTCCCCATCGCGATCGACAGCCCCGAGTGGGCGAACATCAGGACGTCGTTGGGCATGTCGCCGATCGTCGCGATGTCCTCCGGCTGCAGGCTGTACTTGTCCGCGAGGTACTTCGCGACCGCGCCTTTGTTGGCCAGCGGGTGGGTGACGTCCAGGTAGTACGGCTGCGAGGCCGCGGCAGTGACGTGGTCACCGAACTTGTCGTGCGCGGCCTCAGCGGCCTTGGCTACCGCGTCGTGATCGTCGCTCACGCCCACGAGCTTGGCCACGCTGCCGGTCAGGCCCTTCAGCCCGTCCTTCATGATCTTGGGCTCGAACTTGACGGTCCAGGCCTCCCTCGCCACGTGCGGTCCGTCGGCCTTCGGGACGTACCAGTCGGCACCGCTGTACAGCCAGACGTCGAGCGAGAACGAGCCCATGAGGTCGGCCACCGGCTGCACCAGGTCCTCGGGCAGCACGCGCTGCTCGATCACTTTCATGTCCCGGTCCACGAGGAGCCCGCCGTTGAAGGCGGCGATCGGCGTCTGCAGGTCGAGCGGCTCGATCAGCATGGCCATGCCGCGCGGCGGCCGGCCACTGGTGATCGCGAAGATCACCCCGGCGTCATGCAGCCGGTGCACCGCGTCGATCGCCTTGCTCGTCAGCTCCTTGTCCTGGGTGACCAGCGTGCCGTCAACGTCGGCCAGCAGCAGTTTGACCTTCGGGTCAGGCACTGAAGTCCTCCGTTACCAATTGCCGGGGCGGCTTCTCGGCGCTGTGGTAGGCGTCGATGACGTCGCGGTAGCGTCCGGCGATCTGATCGACTGCCTCCTCGCGCGAGGCCCGGCCGGCGAGGAAGTCCTGCAGCGCGTCTTCCCAGAGCGTCCGGCCGACCGCGAAGCCGTCGAAGCCGTCGACCGCAGCGCCGATCTTGACCCACTCGATGACCTGCGGCTCGTCGGCGCCGCGCCCGAGCACGATGCACGTGACCCCGTCGCGGCCGCCCGTCCGGGCCTGCGCGACCACGGCCTCGCAGTCGCGTTCGTCGTCAAGGCCCTCGATCTTCCAGACGTCCGGCTCGACGTCGGCCGACTGCATCGCGTCGATGACCTCGACCACGAGGCTGGGTCGCAGCTTGCGGTCGTAATCGCGCTGGTGGCCGTCGAAGCGGTCAAGCTGCGCGGTAGTGGCCGGCACGAGCAGTTCGAAGAGGAACTTGCGGTCATGCTTGCGCAGCCAGCGGCTGAGGGTGGCCAGCTGCGCCGTCTGCCGGCGGTTGACCAACGCGTCACCCTCGGGGTTGTACCGCACCAGGACCTTGGCGAAGGTGGGGTCGAACTCCTCGATGTGCGCGCCGAAGTCGGCGCCGTACTCGAAGGCGAACTCGTCCTGACCCGACTTCTCCACCGGCATCGCTAGCGGCGAGCCTTCGGCCTTGGCGCGCCGCGCCACACCCGCGCCGAACTCCTCGTCGACGAGAACGCCGCACGCGGCCGCCGGGGCGCCGTCGGCCAGCGCCTTGAGATGCGCGTCGAAGATGATCTCCTTGGCGCGCACGATGCCGTCGTGCACCTCCGCCGACACTGGCGGCGTGGCTCCGAAGAGGCCGTGCTCAAAGGACCCGCGGTGGTCGAAGGCGAGCAGGTACAGCGGCTTGTCGTACCCCAGTGTCATGGCATCTCCTTGGGGGGACCGACGGCATCAGCCGGTCGGCAGGTGCCAGCGGAATGGCGCGATGAGTTTGTCAATCGAGTCCGGCCCCCAGGTACCCGGTGCGTACGGTTCTACCGGAGGCGGGTTCTGCAGCAGCGGCTCGGAGATCTCCCAGAGCCGCTCGATGCCGTAGGAGCTCGTGAACAGCGACTGGTCGCCGATCATGGCGTCCAGGATCAGCCGCTCGTAACCCTCGAGCGCGTTGGCGGAGGCGAACGAGTCCGAGTACTTGAACACCATGCTCGCGCTGGACAGGGACATCTCGGCGCCCGGCTCCTTCGCCAGGAACCTGGCGGTAATCGAGCCAGGGTCGGCGAAGTCGATGACGATCTCGTTCTGGCGGCCGTTCGGGATGGCCTTGCGGTGGGCGCGGAACATCCGCAGCGGTGGCTCCCGGAAGCCGAGCGTGATCACCTGGCGACTGGCCGCCAGGCTCTTGCCTGAGCGCAGGAAGAACGGCACGCCCTGCCAGCGCCAGTTCTCGACCTCGGCCCGCACCGCCACCATGGTCTCGGTCTGCGAGTCCGGCGCCACGCCCTTCTCGTTGCGGTAGCCGTCGTACTGGCCGCGGACGACATGCCGCACGTCAATGGGCCTGAGGGCGTCGAAGACCTTGTCCTTCTCCGCCCGCAGTTGTCCGGCGGTAAATGACGTGGGCGGCTCCATCGCCACGAACCCGAGCACCTGGAGCAGGTGCGTGACGATCATGTCCCGGTAGGCGCCGGTCTTGTCGTAGAAGTCGGCCCGGCCCTCGATGGACAGCGTCTCGGGCACGTCGATCTGCACGTACTTGATGTGGTCGCGGTTCCAGACCGGCTCGAAAAGTCCGTTGGCGAACCGGAAAGCCAGGATGTTGTCGACCGATTCCTTGCCCAGGAAGTGGTCGATCCTGAAGACCTGGGACTCGCTGAACACCGCGTGCACGGCCTCATCGAGCTCGCGCGCGGACTCCAGGTTCCAGCCGAAAGGCTTCTCGATGATGACCCGGGTGTCGGGCTGAGCCAGCCCCGAGTTACCGAGGATCCCGATCACCGAGGTGAACGCGGACGGCGGGACGGCCAGATGGAACAGGCGCCGCGGTTTCCCGCCGATAGCCTTCCTGGCCTGCTCGACCTCGTCGCGCAGCGGCGCGTAGTTGTTCGGGTCGGACGGGGCGAAAGACAGGTGCTCGGAGAACGCCGCCCAGGGCTCGCCCACCGGCTTGGTGATGCAGAAGTCCTCGCACGCCTGCATGGCGTACTGACGGAATTCGTCCGTGCTGATCGCGGAGCTCGCCGGCGAGGTGCCGATGATGCGGTACTTGTGCGGCAGCAGGCCGGCGGCGGCCAGGTGGAACAGCCCGGGCAGCAGCTTGCGCTTGGCCAGGTCACCGGTCGCGCCGAACAGCACGATGACGTGGTCGTCTGGGTGCTGCATCGATCCGTGCACAGGCCCGCTCATGGTCAGTCCTCCTGGTCTTCGGGGGGTCGAGTCGATCAGGTGGCTGCCGCGGCGGCGTCGGCGAGCACGAGCGAGTGCGCAGCCTGCACTCGCCCGGCGGGGATGGACTCGTCGCCGGCCAGCAGCTTGGCGAGCGGCTCGCGCTTATCCGTGCCGGTGATGAGCCACAGCAGCTGGTCGGCGCGGGCCAGCCCGGGATAGGTCAGCGTCATCCGCTGGTGGCCCTGATACGGCTGCGTCACCCCGACCAGGGCGTCGGTCACGCCGAGCACGGGATCGCCGGGCACGAGCGACGCGGTGTGCCCGTCCGGCCCGAGGCCAAGGTGGACCAGGTCAAAGAGCTGCGGCAGTGCCGTCGCGTAGTCCGCCGCCGCCTTCTGCAGGTCGGTGGCGGTGACCGGCATCGGATGGATCCTGGCCGGCGCGTCGCCGATGCTCGCCTGCAGGTTGGTCAGGTTGCGATCGGGGTCGCCGTCCGGCGCCACGCGCTCATCCACCTGAAACAGCTCGGTCTGCGCCCACGGCATATCCTCGCCCGCGAGCTCGCGGAACATCGCCCACGGCGTGTGCCCGCCGCTCACCGCGAACGTGAACCGTCCGCGCTGACTGACCGCGGCCCTGGCCATCCCGGCCACGTACGCAGCGGCCCCGGCCGCTACCGCGTCGGCATCTACTGCGACCTCCAGGCTGTGCTTCACGGCGATCAGGCCTTCTTCTCCGCGTGCCCGCCGAACTCCGAGCGCATCGCCGAGAGGATCTTGTCGGTGAAGTCACCAAGCCCGCGCGACTCGAATCGCTCGTAGAGCGCCGCCGTGATGATGGACGCCGGGACGCCTTCCTCGATCGCGGCCATCACGGTCCACCGGCCCTCGCCGGAGTCGGACACCCGGCCGGCGAAGTCATCCAGGTTCGGGTCCTTCGCGAAGGCCGCGGCGGTCAGGTCCATCAGCCACGAGCTGATCACCGATCCGCGCCGCCAGACCTCGGCGACATCCGCCACGTTGATCGTGTACTGATAGGCCTCCGGGTCGCGGAGGGGCGTCGTTTCCGCATCATCGCTTTCCTGCTCGTGGAGCCCGGCGTCGGCGTGCTTGATGATGCTGAGGCCCTCGCCGATCGCGGCCATCATGCCGTACTCGATGCCGTTATGGACCATCTTCACGAAGTGGCCGGCGCCGTTCGGCCCGCAGTGCAGGTACCCCTGCTCGGCGGTGCTGCCGGCCACATCCTCGCGGCCGGGCGTCGGCTCGGCGGTGCCCTCGCCGGGCGCGATCGTCTTGAAGATGGGGTCCAGGTGCTGGACCGTGTCGGTTTCGCCGCCGATCATCAGGCAGTACCCGCGGTCGAGACCCCAGACGCCGCCGCTGGTCCCGCAGTCCACGTAGTGGATGCCGTCGGCGTGCAGCTGCCGGGCGCGGTCGATGTCGTCACGGTAGTAAGAGTTGCCGCCGTCAATGATGATGTCGCCCTCGTCGAGCAGCGGCCGGAGCGCTTCGATCGTCGGCTGCACGACCGCCGCCGGAACCATGATCCAGATGGCCCGCGGGCGCTCGAGCTTGGTCACGAAGTCGGTCAGGCTCCCCGCGCCGTCGGCACCCTCGTCCGCAAGCTGCTTGATCACATTGGGGCTGCGGTCGTAAACAACGCAGTGGTGGCCGTCGCGCATCAGCCGGCGCACCAGGTTGGCGCCCATCCGGCCGAGTCCGATCATCCCGAGCTGCATCGGCTTATCCGTTGGCATGTCGTTCCTGCCTTCCGTTGTCAGGTGGCGTCGGCCTTGAGCGATCGGTAGCGGCGGATGAGCGTATTGGTAGAGGAGTCGTGGCTGAGCTCGGGTTCGCCGCGACTCTCCAGCTCGGGCGCGATCTGGTTGGCCAGGGCCTTTCCCAGCTCGACGCCCCACTGGTCGAATGAATCAATCTCCCAGATCGCGCCCTGGGTAAACACGCTGTGCTCGTACAGCGCGATCAGCGATCCGAGCAGCCGCGGCGTGAGGACCGGCGCCAGCAGCACGTTGGTCGGCCGGTTGCCCTCCATCACCCGGTGGGGCACGACGCGCTCCGGTGTCCCCTCGGCGCGGACCTCCTCCTCGGTCTTGCCGAAGGCGAGCGCCTGTGCCTGCGCGAACACGTTGGACGACAGGATGTCGTGATGGCTGCGGAGCGGGTTCAGTGACCGCGCGAACCCGATGAGGTCGACGGGGATCAGCTTGGTGCCCTGGTGCAGCAGCTGGTAGAAGCTGTGCTGCCCGTTAGTGCCCGGCTCACCCCAGAACACCGCGCCCGTCTGGTAGTCGACGTGCCGCCCGGCCAGCGTCACGTGCTTGCCGTTCGACTCCATCGTCAGCTGCTGCAGGTAGGCGGGGAAGCGCTTGAGGTACTGGTCGTAGGGCATCACGCCGACCGTCTGAGCGTCGAAGAAGCCGCCGTACCAGACGCAGAGCAGCCCCATCAGCACGGGCAGGTTCTGATCCAGCGGGGCCGTGCGGAAGTGCTCGTCCATGGCGTGGAATCCGGCGAGCATGTGGTCGAAATTGTCCGGTCCGATCGCGATCATCGTGGACAGGCCGATGGCCGAGTCCATCGAGTAGCGGCCGCCAACCCAGTCCCAGAAGCCGAACATGTTCGCGGTGTCAATGCCGAACGCCGCGACCTTGTCCGCGTTCGTGGACACCGCGACGAAGTGCTTGGCGACGGCGGCCTCGTCACCGAGCTGGCCGACCACCCAGTTCCTGGCGGATGTCGCGTTGGTCAGCGTCTCCAGCGTGCCGAACGTCTTCGAGGAGATGATGAACAGCGTCTCGTCGGCCCGCAGATCCCTGGTCGCCTCGACGAAGTCGGTGGAGTCGACGTTGGAGACGAACCGGAACGTGATCTCGCGGTCGGAGTAGAAGCGCAGCGCCTCATAGGCCATCACCGGCCCGAGGTCTGAGCCGCCGATGCCGACATTGATCACGTTGCGAATGCGCTTGCCGGTATATCCGGTCCAGTCGCCGTTGCGCACCTTGTTGGCGAACGCGGTCATCTGGTCCAGAACGTCGTGCACCTCGCGCACTACGTCGGATCCGTCGACGATCAGCGAGGCGTCCTCGGGCATCCGCAGAGCAACGTGCAGCACCGCCCTGTCCTCGGAGACGTTGATGTGCTCGCCGCGGAACATCGCGTCCCGTCGCTGCGCGACCTGCGATTCCTCGGCCAGCTCGATGAGCAGGCGCATGGTCTCATCGGTGATGCGGTTCTTGGAATAGTCCAGGTAAAGACCGACGGCCTCGGCAGTCAGCCGTTCGCCGCGGTCAGGGTCTTCCTTGAATAGGTCGCGCAGGTGACGGTCGCCAATCTCGGCATGATGGCGCTCGAGCGCCTGCCAGGCCTTGCGATCGCGGAGCGGCGGCACGGCCATGTGTCGTCTCCTTCAGGTTGTTTGGCCGTGTCCTATCCCAGCACGGCCCCATGCCGGGCCGTAGCCCGGCCCGCCAAGGCGGTGACAGATTTCTCTCGGATGTTCCCACGGCCCGGATACGGCCGGTGAACCATGAGGTGGCGACGGTCGTGGTACGGGGCATGAGGACAGCAACGGGATCGCGAACCAGAACGGAGCGCGCAGTGACTACTAGACGCGAGCAGGCGTCGGGACGCACCGCAGCTGCACGACTGGCGCTGCGAGTTACCGGCGCTGGGCTGCTGATCGCCTCGGCGGCCATTCACCTGGATCTGTATCTCACCGGATACCGGACAATTCCTACGATCGGCCCGCTCTTCCTGCTGCAGGTCATCGTCGGGTTCGCTCTCGGGGCGCTGGTCCTGGCCACCGGGAACCGCTTGGTCGCCGCGGCCGCCGCCGGGTTTGCGCTGAGCACGCTCGGCGGCTACCTGCTGACGGTGCAATTCGGGCTATTCGGTTTCCGTGAGGTCCGCACAACCGCGGGCATCGTGGCCGGGATCATCGAGGTAGCCGCGTTCGCGGCACTGGCGGCGCTGGCCGCGATGCCGTCATCACGATCGGCGGCAGCCTGGTCACGTCGCAAGCAGCCGGCCGGGTCGGCGGCCACTCTGGACAGCGCCAGGCTCAGCAGCGCGCAGGCCGCCTCGGCCGCGGGCCGCAGCGCGTCGTTCCGCTCTGGCGGCCGGATTCCCTACGCCGCGCCCGCAGTCGCCGCCATCTCGGTGGTGGCCCTGGGGCTTCTCGCGGGCGCCCTCGCGGCCGCCGGGGGAACCGCGGGCTCCGGCCAGGGCCCGGCCCTGGCGGCCGGGGGCACCCTGCGGACCGAGGTCGTCGGCGGCAAGACCATCCTGGCCAACGCTCAGGGCCGCACCCTGTACTCGTTTGCCCCGGATACCAGCGGAAAGTCGACTTGCTACGGCACGTGCGCGCAATACTGGCCGCCGGTTGGCGGACCCGCCCATGCCGGGAACGGCGTGACCGGCACGCTCGGCACCACCACGCGCACAGGTGGGTCGCTGCAGGAGACCTACAACGGCCACCCGCTGTACACCTACGTTGGTGACACCGCGCCTGGCCAGACCAACGGCAACAACGTCGACCTCAACGGCGGCTTCTGGCACGAGATCGTCATCTCGCCCTGACTGTGCTGGTGCGCCGGGCGGTTCCTCCGGGGGCCCGCGGCGCGCGCCGGGTTATTGGGACCGCTGGTCAGTGGATAGCGCTGACTATCGGACCCGATAACCAGGCCAGCCCTCTCGGCCGCAAGGCGGCTTCCGAATTGCGTCTTTTACTCCGGCCGGAGGCCGTCGCGGCGTGCGAACCTCGCTCAGGCGGCTTGCCGGCTAGCGGTAGTTGACGAACTGTAGGGCCAGGTCCAGTTCCTTGCCCTTCAGGAGGCTCTGCACCTCCTGGAGTTCGTCCTTCTTCTTCGAGGAGACCCGAAGCTCGTCGCCCTGAACCTGGGCGCGGACGCCCTTGGGCCCCTCGTCCCGGATGATCTTTGAGATCTTCCTGGCCTGGTCCTGAGAGATGCCTTCCTTGAGGCCGACGTGCAGGCGGTACTCCTTGCCCGATGGCTTGGGCTCATCGGCCTCCAGCACCTTGAGGGAGACGCCGCGCTTGACCAGCTTCTCCTTGAACAGGTCGAGGACGGCGTTGGCCCGCAGGTCGCTGTTGGCCCTGATCTCGACATCGTGGTCCCCGGACCAGGTAATCGAGGCGCCCACGCCGCGGAAGTCGAACCGGGTGCCGATCTCCTTGGCCGTCTGGGTCAGGGCGTTGTCAGCCTCCTGGTGGTTGATCTTGGAAACGATGTCAAATGAGGATTCAGCTGCCACGGAATCAGGTTAGCGCCGCAGGCCAGCCCGTGCTGGGGATGCGGGCCGGGCGGGACTGCCGGGTCGCCGACGTGATGCTGAACTACCAGCGCTCTTCCGCTATCCTTCACAGTGCCCGTTCTGCGGGACGGCGCACGGCAGGTTGCCCGAGTGGCCAAAGGGAGCGGTCTGTAAAACCGTCGGCTCAGCCTACGATGGTTCGAACCCATCACCTGCCACCACCTGCGGAAACGGCCCGCTAGCTGGGATATCTCGGCTAGGCGGGCCGTTTCTGCTTTGTCCCGCCAGGTCCGGATGAGTCCGGCCAGGTCCAGCTGACTCCGGCTAGTCCACGGACATATAGCGGACAGCGTCCGCGATCATGAACCCGCCAGAGGCCGCTGGCGTAACCACAACCGCAGCGCAGGAAAGCTTGTGATTGAAGCCCATGTGCCAGTTCCTGGCGCCGCGCGGCACGGGCGCCAGGTATACGACGAAGACCGTCCCTGCACGTCCCCTGCCCGTCAGACAGTAATGCATCGGTAGAGCGGCGGGAACTGGAGCGATGACCCGGGGCTTTCGAGCCGCGGATTAAGAGTCCGAGCCGCCAGCAGGCTGCGTTGTCGCGGCTGACCTGCGCGAAGTCGTACTGGCGTGATCGCGGCGTCCGCCATTTGGGCACGCATTAGGCATGATCATGGACTGTTGGAGGCGGCTGGCTCTAGACCACGAAGGTGCCGCGTCCTTGGACGCGCACCACTAGGCCTTCCTCTTGCAGCGTGTCGATCGCCTTGCGAACCGTCCCGCGTGCGAGTCCATGCGTTTGCATCAGCGTCGTCTCCGAAGGCATGACGCGACCTGACGGTAGCTTGCCCGTGCGAATCTCGGTGCGTAGCTCGTCCGCAAGCTGGCGCCAGAGCGGCGTCGCAGCATCATGGTCGACAGGCACGAAAATCACGCTAGGCATCCATGCCCGGCCGGAATCGCTCCGAATCAACCATGGACGACTATGAACGTCTCTGTATATGCTCTTGACTATGGCGACCGAGAGCCACGTAGAGCAGCGGCGGCAGATTATTGACGGGCTCGCCGGTGAGACGGCATCCGTGGCCCGCGAACTGGCGGAAGTCGGCCTGACTGCCGACTTAGCGGTCGCTAGACGCGACTGGGAGTGCATCTACGCCGCTTCCGAGAGACTGCTGGAACTGCAGAGATGCTGGGCCGCGCTCTATCGGCGCCTGCTAGTGAGCCGGGTCGAGCCAAGGCGACTCTCTGAGCGCGCGTCCCTGTAGACCGGCACGCTCCCGTCCCCGGTCTCACCGAGCCCGCAGGCACCCGCCAGCTCACAGGACGCTCCACCCTAGTTCCTTCAAGGGACGCAGGTCATCCCGAGATACCTGCGCGTCCAGCCGTATGACCACCTGCGCGCCAGGAGCGTCGGGCGGCTTGACGGGATAATGCTCCACCGCAGCTACGGTCACGAATGGAACCGGCAGCCACGGTTGCGGGGTTATCCCAGCAACTATTTGCGAGGAGACCAGTTCGCCGACTCGGGGCACAGCCAAAGCCAGGAAAGCGTCCTCGCAGATCAGGGCTAAACGTAGCTTGCCGTTGTCCCAGAACTCGATACGGAACCCGACCTTCAAACCTTCGCTCATCGGGCCTCACTTTCTATTGGAAATCAACCTATCGGCACCTACCGACGGCGCCTTCCCGACTCCCCGCTCAGGCGGCGTGGTCGGTGACCGAGCTATCAGCTTGGGAATCAGCGAGGCGGGTGCTCCGACGTGCTCAACAGCAGGTCAGCCCAGGGATCCGCTGTCCGTGAGTTACCGCGAATCGCAGTTGCTGAATGCGCCATCGGGCATGCAGCGGGCACGGGCTCCTGGCGGGCCTCGAACTCGAGGCAGAGACTTGAGGCTCGTCATGGGGCTTCTAGGATCGTTGCCGTGAATAGCAGTCTTAAGCTGCGGCCGGTGGCCGAGGACGACCTGCCGTTGGTTGCCCGGCTGTACAGCGATCCGGAAGCGACCGGTGATCATGAGTGGTTCGGCTGGGAGGAGACACATTGGATCCGGGGTGGCTGGGATGATCACCAGCTACTTGCCGCCGATAGCGGCGTTCTGATCGTTGAAGTTGACGGCTTGCCTGCCGGCGTCGTCACTTGGCGAGAGCGCCCGGCGGGCAACGGGTCGTCCTGCTGGAGTACAGGCATCGCGCTGCTGCCCGACGCGAGGGGTCAAGGGCACGGCACTGTGGCTCAGCGGATGCTCGTCCGCTACCTGTTCGCCTACACGCGGGTCAATAGGGTGGAAGCCGAAGCCGAGCTGACCAATATCGCTGAGTTGCGGGCGCTGGAGAAGGCTGGTTACACGCGGGAAGGCATCGCCCGGGGCGTTGTCTTTCGGGCGGGCAGATGGCGCGATCGCGCGGTTTATAGTGTGCTGCGCGCTGAGGTCGCTCTCGACGAACCAACGTAACCTGGGCCGACGGTTTTAAAGATGGTCGCTTCCGAACGCGAGAACTGCCTTGCGACCTCGCTTAGCGCTCAGGGGCTAGCTGCTGATCGGCGCATGCATCCCACGGATATCCCACACTCGAGCCAATCCGCTGGCGGCTAAAGTTCGCCGTGATGGAACTGGCAGCTGGTCCGCCCTCTCACTGGATCGTCACCCTCGTTGGCGGCGGCCAGGTCGAAGTGTGGGCAGACAGTGTCAGCGGAACGACCGAGAGGACCGCCCATCTGCCGCACATCACCTTCGGTCTACTCATGGATATCGACGTCGAGCTGCAACACGAGTTCGAGGTGACCGCTAGCACTCCAGCCCAGACCCGCCGCGTCGTCGTGGCGGCTGCCCGCTTCCCACGAGCATGCATTCAAGACATCAGCATGACCTGAGCCGAAGGCTTTACAGGCCTCCGGCGTCTACCTGCATCGCAGTTTCGTGGCGGTGCAAGTCAGGCACCTATCGGGCATGATCTTGGTGAGCGAAGACTGGTGAAGCCGTGACCGACAGCACTGACGATCTGACCGGAACCAGGCGGAAGCTGAAGCTCTGTGGGAACGGGGCGCTTGCGGTGACCCTGACGAATAATGCCGAAGGCTCGACCGGCTCACTCACGAGGTCCTGACGAAGGGCAAAGCCGTCCTCTCCCGGCGGGGCGGGCGCCATGGCGCATGGAATATTCTCGATCGCGGCCGCGGGGATCCGGGAGGAACGTTAGCCTTGCGGGCGTGCATCTGCCAGGTTGGCCGAAACAGAAAGCGGATGATCCAACGCGCTGGTGGGCACAGACCTTCGCGCTGGCTGTGACCATTGTTTGGGGCATCCTTCTTACTCTGACCGCGATCTTTGTTCACGCCAAAGGGCCGGTAGGCGTCGCGCTGGACGTGGCGCTCGGTACTGATGATCCCTTCAACGCGCATGGCGCAGACGTTCCGGCTGTGGCTCTCGCGGTCTTTAGCTGGCTCTTGGTGCCCGCGGTAGTAGGCACAGTCGTCGCTCTCCTGACGCAGGTCCTCGTACTTCGAGCGAGGCGACTCGGCATGCAGGACTTTCAAAATGCATTCGATAATTCTATGAGGGAGATGAAGCTAGAGATAGAACAAGAGTTGTTGAGCGAGCTGAGGCAACAGGGTAGCGACGGCCCCGCGAGCAGCAGTGGCGATGAGTGACACTCCCGCACTTGACGAAGCCCGAAAGTGTGGAGATCAGGTCCTGGTGCAGGCCCTGATTGATTTGAGAGGCTCGGACAAGGCTGAGAAACAGGTGGCTGATCTTCGTCGGACTCTGGTACAAGTCGCCGACTTTCAGCCGTTACTACCCGCTAAGCAACGAACCTGTGCCGCGCTCAGATTCATCCTCCAGACCTTGATCTCGGCCTGGAAGATGGCTTCATGAGCCAGGAGCTATTATGTAGGGCATGAGTCTGCGTGCCGGCTACAGACAGCAGCCGCCCAAGGCCGTAGAGGACCTCCTGTACGACTACTTGGCGGAAGAGGTGCCTGAGGCCAGTGAGAACCAGCTTCGGGCGGCCGCAAGGATTCTGAACGAAAGTGGTTACCGTGGCCTAGGCCACGAGCCCACCTACGCCCTCAGGCTGGCAGAAGAGACTGCAGCGACGCTCCGGGAGATCTTCGCCTCCTGATACAGGTAAGGCGGATGGGGAGTAACCTTTGCTTGCGCACCCCAGGCCGTCATAGTGATCGCCCGTCCCGGTCAGAAAGCCAGTGGAGCTAAGGGGACTCGAATCCCTGACTCCCTGCTTGCAAAGGTCGTGGTCGGCGCAGCGTGATCAGGCTATCCGCAGCTCAGGGCGCCGACGGAATGTCCGTGAGTGACCGCCAACGACCGCCGATAACCGC
>DAIOWC010000148.1:0-16019 GCA_036758685.1 Streptosporangiaceae bacterium | reverse complement strand
CGCCGATCCCGACCCCGGAGATCCTGTGGCGGAAGCCGCCCGCGCTCGCGCTCGCCGCCCTCCCGGGCGCGGCGCTCGGCCACCTCGGCGAGCCATCTACCGCGTTACCGGCCGCGTGGGCCGCGGCGGGTGCCGCCGCCCGGAAACTGCACGACGCGCCGCTGCCGCCATGGCCCGGCCGGAGCATCGACGAGCTCGTATCGCGCCTCGACGGCGAATGCGAGTGGCTCATCGCCAACGGCGTCCTTTCCGCCGGCCTGGTCACACGCAACCGCCAGCTCGCCGAGACTGCGCTCCGGCCGTGGACACCGGTGTTCATCCACGGCGACCTGCAGGTCGACCACGTCTTCGTCGACGGTGACGAGGTCACCGGCGTCGTCGACTGGTCCGAGGCGTCCAGGGGCGACGCGCTCTTCGACGTCGCCATCCTCACGCTCGGGCACAAGGAGCACCTTGGCGACGTCGTCGCCGGCTACGGCACCGACGTCGACCGCGACCTCATCCGCGCATGGTGGTCGATGCGATGCCTTACTAACGTCCGCTGGCTGGCCGAGCACGGCTACGGCTCGCCCGAGGAGTTCCCCGAGGTCGCCGTGCTGCGATCCCGGATCTGAGGCTGGACGAGCCCGACGGCACCTCGGTCACCTTGGCTGGCTAGCCCACCGGGTGAGTTGTCCAGTTGGCCGGGTCCGGCCCCAGCACCTGCACGTGACGCAGCAGGCCGAGCGCTCCACCTGCCTGGTCGGAGGAGACGTAGACGTACATGCCGTGCAAGTTCCCGAAGCACGCTTCCTGCCCGGCCGTGCGGAGAACACCGGAAGCGCCATCAAAGGTTACGTTCTGTGTTTTTCCGCCGATGTTCACGCAGCCGTTCGCGTACGGAGGCTCGACCAGGACGGTTATGCCCGGGTCCTGGCTGGGTCCGAGGTACAGCACGTACCCGACAAGTTTGCCGCCCTCGACCTGGGACCCGGTCGAAGTCACCTGCCAGCTGGCTGGGATGCCCGTCAGCCTGAACGGGAAGCGCAGGCGCAGGTTCAAGCGGAAGCGAACGCGAGCAGCTACTTCCCTGATCTGAGCTGGTCTCGGGCCTGACCACTGGGCCACGGCCCAGCCATCCCGCGCGTACTGCCACGCGAGCGCGGTCGGGTGACCGGAATCGTCCAGCATCACGTATGCCGGATGACCGCCTGACAGCTGACCTGCGGGCAGGATTGGACCAGGAAGCGGTTGGGGGCCCCAGTTGCAGAGCAGGCCGCCCGGATACAGCCGCGAGTGCAGGTACCGCTTGTGTTTGCCGCCGTCCGTGAACTGGAAGCTACCCTTCGGTGGCGACCAGAACGGTCCCGTAAATGAGCACTGGTGCGCCGCGAAGACCGTGAGAGCGATGGACTGGCCATTCGGACCGCTGACGTCCGCGAAGGACTGAGTCGTCGTCTCCTGAGTAGGAGGGCTGACCACGGAGAATCCGAGTGGCAGCCAGCCAAAAGTAGCGTAGATCGCCAGGGGGTTGAAGCTGGCCGGAGCCACGGCACCACTGACATGCTCCGGCTCGCGGGCATGACCCTTGTGGGCCTGAGGAACCGCTGGCCCCCTGCTCGTGCCGGTCGGCAGGACGCCGCCCGCGAACAGGGCGCCAACGGCGACGACGACACTCAAAGATACAGCCGGGACGGCCGCCCGGCGCGTCCTCAGACGACGGCGGCCTGCCCTGCGGGCGCGGCCCACGTCCACCGTGCTCGGTGGGGAACTTCTTTGTACAGCGCGCTCGAAGTGAGCGCGCATTGCCTTCTCATCCATGGTCACGCACCTCCCCGAAGACGGCGGCTGAACCTCGCCGTGTCCGTGTCCGCAAATTCCGGTGAGTCGGCCGGCAGCAACGCCAGCCGCAGTGAGCCCAGTCCCTTGGAGGTCTGGCTCTTGACGGTGCCGGCCGAGCAGCCCAGTACCTCGGCGACCTGATCGACGGTCAGGTCGCAGTAGAACCGGAGGACGAGCGTCGCCCGCTGCCGTGGCGGCAGGTCCGCGAGCGCAGCGTTGACATCTATCGCGTCGTCATGGTCGCTGTCGGCTCCTAAGCAGTCCGGTACTTCTCCGGGCATGCTGACTTTGCGTGCCCAGCCCGACCGGCGCTCGCGGAGGAACTCTCTGACCAGGATCGTCCTGGCGTAGGACTCAGGATGATCCATGACGCGGACCCGGTGCCAGAGAACGTACAGCCGGGTAATCGTCAACTGCACGAGGTCATCGGCGTGATGCCAGTCCTGGCAGAGCAGGTGAGCGACCCAGCGCAGCGCCTGCAGCCGGGCAGCCACGAACTCCGTGTACTCATCGTCTCGGCGCGTATTCCTCATGGCCCGCTCGATCCATGCGTACGCATCATGTCCCCTCAAGGCATCCGGCACGGCGCCCGGTTGCCTGCTCCCAGCTGGAATCTTTCGCCGGTTCGCAGCGGCTCGCGCGGTCCCCGCGCGAATGCATGGACGGTTGCGCGCGTTAGGGGTTGTCATGCAGACCTGGGATGCCATTACCTCGCGCCGTAACGTCCGCTCATTCAGCGACCGCTCGATCCCCGCCGCCGACCTGGACCGGATCCTCGAGGCCGGCCGGCGCTCGCCGTCCTCGCAGAACTGGCAGCCATGGGACTTCGTTCTCGTCACCGATCGCGAGCAGTTGCGCGAGCTGGCGACCGTCTGGGAGGGCGCCGGCCATGTGGCGCAGTCGGCGGCAACGATCGTGGTCGTCGGCCCGGCTGCCGACAACCCATTTCACCGGGCGCAGCTCGACCTCGGTCAGGCGACCATGGCGATGATGATCGCCGCCGCTGACCTGGGAATCGGCAGCTGTCATGCAGGCATCGCTGACCTGCCGCGGGTCCGCGAGGTGCTGGGCATCCCGGCCGACCGCAACTGGGCGCTGCTCATCTCGCTCGGCTACCCGGCCGACCGGCCGCTGATCCCAGTCAAGAGCCCAGACCGGCGGCCGTTCGACGACGTCGTGCATCGTGGCCGCTGGTAGCCACAGCAGACTGAGACCGGTGCACTCTCGCAGGCTCGTTTATATTTCGGGCGCGCCGGGATCGGGCAAGACCTCACTTGCGGTTCCGCTCGCCGCTGAGCTCGGATTCGCGCTGCTAGCCAAGGATCGGGTCAAGGAGACGCTGCACGCCTCGCTCGGCGGCGGCGCCGAGGTTGACCAGGAGTGGTCGAGACGACTTGGCGCGGCTTCCATGGAGCTGCTCTGGGCACTTGCGGCCGACGCTCCCGCCGTCATCCTGGAAGCGAACTTCTGGTCGGACGATCAGCGCGTCAAGGACCGGCTGGCCGAGTTGGCAGCGCAGCCGGTCGAGGTGTTCTGCGCGTGCCCGGCGGCGGAACTAGCCCGCCGTTACTCCGAGCGCGCCCCGGCGCGCAGCGCGGTACACAGGGATGAGAGCCAGCTGCGGGCCCTGGGCGAGATCATCGCCAGATCGGATCATCCGGTGGGCGTCGGCGCGGTCATCACCGTTGACACGACGAAGCCGGTCGACGTCGCGCTCGTCGCCGCGCAGGTGCGCACGCTCCTGCCGTGACCCCTGGCGCGGCGAGCCTCAGGCGAGGTAGGTCAGCAGGCTGGGGCCTCACCGGAGTGGCGGCGCGGGCAGTCACACACCGGCGCGGTGCAAGCGACCCTCGCGGCGCTGCTGGAGGGTGGGCGGAAGTGCGCCGGGCGCGGCCAGCCCCGATCAAAGTCGCGAGACGGTCACTATGGACGCTCTATCCGCCGTATTGGCCCACTCGCGACTTTCGCGGGCAGCGCTAGCCTGGGTGGGAGCTGAAATCCTTGGAGAGCTCGGCGGCGACGCGCTGCAGCCCCGGCACGATCGCCTTGAGGGCGGCCTCTGTCATCCGGGCCTGGGGGCCCGACACCGAGATCGCGGCCATCGCGGGCGCGTCCGGCACGGCCACGGCGACGCACCGCACGCCTACCTCCTGCTCACCCTCGTCAACGGCGTAGCCCTGCCGCCGGATGACGCCGAGGTGAGCGATGAGCAGGTCGGGATCGGTGATCGTGTTCGGCGTGCGGGCGGCCATGCCCGCCCGGGCCAGGATCTCGCGCACCTGCGGCTCGGGCAGCTGGGCCAGCATCGCCTTGCCGACCGCGGTGCAGTGCGGCTCGACGCGACGGCCAGGCTCGGTGAACATCCGCATCGCGTGGCGGCCGGGCTCCTGGGCGAGGTACACGACGGTGTCGCCTTCCAGGACCGCCATGTTCGACGTCTCGCCGGTCAGATCGACGAGCTCGGACAGGTGCGGCTTGGCCCACGAGCCGAGCATCATGCTGGCTGTCTCGCCGAGCCGGATGAGGCGCGGGCCGAGTACGTACTGCCGCGAGCCGCCGCGGCGTACGTACCCGAGGCGCGTTAGCGTGCCCATGAGCCGGTGGATCGTCGTCAGCGGCAGGCCCGATGACGTGCAGAGCTGGGACAGGCCCTGGGCACCGCCCGAGTCGGCCAGCAGCTCGAGAAGCTCGAAGGCGCGCTCCAGCGACTGAACACTGCCCGAGGTCTCGCTCTTGGGCACCCTCAAAGTTCGCTGCACCGTGCTCCAGCTTTCCAGATGGCAGAAGTTCGTCTCCAGCATACGGGAGAAGGCCTCGCCAGAAACTAGCCAGCGGTTTCATCTGACCGCGATCCGCAAAGATCATATTCTATATAGCAAGATTTATTTTCCGCAATACGGAATCGTCTCTGCAGGTCCGGCCGGCCGCAGCGGCGAGCGCGGGCTTCACCGCGGTCGAGTTCTGGTGGCCGTTCGGCCAGGCGACGCCGGCGGACGCCGACGTCGACGCGTTGCGCTTTACGGCAACCGCATCGACGGCGTGGACACCGGCGAGCAGGATGAGCTGGCGCTGGAGAACCTGGTCTGCGCGGTGCGCGCGGCGGCGGCCATCGACGGCCAAGGTCCTGATCGAGCCGGTAGGCGGGGCCGCGCGCTACCCGCTGCTGACCCGGCCGACGCGCTCGCCGTCGCCGACCGGGTGAACGCGGCATCCGGTCTGGCCAACTGCACACTCCTGCCCGACCTTTACCACCTCGCGGTCAACGGCGACGAGGTGGCGGGGGTGATCGGCGGGCACGCGGCCAGAATCGGGCACGTGCAGATCGCGGATGCGCCCGGCCGGGGCGAGCCCGGGTCCGGCAAGCTCAGCATCGAGCCCTGGCTGGCGGAGCTGGCAGCAGCCGGCTACGACGGCTGGGTCGGGCTTGAGTACAAGCCCACCGGCGCGAGTGCTGACAGCTTCGCGTGGCTCCGACCGGACGGAGGACGGGCATGACGACGATCGCGTTCATCGGCCTTGGCATCATGGGCCGCCCGATGGCACGCAACCTGATCCAGGCCGGCCACGACGTGGTCGGCTACAACCGCAGCCAGGCTGCAGTACAGGCGCACGTCGGTGCCGGCGGGCGGGCGGCCGGCACCGTGGCCGAGGCCGTCACCGGCGCGGGCGTGGTGATCACGATGCTGCCGGACTCGCCCGACGTCGAGTCGGTCGCCGACGGCGATGGCGGCATCTTGGCGTCCGCGAGCCCCGGCACGCTCTACATCGACATGAGCACGATCAGGCCGGATGTCGCCGCCGGCCTCGCCGCCCGCGGCGCCGAGCGGGGCCTGCGGGTGCTCGACGCGCCGGTCAGCGGCGGTGAGCAGGGCGCGATCGATGGCGCACTCTCGATCATGGTCGGCGGCGCGGCCGCGGACTTCGAGGCGGCGCAGCCTTACCTCTCCGCGCTCGGCAAGACGATCGTCCACGTCGGCCCCGCCGGATCGGGCCAGACGGTCAAGGCCGCGAACCAGCTGATCGTGGCCGGCACGATCGAGCTGGTGGCCGAGGCCATCGTGTTCCTGCGCGCCTACGGCGTGGACACCGAGGCCGCCGTGCGCGTGCTTGCCGGCGGCCTGGCCGGCAACGCGATCCTCGACCGGAAGGCGCCCGGCATGCTGGCCGGCAAGTTCGAGCCCGGATTCCGGATCGAGCTTCATCACAAGGACCTCGGGATCGTGACCGCCGCTGCCCGCGAGGCCGGCGTCGTGATCCCGCTCGGAGCCGCCGTCGCGCAGCTCATGGCGTCGATGCGCGCCCAGGGCCACGGCAACCTTGACCACTCGGCCCTGCTGCTGCTCGTCGAGCAGCTGTCGGGCAGGCAGCAAGGAGGATGAGAGGCCGCATGCGGATCGTCGTCGCACCGGACAAGTTCAAGGGAAGCCTGCCGGCGGCTGAGGTGGCGCGCGCGCTCGCGGCCGGGCTTCGCTCTGGGGATCCCACCCTGGACGTCGTCGAGCTGCCCGTCGCCGATGGCGGTGACGGGACGCTCGCCGCGGCGCTGGCGGCCGGGTTCGAGCGGGTGCCGGCGCTGGCCGAGGGACCGGTGGGGGAGCCGGTGGAGTCGGCGTTCGGCTGGCGAGCCGGCAGTGTGGGAGGTGCCGGCGTAGCCGTGGTTGAGCTGGCCGATGTGGTCGGCCTGGAGCGGATGCGCGAGCTGGCGCCGCTGACGGCCTCGACCTTCGGCCTGGGCCAGGTGATCACGGCGGCGCTGGACCGGGGCGCCGCGACGATCATCCTGGGCGTGGGCGGCAGCGCCTCGACCGACGGCGGCGCCGGCATGATGCAGGCGCTGGGGGTGCGGCTTCTTGACGCCGCCGGTGCCGGCCTCGGCCGGGGCGGGGCGGCACTGGCCGACCTGGCGTCCATCGACCTCAGCGGGCTGGATCCGCGCCTGGCCGGCGTCGCGGTGCTGGTCGCGAGCGATGTGGACAATCCGCTGCTGGGGGAGTCCGGGGCGGCGGCGGTGTTCGGCCCGCAGAAGGGCGCGAGCCCGGCGCAGGTGCCGCAGCTTGACCGCGCGCTCGCGCGGTGGGCGTCGCTGACGGCCGCGGTGACTGGCCGCGACGAGGCCGGGTCCCCCGGGGCCGGCGCGGCTGGCGGGACCGGCTTCGCCGCGCTCGCCTACCTGCACGCCGAGCTGAAGCCCGGCATCGAGCTGGTGCTCGAGCTCGTCGGACTGGACGCCGCGCTCGCCCGGGCCGATCTGCTGATCACGGGGGAGGGGAGCCTGGACGCGCAGAGCCTGCGCGGGAAGGCCCCGGTCGGGGTCGCGCGGGCCGCGGGCCGCGTCGGCGTCCCGGTCGTGGCCGTGGCCGGGCAGTGCCTGCTGACCTCGGACGAACTCGCCGATGCCGGGCTGCTCGCCGCCTATTCGCTGAGCGCGCTGGAGCCCGATGCGGCGGTCAGCATGCGCGAGGCGCCCCGCTTGCTGGCGCAGATCGGACAGATGATCGCCATGCGGCTGGAGAGAACGTGACGGCCCATCGGCGGGCGAGAATTGTCTGCACGCCGTGCTCGCCGCCGGGGACAAGATCGTGACAGTCGCGGGCAGTCCGCCGGGAACGCCGGGCCGGACAAACGCGCTCGGCGCACACGAGGTGGGTGCTGGTCATGGGTGACGACCTTCCGGCGCTGCTGGCTTCGCTTGACGGGCTCCTCGCGGGCTGGGACCGGGAGCTGGCCAAGCGGTATCCGGGCGAGCGAGCCGGGCGGCAGCCGGTGCACACGTGTTACGTGCCGGGCGACGCTTACGTTGCGGACCTGCCGGCACAATGGGGCGCCGCTGCCCTCGCGGAGCTGGACCGGTGCGCTTCGTCCGATGCTGAGTTCGGCCTGGTCATGGGGCTGGAGCCGAGTCTGGCCGCGGACGTGCGGTCGCGGGTGCTGGCCAAGCTGTCGGCGGAGCCGGTCGAGGACCTGCGGCTGGACTTCGAGGACGGTTACGTCGACCGGGGCGAGGCCGCGGAGCTCTCTGATGCCCGCCGGGCGGCGGCGGTGCTGGCTGCTGGCGGCGGGCTCGAGTCCTGCGGGATCCGGATCAAGAGCCTGGAACGCCCGACCCGCGCCCGTGCCGTCGCGTCGCTGGATGCGTTTCTGGGGACGCTTTTGTCCGCTGGGCCGCTGCCGCCTGGCTTCGTCGTGACGCTGCCGAAGGTGACGTCCGCGGCTCAGGTCGAGGCGATGGTCGTGCTGTGCTCGCGGCTGGAATCCCGGCATGGCCTGCGCGGCGGGCAGCTTGTCTTTGAGGTGCAGGTCGAGACTCCGCAGATCGTGCTCGGTCCCGACGGCGCGGCGACGGTGGCGCGCTGCGTGCACGCGGGCGCCGGCCGTCTGACCGGACTGCACTACGGGACCTATGACTACTCGGCGTCGCTGGGTATCGCGGCGCAGTTCCAGAGCATGGAGCATCCTGCGGCCGATTACGCACGGGCGGTATTCCAGGTCGCTGCGGCCGGAACCGGGGTGCGCCTGTCCGACGGCTCGTCGAATGTGCTGCCCGTCGGGAGCATCGAGGAGGTGCGGGCGGCGTGGCAGCTGCATTCGCGGCTGGTGTCGCGCTCGCTGGCTCGGGGGTTCTATCAGGGCTGGGATCTGCATCCGGCGCAGCTGGCGAGCCGGTACGCAGCGACGTACGCGTTTTATCGCAGTGGCTTGCCGACTGCCCTGGCGCGCATGTCGTCCGTGGCCGGCCGCTCTCGCGGCGGCGTGCTCGAGGAACCCGCCACGGCCCGCGCGCTGTCCGGATACCTGATCCGCGGCCTGGACTGCGGCGCCGTGAGCGAGTCAGAGGTGACTGCTGGCTGCGGACTTGGGCGCGCCCAGCTTGACCAGCTGCGGATCACCGGCAAGCTCGCCGAGCACTGACTCGTGGAGCTGATCCGTGAACGCCTCGGCCGGCACGCGATCCGGGCCGAGACGGATCGCGGCGAGAGCCATTCGAACGTCGTCCCTGCGAGCCTGGGATGCCGCGTAGAAACGACCTCGCCGAGCCCGGCCTTCAGCAGTGAACGTCGTCATCAGAGCCGCGTACGTCCGGGACACGCGCCGCATGCGGCGAAGCCCTTCAGCGTGCTGCTGGCCATACGGGCGCAGCCCGGCGACTGTCCAGTCCCCGGTGGCGAGCAACAACTCAGAAAGCGTCCGGACGTCACGCAGGGCGAGCGACAGGCCCTGGCCGTCGACTGGATCGTCGTAGCCCCCGGCGTCACCGAGGAGAACGATCCCGTCCCCATAGGGCTCGTCGCACCACGTCTGCTCGCCGCCGAGAGTTGCGCACGGCCCTGCTGCTCTGACATCGCCCAGACCCAGCGCCTCCGGGACTGACCGCAGTCCCGCGAAGGCCTGCAGGAAGCGCCCCGGTCCAGCGCGTCCTGCCCACCGTGCCGCCTGCTCGTTGGCGTGGCAGGTGTACAGCCGTAGCCGGCCGCCTCCCTGGGGAAAGACGTAGAACTGAAGGTCTCCCTCGACCCCGATGGCGTACTGGTCATCTGGCCATCGCGAGGCGTTCTCGACGAGCATGCCTGCCACGGCGTGGGTGGCCGGAGCCTGTTCGATGTGGATGCCGGCTTGCCTGCGCACCGTCGAGTTCCGGCCGTCAGCACCGATGATCAGCCGCGGCCGGACCAGGATCTCGGAGCCATTGCGGTAGGCGATCGACGGCCGGGTACCTGCCTGGACGCGCACGTCGGAGACACCGCGCACGACGTCCGCGCCAAGACGCTCAGCTTCATCGGCAAGTGCCTGACACGCCCGGGGATGCGAAGCGCACAGAGGGCCGCGAACACCAGGGAGCATTCTTGAGTTATCGGTACTTGCCGCTTCGGCGGCCGATGGCTCGAACAGTTCGTCATAAGGCACGCTGTAGCGCGCATCGACAGCTTGCGTGCCGCGTATAGCGGCCTCGAGCCCGGCGGCTCGTGCCTCGAGCACCCCCCACGGCGCCATGTACTCACCACGAACGCGGTCGCGGTATGCGCTCTGCCGTTCAAGCAGCAGCACTTCGATGCCGCTGCGAGCCAGGACAGCGGCGACCGAAGCACCCGCGATGCCTGCCCCGACGACAACGACGTCGGGATCCTTCGTCCGCATAGCCACTCCTCCAAGACGGCGAGGTGATCAGCGCCGCACGCCGACGGCTTCCAGGTATTCGGACGGCGCGAGCACGGTGCCGTCGTGGGTGCGGTTGAACTGCCTGGGCACATCGGCGAGATCGGTGCCGAACTGAGCGCGCGTGTCGTCGTCGAGGCTGGCGGCCAGCCGGGTGATGGGGCCGTAATAAAGGCGGAACCATTCCGAGAAGTGCTCGGGCGACCGGTAGGCGAGATGAAATGTGCGCTTGGCGACGGTCCAGCTGACCGTGTCACCGAACAGCTCAACGAGCCGTGCGTGGGTGCCCCACAGCATGGGTGACCTGACGCCTGCCGGCGGTGGCGCGTACTTGCCGACGGTCTTGAACAGGAGACCGACGAGGCTCTCGGGCGTCCAGCTTGCCAGCGCGATCTTGCCGCCAGCGCGGGTGACGCGGACCAGCTCGGCCGCCGCGCGCTCCTGGTCCGGAGCGAACATGACGCCCACGGTGCTCAGGGTCGCATCGAACGACGCCGGCGGGAACGGCAGGTCCTCGGCGTCGCCCTCGGTGAACGTCACGGGCAGGTGCTCGGCGTCCGCCCTCGCGCGGCCCTGCGCGAGCAGGTTCGTCGCGTAGTCGACGCCGGTCGAGTCCGCGAAGCGGCGCGCGGCGGCGATCGCGGCGTTGCCCTGACCGCAGGCGACATCGAGCACCTGCTGGCCAGCATGCACGTCCGCGGCCTCTACCAGGCGCTCGGCCATGAGCTGCAGAGTGTTACCCACTCGGGGGTAGTCACCTGTCTCCCAGCCCAGCCGCTGGCGCTGCTTGATCGCCTCGAAGTCCACGCTTTCCGCTTGCATCATGGTGATCCCTCCTCGGGTGGCCGACAGCTCAAGTCGAGCACCGCGGCCGCTCGCGCGGCATCCAGCGCATGAGCCATTTCGCGATGGCCCGATCGGGCCACCGCGGGGCACCCTGATCAGAGCAGGCCAGCGCGCGCCGCGGCGGCGGCGGCCGCGGCGCGGGTGGGCAGCCTCAGCTTGGCGAGGATGTTCGCCACGTGACGATGCACGGTGTGCGGGCTGAGCACGAGGCGCTCAGCAATCTGCGGGTCGCTAAGACCCTGCGCGACCAGCCCGAGCACCTCGCGCTCGCGGGCACTGAGCTCACCCAGCCAGCCGGCGTCGGCCCTGCTCTCAGATGCGGGCGGGCCCTCGATGCCCAGAAACGGCGCGATGGCGCGCAGGACACCATCCCCGTCGCCGTGCCACGGCAGGTGGGCATCACCCGGCAGCGTCACGAGATCGGCCTGCGGTAGCAGCGCCGCGACCTCGCGTGCGCCGCGCAGTCGCATGGCGCGGTCGTGCTCACGATGCACGACGAGCGCAGGCGCACGAACCCTGGGCAAATCGTCGCGCACGTCGGTCGCATAGATCAGCTCGAGCAGATCGGCAGCGACTTCGGCGTTCGCGGCACCGCGCTGCAGCGCGGTGAAGGCAACCCGGTCCTCCGCTGACCAGCTCGGACCGAACATGTCCGCCAGCAGCCGACTGCCCAGCCCCCAGTGCGAGCGGACCAGGTCAACCATGCTGGTCCGCGCCTGCGGCGGGCCAAGCCCGTGCCCGTGGGCGTAGCTGCCGTAGAGCGCGAGGCGATCGACGCGCTCCGGCCGCCGCGCGGCAAAGCTCGCGGCGGTGCAGCCCCCGCACGAGATGCCGACCAGCGTCATACGCACCACGGCGAGCTCATCCAGGACAGCGCAGAGCGTCGCATCCTCAAACTCCGGCGTGAACGTCTCGGGCGGCCGCTCCCGGTCGGACAGGCCGGTCCCTAGCCGGTCGTACCGCACGACCATGCGGTCGGCGGCCAGTCCCTCGATAAACCGGCGCAGCGGATCAGAGTGCCAGTCCTCCACCAGATTGGAGACCCACCACGCCGGCATAACCACCGCTGGGCCGCTCCCCACCACGGCAAACGCGATCCGCTCCCCGTCCGGGAGGCGCGCAAAGCCGGTGGTCTGTCTCATCGGCTCACAGTAGCCGCCGACCGGCGCTGTCGTCATCGGCCTCTGAGCTGGCAACTTTATGATCGCGACGGTTGCGCAATCGCCCGGTCCACGGTGACCTGCGGCACCGACTGGTACGCCGCCCAGTCGGCGCTGATGGCACCCGCAGTCTGCAGCAGCAGTGGCAGGTACTGCCCGGTCAGGACCTCGACCGGGGTCTCCGCGGCGTGGGTGTTGACGTTCAGGGAGGCGATCACCTCGCCGTTCCCGTCCCGCAGCGGCGCCGCCACCGACCGGATCCCGGCAGCGAGTTCCTCGTCCGTCAGCGCCCAGCCGCGCGCGCTCACCTGCCGCAGCATGGCGGCGCGTTCATCGGCCGTCGGCGCGAAGCGAGGAGTGATCCCCGACCTGCTCGGCTCGGCGAGGACTCGCTCGGCGTCCGCCAGCGGCATGGCCGCGAGCAGGACCTTGCCGAGCGAAGTCTGCATGGCCGGGAACCTGGTCCCGATCGTCACGGCCAGCGCGACGATCTTAGGGACGGCGACCCGCGCGACGTAGACGATGTCCGACCCGTCGAGCTGGGCGATGGAGCTGGACTCGTGGGTCTGAACGACCAGGCGCTCCATATGCGGCCGCGCAACCTCCCAGAGGTTGCGGGACAGGACATAGGACATGCCAAGCTCGAGCACTCGTGCGGTCAGCTCGTAGCCGCGTTCGACCTGGCGTACGTAGCCCAGCTGCTGGAGAGTGAGCAGCACGCGGCGCGCCGTCGGCCGGGCCAGTCCGGCCGCGCTCGCCACTGCGGTCAGAGACATGACTGGCTGGTGCGGTCGGAATACCCGGATCACGTCGAGTCCGCGCGCCAGCGCTTCGATGAAGTCCGGGCTGCCGTCTCTGCGTGCCATGCCTTCCTCAGGTCAGCTCAGCCGCACGACCGCGGCGGCCTCTCGTCCAGGCCCACTCTAGAGCCTGGTCGGCGTGCCGATAGCGCGGCGATTTCCGACGGATAAAACGCCTATTGACAGCGGCACATGCGAGAGAAATGCTGTGCGCGTCCGCTAGGTGAGCCTTTGTCCGCATCGCGGTCGCCGCTGACGGGCGCGGGCCACCAGACCTAGGAGGTCCGATGACCGACGTGCAGTCTGAAGCAGCCGACAGCAATGCGCAGCATGCCGAGGTCCGGCCGGCAGAATCAGTTCAAGCCCCGCAACTGGCAGGCAATCCCGCGGTGCTCGGGCTGATAGTTTTCGCCACCGGCAGCCTCGTGCTGGGCATCTCACTTCTCGGCAACGTGCCGTTAGCGGTGCAGCCGGGGACCGTACAGCCGATCGTCTACGCCGGCACCGGCCTGATCCTGCTGATCGCCACCATCTGGGCAGCCTCGCTCCAGCAGACATTCGTCGCGACGATCCTCGGAACGTTCGCAGGTTTCTGGCTGAGCTATTCGGCGATGGTGCTGGGCCTGACGCACAACTGGTACGCCATACCAGCCGCGGACATCCCGCACACGCTGGGACAGTTCCTCATCGGCTGGGATGCCGCGATCTTCATGTTGTTCCTGGTCACGCTGAGGCTGCCGCTGGTGTTCTCGCTGATCCTGGGCGCCGGCACGGCGGGCGTGGCGCTGCTGGCCGTCGCCGTCATGGGCACGTCCTCCGGGACGTACCGGGCTGGCGGCGTGTTCGTCATGATCTTTGCGATCCTGGGCTACTACGCCTACCTCAGCGGTGCCCTCGAGTCCGTGGGCGGCAAGGGACTGCCGCTCGGAAAGCCGGTGGTCAGCTGGTTCTCCAAGTAGCCCTGGCCGGGCCGCCGACGACAGGGACGGGCCAGGTCCGCCTCCGCCAGCCGGCGGCTCAGCCCCTTCGGTCAGGCATCGACCGGCTGAGCCTGAACGTAGCTGCGATAGGCGGCGGCGATGAGGTCGGCGCAGGCTCGGAGCGGCAGTGCAGTGCTGTCGATCTGCAGCTGGTACAGCTCCGGGTCATCGATGCTGACGCAGTACAGGCGGCGGACGTACTGCGCGCGGGCGCGGTCGACCTGGGGCTGGCGCTGACGGGCGGTCAGCAGGTCGACGTTCTCGATCCTGGCTGCCTGCTCGATGCGCGCCTGCGTCGAACCGAATAGCCGCACCCGCAGCACGCCCTGCTCCTTGCTGAAGGCAGCGCCGCCGGCCCGTCCGAGGATCACCGCGCCCGACGCGAGCGCCTCGCGCATGATCGCCTCGGCCTGCTCACGGAAGAAGGCCGCTTCGTTCGGCGGCGGGACGACGTCGTGCGGCGTCCCGTCAGTGCCGGCGCCGAGCACCCCGCCTGCCAGCGGGGACAGCACGCTAAAGAAGCGGTCGACCAGCGGCCGGCGGATCATCGCGCCTTCGGCTTCCTGAACGGAGACCTGCAGCTGCGCGGCGACATGGGAGCTGATGGCCCGGTCGAGCAGCGGTACGCCGAGCTGGCGGGCGACCTCGGGGGCGATGATGCTGCCGCCTGCGCCGTAACCCGCCGAGATGGTCACACCAGGCATCTAATGCGTCCCTTCGGTAGCGACCGTAGCCGCATCCTCGCCGACTTCGGCGGAAGGCTCAACCGTGGGGCGCGTCTGGGTGTTGCTCGTGCGCAGCCGCACCTGGTTGATGAACAGCGCGGCGATGACGCTGAGTATGGACACTGGCACGGCGACCAGGAACAGCCGGTCAATTGCGTGCGAGTACGCCTGGATGATGCCCTCGTGGATCGCCGGATGCGTCCGCTTCAGAGCGTCCACCTGGGCCGGGCTGCCGATGAGCGCTCCGACCTTGTTTCCGCCCACGGCCAACACGGCCGGCGGCAGGTAGCGCGGAAGCTCGGCCGTGATCCCCGCGGTCAGGACCGCACCCAGAGCGGACGCCCCGATGGCGCCTCCCATGGACCGGAAGAAGGTGACCGACGAGGTCGCGACGCCCAGCTCCTTCATCGGCACGGCGTTCTGCACGACGAGCGTCAGCACCTGCATGAACAAGCCGAGCCCGATGCCGAACACCAGGATGTCCAGGCTCACTATCCGCAGCGAAGTGTGCGCGCCGAGGCGCGATAGCAGCGCCACCGCGATCGTGACGATGATCGTGCCGACCAGCGGGAACCACCGGTACTGCCCGGTCCGCGAGATAAAGATGCCCGAGCTGATGCTCATGGCCAGGAGGCCGACAAGCAGCGGCAGCAGGAGCAGGCCCGACTCGGTGGCCGACACCCCGTGCACAAGCTGCAGGTACTGCGGCAGGAACGCCAGCGCGCCGAACATCGCGACGCCGCTGACGAAGGAGATGATGTTGGACACGGTGAAGATCCGCAGGCGGAACAGCCCAAGCGGCAGGATTGGCTCGGGCGCGACGGCCTCCCAGAGCGCGAAGCCGGTCAGGACTAGTGCTCCGAGTACGAAAAGCCCGATGATCTGCCACGAAGCCCACGGGTAGGTAGTGCCGCCCAGCTGCGTCGCGAGCAGGATGCACGAGACCCCGGCGATCAGCAGGATCGAGCCCCACCAGTCGATCTTCACTTCCCGCTTTCGTGCGGGCAGCCGCAGTACGCGATTGGTGACTATCAGCGCGGCGATACCGAGCGGAAGGTTGACGTAGAAGATGTAACGCCAGGTGAGGTGGTCGACGGCGAACCCGCCGGCCAGCGGGCCAAGCACGCTGGACACGCCGAAGACGGCACCGAAGTATCCCTGGTAACGGCCGCGTTCTCGCGGCGGGATCACATCACCGATGATCGCGAAGGCGAGTGACAGCAGGCCGCCGCCCCCGATTCCCTGCAAGCCACGGAAGGCGATCAGCTCGAAGATATTCCTGGAGAGCCCGCAGAGCGCGCTGGCCAGCAGGAACATCACGATGGCGAGCTGGAAGAGACGCTTGCGTCCGTAGAGGTCACCTGCTTTTCCCCAGATCGGCGTCGAGGCCGTACTGGCTAGCAGGTACGCGGTGATGACCCAGGAGAGCAGGTTGCTGTGGTGAAAGTCCCCGACGATGGTCGGCAGCGCCGTCGATACGATCGTCTGGTCCAGCGAGGCCAGGAACATGCCCATCATCAGCCCGGACATGATCGC
>DAIOWC010000147.1:14232-16084 GCA_036758685.1 Streptosporangiaceae bacterium | reverse complement strand
TCGGACGGCTCGGGGCTGTCGGCCGCCTCCATGGAGTTGCGGACGGTGCCGAGGCGCGTGTAGGCGTCGACCTTGGCCGCGGTGCCGGCGTGGACACCGAAGTGGATCTCGCCGTAACCGGTCTTGAGCGAGGCGGAGCCGCGCGTCAGCTCGTCCACCCGGATCTCGCCGTTCGCGCTGCTGGCGGTCACGTCGCTGCCGGCGTGGCCGACGGAGATGGCGCCGTTGGAGGCGCTCACCCGCAGCTCGCCGGCGACCTCGCCGATCCAGGTCTCGCCGTTGGAGTTCTTGATGACCGCGGATCCGTCGATCGCGCCGACGCGAAGCCGGCCGGATCCGGTGCTGATCTCGGCATGACCGGACACGTGCTCGACGGTGATCGATCCCGCGCCGGCGTGCAGGTCGACCGGGCCGGCCTCGTCGACCTCGACGCTGCCGGCGCCCATCTTGGCGCGGCACTTGCCGAGCGGGCCGGTAAAACGCAGGGCGCCGATGCCGGCCTCGGCGCCGATCTGCGACCCCGCCGGCAGCTCGACGGTCACGTCGACCGACCCGGTCTTGCGCAGGCCCATGGCGCGCTGCCTTGGCCCCTTGATGAGCAGGCCGGCCGCGGTGTACTCGACCTTGGTCTGCTCGGCCGCCTTGACGTCCTGCTCGTTCGAGCTGGAGCTGGGACGGACTTCTACGACGGTGTCCTGCCGATCGCTCGCGAGGACGCGGACGTCGGCTGCGGGCAGGTCGATCGTGGCCGAGATGGCCTCGGGGGTGCTGAACGTAGGCATGGTGATTCTCCAGACGGGTTGGTAAGGGGTCTTGCTGGGAAGCGGACGGGCGGCGGAGGCGCGAGTGCTAGCGCACCCAGCCGGTGAAGCGCTGGTCGCTGCGAGCACCGCGGCGTTCCGGTCCGCGGGCCGGGCTGTCTGTCTCCAGTGCGGCGGCCGCGGCGCGGGTGAGCCAGCTGTTGACCGAAAGCCCGGCGCGGTCGGCGGCCTGCTCGATCCGGCCCTTGAGGCCCTCGCCGAGCCGGAAGTTGATGCGCGCGGTGGCTCCCTCGTCAGACTCGGGAGCGGGCGGCAGGGCGCCGGCACCGGGACCGGACGGCTCGGCGAAGGCTTCGGGCAGGGCTGGGGTCACGACGAAACTCGGCTCCCGCCCGCGCAGGCGGACGTGCACCGAACCCGGCGCGAGGTCGGCCGTGATCTCGTCGGCGGCGGCGGAGAGGGCCTCGAGCAGCGCTAGCCTGGCGGCTGACTCCAGCGGGGTAGCTAGCCGCTCGGCGAGCTCGCGCGCGTCCGGTCCGGCCATCTCGGCGGCCGCAGCCAGCTCCTGGCGGAGCGTTGCGACGTACGGTTCAAGTTCCATGACATCAGTATGGCACCACTATGGCGCCATTGCAAGTCTAGATGGCGCATGATGGCGTCGCCATGGTGTCTAGCTGGGTACATATGGCGCCATGGAGCATCTAGGTCACAGGTCAGCGCCGGGTTCGGGGTCGCGATCGTCAGCGGGTCAGATGACTGATTCGCGCCTTCTGGCTACTCCGTAAGCCGGTACATCGGCTCACTTAACATCAGTTTCGTTCGCGCAGATCCGGACAAGCTGGACGCAAAAGCGAACGAAACTGGGGGTAGGTTGGCCGACTCGTCAACTACGTTCCGGTTCGAGTCAACTTCGGAGCCGATTTGCACCGATTCCTGCCCACCGAACCGGAACGTAGTTGAGAAGGCCCGCCAACTGGCCGGTGTAGGCGGCGAGTCCGGATCTCCGCGGGCGGCCAGCCGGCGACGGCGCAGCGCCGCCTGCCCGGCTAGCCGGCCGAGCCCGGCTCCGAGCCCGGCTCCGAGCCCGGCTC
>DAIOWC010000147.1:0-14132 GCA_036758685.1 Streptosporangiaceae bacterium | reverse complement strand
CCGAGCCCGGCTCCGAGCCCGGCTCCGAGCCCGGCTCTGAGCCGAGTTCCGCGCGCAGTTCCCGCGCCGCGTGCGCCATCGCGGCCAGCTTGCCCTCGGCGGACGCGCGCGGCAGGTACTTCATGCCGCAGTCGGGCGCGAGCACCAGCCGGTCGGCCGGAACGTAGGGCAGCGCCCGCCGCACCCGCTCGGCGATGACCTCCGGCGTCTCCACGGTCGCGTCGCCGAGGTTCAGCACGCCGAGAATCACGGTCTTGCCGGCCAGCGAGCTCAGGACCGAGCAGTCGAGCCCGGACTGGGCGGTCTCGATCGAGATCTGGTCGGCCGGCGTCCCGGCCAGCTCCGGCAGGAACGAGTAGCCCGACGGCCGGTCGTGAATGATCGCCGCGTAGCCGAAGCACAGGTGCACGGCCGTCGTGCCGCGAATGCCCTCCAGCGCGCGGCTCACCACGGCGACGCCGTACTTCTTCGCTTCCTCCGGCCGGGCCTGCAGATACGGCTCGTCCAGCTGGACGATGTCCGCTCCGGCGGCGAACAGGTCAGCCACCTCGGCGTTGACCGCGTCCGCGTAGCCGAACGCTGCCTCCTCCGCGGACGGGTAGTAGTCGTTCTGCGCTTGCTGGGCCATCGTGAACGGCCCGGGGACCGTGGCCTTGATCGTCTTGTCGGTGTGCGCCCGGAGGAACTGCACCGCCTCGACGCCGACGGGCCGCGTCCGCGTGATCGGCCCCGTGATGCGCGGCACCGGGTTCGGGTGGCCGCTGCGGTCGAGCGCCGTGCCCGGATTGTCGATGTCGACGCCCGACAGCGCGGTGGCGAACGCGTTCGAGTAGCTCTCCCGGCGGATCTCGCCGTCGGTGATGATGTCCAGCCCGGCGTCCTCCTGCGCCCGGATCGCCAGCAGCGTCGCATCGCGCTGCGCCTGCTCCAGGTACTCCGGGTCGACGCGCCACAGCTCGCGCGCCCGGACGCGCGGCGGGAACCGGCCCGCCAGCCGCTCGCGGTCGATCAGCCAGTCCGGCTGCGGATAACTGCCGACAAGCGAGGTCGGGAACAGCACAGTGGCCTCCGTATCGCGGGCGCCGTTTCCGGCTCAGTATGCCCCTTCTTGCACCGGCTCCGCGGCGTACGGCAGGCTGGCCGTGCCGGGCAGTGCCAGCTCAACCCAGAGCGGTATTCATTCTGACGGGAACGGGAGGCCCCTGTGGCTGATGTCATTTCTGACCTCGCGGCCGAGGGGGACGACATCGACCGGCTCGTAGCCGAGCTGACTCCGGGGCAATGGCAGATGCCGACGCCGTCGCCCGGCTGGACGATCGCCCACCAGATCGGGCACCTGGAGTCGTCCGACCGGCTGACCACGCTGGCGATCTCCGATCCGGCGGCCTTCGAGGCGCAGCGCGACCGGATGACCGGCGATTTCGAGACCTCGGTGGACGCTACGGCGGCGGCCACTGGTGCCATGCCACCGGCTGACCTGCTGGCATCCTGGCGGTCCTCGCGCGCGGCGGTGCTGGCCGCACTCGCGACCGTGCCCGCGGGCGAGCGCGTGCCCTGGATGGTCAACCCGATATCGGCCCCCGCGCTGGCCTCGACCAGGCTGATGGAGCTGGTCGGTCACGGTCAGGACATCCGGGACGCGCTCGGCGCGGGCTGGACGGCCACCGACGGGATCTGGCATCTGGCCCGGCTCGGGGTACGGACCAGGGACTTCGCGTTCGCGAACAACGGGCTCACGCCGCCCATGCGGGAGTTCAGGGTCGAGCTGCTCGCGCCCAGCGGGGAGACCTGGGCCTTCGGGCCGCCGGACGCGGGGCAGCGGGTGACCGGCCCGGCCGCCGACTTCTGCCTGCTCGTCACCCGCCGCAGGCACCGCGCCGACCTGCGGCTCGCGGCGGTCGGGGCGGACGCGGACCGCTGGCTGGACATCGCCCAGGCTTACGCCGGCCCGCCTTCGGCCGGCCGGCAGCCGGGGCAGTTCAAGCGCCCGTCCTGAGTCCCGCTCACCGCGCGCTCACAGCGAGGCCGCGATGACCTCGTCCAGGCGCCGGGTCAGGAACCGCTGCTCCGGCTCGGTGCTGGTCATCGCGATCGCCTCCCGGTACCACTCCGCCGCCTCCTCGAGCCGGCCGAGCCTGCGCAGCAGGTCGGCGCGGGTCGCGGCGAGCAGGTGATAGCCGGCCAGCTGCCCGCTGGCGTCCAGGTCCTCCACGATGGCGAGGGCCGCGGCCGGGCCGTCGGCCATGGAGATCGCGACCGCGCGGTTCAGCTCCACCACCGCCGACGGGAGAATCTCGTAGAGCCGCCCGTACAGCGCGGCGATCTGGGCCCAGTCGGTGTCGGCGGGATCGGCGGCCCTGGCGTGGCAGGCCGCGATCGCTGCCTGAAGCTGGTACTGGCCGACCCGGCGGTGGCGCAGGGCGGAGTTGAGCAGTTCGAGGCCTTCGCTGACCTTCCCGATGTCCCACTGGGTCCGGTCTTGCCGGTCCAGCGTGATGACATCACCGTTGTCGTCGAGCCGGGCGCCCCGCCGGGCGTCGGTGAGCAGCAGCAGCGCGAGCAGGCCGCAGGTCTCGGGTTCGGCGGGCATCAGGCTGTTGAGCACGCGGGCGAGCCGGATGGCCTCGGCGCTGAGATCGGTGCGGACGAGGTCACTCCCGGCGGTGGCCGAGTAACCCTCGTTGAACAGCAGGTACAGGACCGCCAGCACGCCGCTCATCCGGTCCGGCAGGAGGTGGGCCGGCGGCACTCGGTACGGGATGCCAGCGTCGCGGATCTTGTGTTTGGCCCGCACCAGCCGCTTGGCCATCGTGGCCTCGGGCACGAGGAACGCCCGCGCTATCTCCGCGGTGGTCAGGCCAGCGAGTGTCCGCAGGGTCAGCGCGACCCGCGCCTCCAGCGACAGCGCCGGATGGCAGCAGGTGAAGATGAGCCGAAGCCGGTCGTCGGAGACGCCGCTGTCGTCGGTGCTACCGGCCGGCGGCCCAGGGTCTGCCAGCATCGCGGCCTCCTTCAGCTTGGCGGCCTCGGTCTTGGTGCGGCGCAGCTTGTCCAGTGCGCGGTTGCGGGCAGTAGTGGTCAGCCAGGCGCCGGGCCGGTCGGGGATGCCGTCGCCGGGCCAGCGGGCGAGCGCGGCCGCGAATGCGTCCTGAGCGCACTCCTCGGCCAGGTCCCAGTCCCCGGTCATCCGGATCAGGGTCGCGACGACCCGGCCCCACTCCTGGCGAAAGGCCTCGGTGACGGCTTTTTCGACGTTGGTCACGTAGCGGGTGCCGTTAGCTGCTCAGGATGGGCCGTATCTCGACGCGCCCGCCGTTCTCGGTCACGGGATGCCGGGACGCGGTGAGGATCGCCTCGTCGAGATCAGCGCACTCGATCACGTTGTAGCCGACAATCTGCTCCTTGGTCTCGGCGAACGGGCCGTCCGACAGCAGGACCTCGCCGTCCTGCAGGGCGACGGTGGTGGCGGCGCTGGCGGACTGCAGCTGGGCCCCGTCCTTGATCACCACGCCCTGGGCCGTCATCTCCCGGATCCAGGGCGCGCAGCAGGGCTCGCCCGACTCCGTCGTGACCGGCACGTCCTCCGGTGAGTGCCTAGAGATCATCAGGAGCATGTACTCCATCGCTTCTCCCTCGATTGGAGTCCTCGTCCGCACGACGAACGGCGATCTCCGAAAAAGACAGCCGCCCTGTCCAGCAGAGGGTAACGCTTGCGTCGTAATTGCAGGGCGGGCACTTGCCCGCAATATCCGGGTCAAGGAGGAGACAGAGCATGAGCCTGCCCGAGGTCGTAACGCCGGAGGAGTGGCTGGTCGCGCGCAAGGAACTGCTGGCCAGGGAGAAGGAGAACACCAGGCAGCGGGACGCACTCAACGCCGAGCGGCGCCGGCTGCCGATGGTGGCGGTCAGCAAGGACTACCAGTTCGAGGGGCCGTCCGGACCAGTCAGCCTCGGCGACATGTTCGATGGCTGCAGGCAGCTGATTGTCCAGCACGTGATGTTCGACCCCGCCTGGGACGCGGCCTGCCCCGGCTGCACGGCCGGCCTGGATGAGATGGCACCGGGGATGCTGGCGCATCTCCGCAAGCGCGACACGGCGTTCGCCGGGGTATCGCGCGCGCCCCTGGCGAAGCTGTCGGCTTACCGGGCGCAGCGCGGCTGGACGTTCGACTGGTACTCCTCGTACGGCAGTGACTTCAACTACGACTTCCACGCAACACTCGACTCCTCGGTCGCGCCGGTGATGTACAACTTCCGTACCCCGGAGGAGGAAGGCAGCGAGCCTGACCCCGGATCCGCCGAGATGCCCGGCCTCAGCTGCTTCCTGCTGGACGGGGACCGGATCTTCCACACCTACTCAACCTGGGCCCGCGGATCCGACCAGCTCGGCAACGCGTACACGTTCCTTGACCTGACCGTTCTCGGCCGGCAGGAGACCTGGGAGGAGCCGAAGGACCGGGTTACGAACCCGCACCCGGCCGATCCGACGTTCCTGTCGTGACCGGGCGGGGGGCCAGCCCCGCGTTCCTGAGGATGCCCGGGATGGTTCGTTCCGCCCCGATGGCCATGACGTGCACGCCCGCGAGCCCGGGCACATCGGTCAGGGCGGCGATGATCTCGCTGCACAGCCGCTCGCCCTCGGCCCGGAAGCGATCAGGCCCGGCGGCGATGAGCCGGGCGACCACGTCATCGGGCACAGAGACGCCGGGAACCTTGGTCAGGTGGGCGAGGGCGCGCGGCGACCTGACCGGCCCGACGCCGGCGAGGATGTGGCATCGCTCGGTGAGCCCGGCATCGCGCAGCCTGCCAATCCAGGCGGCGAAGGCCGGCACGTCGAACACGAACTGGGTCTGAACGAACTGCGCGCCAGCCTCGATCTTCGCGACGAGGCGCGTGGTGACGGGGTCGGTCAGGCTGTCGTCAGAGGCGGCCGGCAGGTTCTCAACCGCCCCGAGCAGCCAGTCTGGCGGCGGGGTCAGCGCGCCGCCGGCCATGAGGCGGCCTTCATCACGCATCGCGGTGGCCACGCTGAGGAGCTGCCGGCTGTCGAGGTCGAACACCGGCGTGGCGTCCGAGTGATCGCCATGCCGCGGATGATCGCCCGTCATGATGACCACGTTCGGGATGCCGAGCGCCGCCGCGCCCAGCAGGTCCGACTGCAGCGCGATCCGGTTCCGGTCGCGGCAGGTGACCTGCATGATGGGCTCGACGCCGGCATCCTTGGCGGCGAGGCTTCCGGCCAGGCTCGATAGCCGGACCGCGGCGCTCTGGTTGTCGGTGATGTTGACCGCGTCCACCCAGTCCCGCAGCGCTGCGGCCTTCTCGGTGACCGGCGCGAGGTCGGCGCCGCGCGGCGGGCCGATCTCGGCCGTGACGGCGAAATCGCCGGACTCGAGCCGGCGGCGGAATGCGCCCCGCGGCCGGGTCTGCTGATCGTCCGGTTTGCCCGTCATGCCGCTTGAGCCTATCGTGGCCCGCCGTGCTGATCCGGGGACGACGCCGGGAGCCCTGCGGTTATCTGACGCTGCCCGGCACCTCGGTGCTGACCTGCCGCCTGGCCACGCTCAGCGGGCCAAGTCCGCCGATCGCGGCCGTGACCTCGCCCGCCAGTCCGGCGCGGGCCGAGGTCGACTCGGCCAGTCCGACGGTGGTGACCCCGGTGAGCATCGCCGGGGTGATATCGGACACAGCCCCGATGACCTGGACCCTGGCTCCGTCGGCCCGCGCCTGCGCGCAGAGCTGGCGCGCGTCGGCGGAGTTCTCGTGCCCGAGAACGAACAGCACGTCGCTCCCGGCCGCAACGGAGTGGACGGCCGCGGCCCGGTCAGACGCCGCGTAGCACAGCCCGACGGTCTGCGGGCCCTTGACCGTCGGGTAGCGCGAGCGCAGCGCGGTGACCACGCTGGCCGCGGCCTCGATCGGCATGCCCGGCTGGAGCATGTAGGAGACCCGGTGGGCATCGCGGACTTGCATGGAGGTCGTCCCCGCCGGAGTCTCAACGACCGTGACGTGACCGGCCGCCCGGCTTGCGACCGGGCCGGCCGCGGCGGCCGACGGCTTGCCGATGAGAACGACGTGCTGGTTGCGCTGGGCGAGCCTGGACGCCGTTTCCTGCGCGTCGGCGACCAGCGGGCAGGTCGCATCGACGATCGTCAGCCCGCGCTCGGCCGCCTCCACCTTGACCTCGGTGGGGACGCCATGCGCCGGGAACACGACCACGTCACCCGGCTGAGCCTCGGCCAGGGAAGTCACCGGGACGGCGCCGAGGCGGACAAGCTCGTCGACGGTCTCCGGCGGCAGGGTCGCCGGGCCGAGCATCAGCACCGCCCCGCCGCGGCCGGCGTGCTCGGTGGCGGCCTCGGTGCAGATCTTCGCGGCCCGCAGCGCGCCACCGCACCAGGGGGTGCCCGCGACCAGCACCATCCGGGTCCCCACCACCGCGGCCCACTCCTCGACGGCCGTCCGCGAGAGGGCCGCCGAGAGCTTGTCCTCAGGCGCGGCCGCAGCGGCAATCGCGACCGTCCCGCCATCCTGCTGCCCGCAGATGGCCAGGTGGAGGATCGCGTCGGTGTCGGCTAGCGGGTCGTCGCAGCGGGGCACCGGCGCCAGGCGGACCTCGCAGCTCTTACGCTGCAATGACCCGGCGACTAGCGGGGCCGCAGCGCAGCCGAGCAGGCCATAGGTGGCGACGCCGATTTGGGTGGGCACGAGGATTTCGCCCCGCCGCACCCCGGTCCCCGTGGCCTGAATCTCCACCGAGGAGGGCTGCCCGCCGGTAGACCCCCCGTTCGCTACCGTGCGGCTCATGCAGTTCGTCCCCTCGTTTTCGGCAAGCGCGTGCCGGCCCCTCGACACCTGGGCGATGACGTGAGGGTTCCCGGCTTCGGGCGGCGTTGTCTCTGCCGGGCGCCAAGGTTCGGTCAGCGGTCGCCATACTGCGCGCCCAGGAGGGGATAAACAGTTCATGTCGACGACTGATGAACTTCTCCGGGCCAACCGCCACTACGCAGAGTCTCGCGGCAGCCGGCTGCCGGCTACGCCGACACCCGATGTCGCGGTCGTCGCGTGCATGGACGCCAGGCTCGACGTCTACCGCATCCTGGGCCTGTCCGAGGGACGGGCGCACGTCATCCGCAACGCCGGCGGCGTCGTGACCGATGACGCGATTCGCTCCCTGGCCGTGAGCCAGCGGCTGCTCGGCACGCGGGAGGTCATCCTGATTCATCACACCGACTGCGGCATGCTCACGTTCACCGATGACGAATTCAGGGGCAGCATCGAGGCCGACACTGGCCTCAAGCCGCCGTGGGCAGCCGAGGCGTTCGGTGATCTGGAGGGCGATGTCCGCCAGTCGATGCGGCGGATCATCACGAGCCCGTTCATCCCGCACGCCCGCGCAGTCCGCGGCTTCGTGTTCGATGTCGCTACCGGCCTGCTGAACGAGGTAACGCTGGCGGACGGGTTACTACAGGTCCGGGTTCTCGCCCCGGCCCTGCTGCTCGGCGAGGAACCGCTCGAACTGGGCGCCTAGCTCCTCGGCGGTCGGCATCGGCTCGGTGCTGTCCGCCATGAGGTTCTCCCGGTCCGCCGTGAACGCGTCGTACTGCTGCTCGAGCGCCTGGACGACCTCGGCGACCTCGGACGAGCCCTCGACCTGCCGGGCGATCTCCAGGTCGGTGCGGCGGGCCGCCTCGCGCAGCGCGTCAGCGGGCAGAGCCAGGCCGGTCACCCGCTGCACCGAGTCGAGCAGCGCGACCGCGGCCGCGGGGTAGGCGGCCTGGGCCAGGTAGTGCGGCACGTGTACGGCGAAGCCGATGGCCGCCCGGTTCTCGCCGCCGAGCCGGTACTCGAGCAGCGCGGCGGCGCTGCCGGGGACCTGCAGCTTGTCGACGAGCGGCCGGTAGCCCTCGATCAGGCCCGGCTGCGTGGCGTGAGCGGTGACGCCAAGCGGGCGGGTGTGCGGGACTCCCATCGGGATGCCGTGAAAGCTGACCGCCAGGCGCGCGCCCAGGCTCGCGGACAGCTGCCGGACCGCGCTGGTAAACGTGTCCCACTCACGGTCGGGCTCGAGGCCGGACAGCATCAGGAACTGCGTGCCCTCGGTGTCGCGGAGCAGGTGCAGGCCGAGCTCGGGCGCGTCGTAGTCCTCCCAGTGGTCCTTGGAGAACGTCATGATCGGCCGGCGCGAGCGATAGTCGAGCAGCGAGTCGATGTCGAACCTGGCGATCTGCTCGTGCTCGAGGGAGCTGAGCAGGTGCGCCGACAGCAGCCGTCCGGCGGCGCCCGCGTCGATGAAGCCGTCGAGGTAATACAGCATCACCAGATCGCGATCCGGCGTGGGCGCGCCAGGCTCCGCCTCGTAGAGGTCAGCTGGATCCCGCCCCACGTCCGCAGCCCTTCTCCTCGCCGTCACTACCAGTCTTACCAGCGCGGCGCGGCTAGTGGTTAATCCCGGCGGGCAGAATCACGTGCTAGGCGCCGGACTGCCGTTCCTTCCAGCGGGCGAGGAGCCCGGCCATCTCTTCGGAGATGAACTCGAAGTACCTGACCGTCTCCGCCATTCGCTCCGCGGCGGGAGACTCGGGCCCGAGGACCCTGACGCCTTCGCGAAGATCCTGCGCCCACCGCGTGAACTGCCGGTCCCGCAGACCGACGATGTCCTGCCACACGTGGACCGACATTTCGTAGTGCTGGCGCCGTGAGCCCGGCTCCCCGTGGCTGGTCACCAGGCCCACCTGAACGAGATACCGGGCGCCGCCGGACACCGACGCCGGGCTGGCCTGCAGGAGTTCACCGAGCTCGGCCGCGGTCAGGCTGCTGCTATCGGCGGTCAGCAGGGCGACGAAGACCCGCGCCGGGGTGCGCGGGAAGCCCGCCTGGGTGAGGTTGGCGGTGAACCGCTCGATGAACTCGCGCACGGCCGCGGGGTCGCGCTGAGCGGCCCCGGCCTGGGCCGGCGCATTACCTTCTGCGCTGCGTTGCGGTGCGGACACGAGCTCCCCGGGGTGCGTCCCGTTCCCGTTCTTATTTTTAGTAGTTTCTGAAATTACTGTATTCTGTCTTGTCGTGAACGCTATCGAAGTCTCCGGGCTGCGCAAAGCCTTCGGCAAGACTCTCGCGCTCGACGGCCTCGACCTGACGGTCGCGGCTGGCGAGGTGCACGGTTTCCTCGGGCCGAACGGGGCCGGGAAAACCACCACAATCCGGGTCCTGCTCGGGCTGCTGCGCTCCGATGGCGGCACGGCGCGGCTGCTCGGGGGCGATCCGTGGCGCCAGGCCGTCGAACTGCACCGCAAGCTGGCCTACGTGCCCGGCGATGTGACGCTGTGGCCGAACCTGACCGGGGGAGAGGTCATCGACCTGCTCGGCCGGCTCCGCGGCGGCCTGGACGCCAGCCGGCGCGCCGAGCTGCTTGAGCGCTTCGACCTGGATCCGACCAAGCAGGCGCGGGCTTATTCCAAGGGCAACCGGCAGAAGGTCGCGCTGGTCGCGGCGCTCGCCTCGGATGCCGAGCTGCTGCTGCTGGACGAGCCGACGTCGGGGCTTGATCCGCTGATGGAGGCGGTGTTCCGCGAGTGCGCGGAAGACGAGCGCAGTCGCGGCCGCACAATGCTGCTGTCCAGCCACATCCTGTCCGAGGTCGAGGCTCTGTGTGACCGGGTGACGATCATCAGGTCCGGCCGGACGGTCGAGACCGGCACTCTGGCCGACCTCAGGCACCTGACCAGGACGTCGATCGCGGCGGAGCTTTCCGGCGTCGTCAGCGGCCTGGATCGGGTCCCGGGCGTGCACGACCTCGTTGTTGACGCCGGGCCCGATGGCGGCAGCCGGGTGCGCTGCGAAGTGGACTCCGATCAGCTGGATGCGCTGCTCCGGGTCCTCGTTCCGGCCGGCGTGCGGACGCTGGTCAGCCAGCCGCCCACGCTGGAGGAGCTGTTCCTGCGGCACTACGCGCACCGCGATGGCGAGGTAGGCGCCACGAGTGAGCACGGGCCGGTGCCGGCGTGACCGGCGTGGCGACTCAGCCAGCCACGCTCGCCCCGCCCAGGCCGGCTGGCCCGCTCACCGGAGCGCGCGAGCTGACCAAGCTGGCGATTCGCCGCGACCGGATCATGCTTCCCATCTGGATCTATCTGCTGCTCGCGATCGCAGGGTCCGGGGGCTTCGCGCTCAAGAAGATTTACAGCACGGCCGCCGAGCGGGCGACGCTCATCCGCAGCATCGGGCACGACCAGGCGCTGTCGTTCCTGTACGGCCAGCTGCACGGCAATTCGCTGGGAGCGCTCGCGGCGTGGCGGTACCTGGTCTACGCGGCGCTCGCCGCGGGCCTGATGAGCATCTTCCTGGTGGTCAGGCACACGCGCGGTGACGAGGAGACTGGCCGCCTCGAGCTCATCGGCTCGACGGTGGTCGGGCGGCACGCGCCGCTGGCGGTCGCGCTCACGGTCGCCGCCGTCGCCAATGCGGTCGTTCTCGTGCTCACGGCCGCCGTGCTGGCCGCGAGCGGGCTTCCGCTGGCCGGCGGGTTCGCGTTCGGTCTCGCGGAGGCGGGCTGCGGGCTGGTGTTCGCGGCGGTCGCCGCGATCGCCGCGCAGATCAGCGGCACGGCGCGGGGCGCGCGCTCGATCGCGATCACGGCGATCGCCGTGGTCTTCTTCCTGCGCGGCGTGGGCGATTCCGGCGGCAGCCACCATCTGAGCTGGCTGACCTGGCTGTCGCCGATCGGCTGGGCGGAGCTGCTCCGGCCCTTCGGCGGCGAGCGCTGGTGGGTCATCGCGCTGCCGGTGGCGGCGACCATCGCCGGGATAGCGGTGGCGTTCCTGCTCGCCGGCTATCGCGATCAGGGCGCCGGGCTGGTGCCGCCGCGGCCGGGTCCGGCGACGGCCAGCGTCCTGCTCGCGGGTCCCGCCGGCTTGTCCTGGCGGCTGCTGCGCGGCGCGGTAGCCGGCTGGGCCGCGGGATTCCTCGTCGGCGGCCTTGCCATCGGCGTGGTGGCGAACGGCATCGGCCAGCTGATCGGGTCGCGGCAGGGCGCGGTTGCCGAGACGCTGGTCAGGATCGCGCATCAGAACGCGCTGACCAACGCCTACCTGGCCGCCTGCATGAGCCTGGTCGGGATGGCCGCGGCGGCGTTCGCGGTCGCCGCGGTGCTGCGCCTGCGAACCGAGGAGACCGACGGCCACGCCGAGCCGCTCCTGGCCGCGCCGGTGGGCCGGGTTAGCTGGGGCGCGAGTCACCTGCTGGTCACCGCCGCCGCCACGGTCGCGGTCCTGGTGACGGGCGGCCTGGGCATGGGACTCGGATACGGGCTGGCCAGCTCGAGCCTCAGCACCCAGCTCCCGCGGCTCCTCGGCGCCAGCCTGGTGCAGATCCCGGCGTCGCTGCTGATCGGCGCGGCCGCGGCCGCGGCCGTCGGCCTGCTGCCGCGATGGAGCGTTACCGCCGGCTGGACCGTGTTCGGGATCGCTGTCGTCATCGCGGTACTCGGGCCGGGCTTCAGGCTGACGCAGGCAGTCCTGGACATCTCGCCCTTCACGCACGTCCCGGCGCTCCCGGGCGGGGTGCTGACTGCCGCCCCGCTGATATGGCTGAGCGCTGCCGTGGTCGCGGCGACCGCCGCCGGCCTGGCGGGCTTGCGTCGTCGCGACATCGGCTGACCCGGCCCGTCGCCTCTGTTGCTAGCCGACCGCGGCCTCGGTCCATGCCCGCCGCAGTATTTCGGCCGCGGTCTGCGCTGGCGTCTGCCCGGTACTGTCCAGCCACAGGCCGATCCGCGGGGTGCCGCGGCGCAGTGCGTCGTCGAGGTCCGACACGGTGAACGTCCCGTAAGCGCTCTTGGCCCGGCCGGCCTCGCGCTCGGCGACGGCGTGCGGCTGCGGCGCGAGAACCACGACAAGCAGCGGGCGGCTGGCAATCGCGCCGACCATATCGGTCAGATGCGGGCCGAGCACGATGTCCTGGGCGACGACGGTGAAGCCCGCGCGGAAGTAGGTGTCGGCGACCTGAGCGGTCAGCCGGTGGCGCAGGCGCAGCTGGCGCACCGCCTCGGGCGAGGGGTCTGCCGTCATGTCGGCGCGGCCGCTGACGACCATGCGCCGGAACCGGTCGCCTCGCAGGTGGACCGCCCGCGGCAGCTGCTCGGCGACGAGCTGCGCGACCGTGGACTTGCCGGCCGCCTGGATGCCCGTGATCAGCAGGACCGCGGGCACCGGCGGCGCGGCGGCCGCCTCCGTCACGGGTGGATCGTCTTGTGCTCAGCAAGCATCTGCACGTATTGCTCGATCTTGCGCGCCCTGGTCTCGGCGCGCTTGACCGCCTGGATCCGGTACAGGATCGCGTAGCGGTTGACGCTGCTGATCGTCTCGAAGAACTCGCTGGCGGCCGGATTCGCATCGAGCGCCTGGCGCAGATCCTCGGGCACGGCCGCGTCCCGCTGACCGGCGTAGGCCTGCTCCCAGCGCCCGTCGGCCTTGGCCAGCTCGACCTCGCGGAGGCCGGCCGGATGCATCCGGCCCGCCTCGATCAGCGCCTCGGCCTTCTGCGTGTTGATCTTCGACCACCGGCTGCCCGGCTTGCGCGGTGTGAACCGCTGCAGCCAGTGGCGGTCATCAAGCCTGCCCTTCTGGCCGTCGATCCAGCCGAAGCACAACGCGACTTCCAATGCTTCGGCGTAGGAGAGCGTCGGTTCGGCGGCGCCTGTCTTCTTCGCCAGCTTGAGCCAGACGCCCGGCGAGGTCGCCGCCTCCCCCGCCAGCCACTGCCGCCAGGACTCGACGGACGAGAAGGTCAGGACGGGCAATTCATCGCGCGCCATGGAGCCAGTGAACCACGCGGGCGGAGCCCGGACCGGTGCGAGCTGGATCGGCGCGAGCTCAGGCGGGCGCGAGCCCCTGCGCGGCTGCGCCCGCCCGGGTTTAGTCGGCCCGGCCCGGCTGCGGGCGCTGGAATCCGCGCAGCATCTCGAGCACGCGCGTCCTCGTTTCCGCCTCGCCGGCGCCGACCGCCGCGAGAATGACGGCGGCGGGCGAGTCGGGCTGCCGGTAGAGGCCGAGCAGCAGGTGCTCGGTGCCGATGTAGTTGTGGCCGAGTTCGAGCGCGATGGCCAGCGCATTGCGCAGCGCGAGCCGCCCATCCGGGGAGGCGCCCACCGACCCTTCAGCTCCCGGCCCCTCAGGCCCCGCGGGCTCGTCCTCGTCCGCAGGCGGGGCCGTGCCGGCGGGACGGCGGGCCAGGATCGCGGCCCGGACGGACTCGGGACTCACTCCCATCGCGCTGAGCGCTTTCGCCGCGATGCCTTCCGGCTCCTCGAACAGTGCCAGCAGCAGGTGCTCCGATCCGGCCTGGGAGTGCCCCAGCCGCACGGCGAGCGGCCGGGCCGCGAGGACGACATTGCGGGCCCGGAGGGTGAAGCGCTCAAGCGTCGGCTGCGGGGTCGCCTGGATGATCCGGTCGGCGAGACCGGCCGCGAACCGCTTGTGCACGGCCTGCTTCGTGACGCCGAGCGCGCCGCTGATCTCCGACCAGGACCGGCCCTCGCGCCGGCACCGGTCGACGAAATGCCCGAGCAGGGCGTCGCTGGTGTCCTCGAGGTCCGCGACCGTCGATGCGGCGGTGACCAGTTGATCAACCGGGTTGTCGGTGGCGGTGTCCAGGCGGACGGTGTCGATCAGTTCCTGAAGGCTGGGTGGCGGTGTCATGGGTCAACCGTAAGTTGACGCCGACGTTCCGTCAACTCCAGGTTGACCACCCGCGCGGGCATAAACTACATAAATGGGCCCGGCAGATCTGACTCAACGACGCCGCCTGCTGGTGCTAGCGATCTGCTGCATGAGCCTGTTCATCGTCGGCCTCGATGTCACCGTCGTGAACGTGGCGCTGCCGTCGATCGGGCGCGAGCTGCACGCCGGTGTCTCCGGGCTGCAATGGACGATCGACGCTTACACGCTGGTGCTCGCGAGCCTCCTCATGCTCTCCGGGTCCACGGCCGACCGGGTCGGCCGGCGGCGCACGTTCCAGACCGGCCTGGCGATCTTCACGCTGGGCTCGCTGCTGTGCAGCCTGGCTCCTGGTCTCGGCTGGCTGGTGGCGTTCCGGATGCTTCAGGCCGTCGGCGGGTCGATGCTCAACCCGGT
>DAIOWC010000146.1:12789-16196 GCA_036758685.1 Streptosporangiaceae bacterium | reverse complement strand
AACCGTAGACCTTCTCCTTACCATGGAGACGCTCTGCCGACTGAGCTAAGGGGGCGAGCCGCGTGCCGCGCCGGGGACTGCCCGCCGCCGCATCATCGCGCCACGCGAGCATACACGACGCCGGAGGGGAAATGCCCGCGAGGACGCAGGTAGCTCCCTCCGCCGCCGGGCCCCCGCGGCGACGGGCCGTGGCCGGTCACGACCTCGCCGCATAACCGGGCCCCGGCGGGGCAGGACATAGCTGGCGCGGTCGCGCCGCGGTTTGGTGCGCCTAAGGGCCTTGGGTGAACGGGAAGTGAATGTTATGCTCCCATTTCGGACCGCTAAGAGCCGCCTGACCGATAGTGCATAATCTGAGAATCATGAGGCGCGACGAGGTGCTGGCCGGAACGAATTGGCAAGCGAGGTCACAGCCGTGATGGCGCAATTCGTCAGACCGGCCGTGGTCGGCACCCTTACCGGTCTGGCCTTCGCTACCACCAGCCTGTTCAGCCAGGCGCTGGCGACGAGCAACTACAGCAACGGCCCGATCGCACCGGCCACGTGCTCGTCGGTCCCGAAGAACGCCGCCTTGCTCGCCGACACCGGGTCGACATCGCCGACACCGTCTTCGTCGCCGACACCGTCTTCGTCGTCGACCACGTCCGGCAGCGCCACCCCCACCAAGACCTCCAAGACCTCCGGCAGCGCGACCCCAACCAAGACCTCGGCTGACCCGTCGCCAAGCGGGTCGTCGGGCAGCCCGACAGCTGCGCCATCGAGCTCGACGCCGGCGCCAGGACCGAGCACGGATTCGGCGAGCCCGAGCCCGAGCAAGAGCACGTCCGACCCGAGCCCGAAGCCGACCTCGTCGTCCCCGACGAAGAAGCCGTCGTCGAGCCCCAGCCCGACGCCGAGCAAGAGCACCAAGCCGAGCCCCTCGCCGAGCCCCACCCCGACGCACAAGGCCGCGACCCCGCAGCTGTGCGTCAAGGTCCAGCCGTTCTCGAGTTCGTCCTCGGTCAAGGCCGGTGAGACAGCGGAGTTCGCGGTGTGGGTGTGGAGCACCAAGGCGGCTGACACCGGAGTGACGGTGACCGCGAACGTCGCGTACGCCGAGTACCTCGGCCGGCCGCACTTCTCCGTCTGTCCCGTCGGCTCGGGCGCGACCTGCAAGCTGGGCAGCGTGCCGACCGGCCAGGCCTATGAGCTGCAGGTCGGCGTCAAGGTTGGCGCCAAGGCGACGCTCGGTGAGCAGGTCCAGCTGACCGCCAAGGCGACCGGGAAGAAGGCCTTGTCATTCACTGGCTCGGCCACCGACCTGGTCACGGTGATGGCCTCGGCGAAGCCGAGCCCGTCCCCCTCGAGCAGCACGATCACGCCGCCGCCGACCCTGCCGCCGACGTCGCTTCCGCCCATCACCGGGGGGACCTCGTCGTCGACCAACCCAGCGAGTCTCTTCCCCACTGTGGCGCCATCGACGTCCAGCCCCGCGGGCGGCTCGATCGGTCTGCCGACGGTGAAGCCGCGCAAGAACCTGCACGTTGCCGATGTCGCGGCCACGGTGCCGCTCGACCCCCGCCTCATCGGCGGCCAGCTGGCCGGGCTCGCCGTCCTCGCGGGAGCAGTCGTGATGGCAATCGCGAGGCTTTCGCTGCGAACGCCAAAGCAGGCTGACGACAAGGCCAGCCAGGGCCCGAAGGAGTAGCGCCCGGCTACTTGACCGGGTGCTCGAGCGCAGGGCGCATCTGACGCAGCTCGGCGCCAAGCGCAGACGCGCTCAGCGTCGGCGAGGCGAGTACACCGAACGTGTCGTTGTCAGCCCACGCGCACTCGGTCAGATGGCCGGCCGCGCCGGGGACACAGGCGGCCTGACCGCCGAGCGATCCGGAGCCGGTCACGAAAGCGCCAGCGACCTGGGTGAGGCCGCCGATGAAGGACCCGGCCGAGCCGGACAGGTGGCCTCCGACGAACAGGATGATCAGGGGGCCGCTCTTGGCCGCCGCCCCGGTGCTGTCCTCGTACACCGCGTCGACGACGTGGCTGGCCTCACCGCTGCCCTTGGACACGATCTGAGTGCGCAGCGCGCTCGCGCCCATCCCCGTGGCCAGGGTCGGCTCCTGCACGTAGGCGCCAATGCGCTGGGGCGTGCTGATCGCATGCGGCTGGCCGCTGGCGGTGAAGTACTCGTACCCGAACGCTCCGGCGGCGACGCAGCCGACGCCGGCGATGACCCAGACCGACCGCCGCACGATCCGCCGCGAGCGGCTCTTCGGCCGGGCAGCGGGTTTGGCGGCTTTCTGAGTGACGGCCTTCGGGCCGGCGGACTTGACCGCGGGGGACTTCGCACGGGCGAGCCGGGGGCGCACGACATCGGGGCGCGCACCGGGCGCTCGCCGCTCCTCCGGCCTGGCCGGCGCAACGGTGCCGGCCGGCGGGGCCGCGGCGCTGGCCGACTGCGGGGCGGCGATACGATCCGGGGCCGGCGCAGCCGCGCGGGAAGCAGCCGCGGCGCGAGCGCCGGCCCGCTTTTCCTTGCGCTTCTTGCGACCGGCGATTCCGTCGTCGACCGGTCGGCCGGGAGCGGGAACGGGACCTGCGGGGCGCCTGCCAGGCACCGGACGCTGGTCGGTCAGTCCCGATGCGGCCGAGCCGCGGCTGATCTCGTGCGGACCGGACTCAGGCCGGGCGCTGACCGGGCGAGGGCCACTCGGCCGGTCCTGGCTTACCCGCGGCGGCGCGTCCGGCCGGGCCCGCGTCTGCCAGCCCTGCGTGGTGGTCCAGCTCGTTCCAGCCCCGGTGTCGGTCCGCCAGCCATCGTCGGCGGGCCAGTTGCCAGTGCGCCGCGCGTCGGGCGGCGACGCCGGAGCCCGCGTCGGCGGCGGGGCAGCAGGGGGCGCGGCCGCGGCCGCAGTCCGCCAGCCGCCCGAGCGCGCGTCGGTATCGGGATCGCTGCTGACGAACCCTGGCCGCGTCGCGCCGGTAACCGGGCCAGCATCCGCCGGGCGGCCGAATCCGGGCCGCGCCGCCGGAGGGATGACTCCCGTATCCGCGAGGCGCGCAGGCCCCGGCCGCCGCCCGCCGGGAACCGGGCCTGCGTCCGCCGGGCGCCTCGGCCCTGGCCGCGCCGGCGAGCCAGCAGCATCGGGGGACCGCAGAGCGCCGGGTCCAGTCACGGGGCTCGGCGAGGCCGCAGCAGCGGACGGCTCGGCCGCACCGCGCTTGCGTCCGAGCATCGCCCGGCCCAGCCTCGAGCGTCCGGCCGGCTCCCGGTCGGGAACGTCCCGGCCGGAGGCATCGCGTCCGGTCAGGTCCCTGGCCGGAACTTCCCGAGCGGGCCCAGCCCGGTCGGCGAGGTCTCGGGCGGGAGCGTCACGACGGGAGGCATCGCGGGCGGGAGCCCCGCGGCCGGGCATATCCCGGCCCGG
>DAIOWC010000146.1:0-12689 GCA_036758685.1 Streptosporangiaceae bacterium | reverse complement strand
CACGACGGGAGGCATCGCGGGCGGGAGCCCCGCGGCCGGGCATATCCCGGCCCGGCACATCCCGGCCCGGCCGGTCGCGGCCGGGCAGCTGGCGGCCGGGCGCCTCGCGATCAGGCGCCGGCGGCCGGGCAAAACGCGGCTGCGTTCCCGCTGCTGGCGGGCGTGAATCTGACGTTCGTGGCGGCACGGTAGCGCCAGGCCCGGAACCAGGCCGCGGCGAGGTCGTCGGCTCGGGCTGTGTCCGCGGCGGGGCGGCCGAACCTGATCCGGGCGCGCCCGGCCAGCTTCGCGGGGGCGCACTGGGTGTGAACGCCCTGGCTCCCCGCAGGGGTGTGCGCCGGGGCGCCGGCGGCTCGGCTTCAGCCGGAGGGGCGACCTCGGGAGCGCCCGAATGCTCGTCGAACGCGGCGGACTTGCGCGCCCGGCGGCCAGTCGGCGGCGGCTCATCCCGCTTGGAAGTCTCCTGGGCAGGCCCGGCCGCGCCGAGATACCTGATCCAGTCGTAGTCGGCGTCCCCGTCGACATCGGTGCTCGGGCCCGCGTCACGATTCCGGCCCCGGCCGCGACCGCGTCCCGAGGCGTTCCGGTCCCGCCCGACGGGCAGTGGCCCGCTCGGATGCTCCTGGCCGGATGGTCCTCGGGCGCGCCGATCATCGTCGTCATCGGCGCCGGGCCACCGCAGATCCTGTTGATTCTGCGGCCATCCCGTAGTCATGAGGCGCGTTACTCCTGAGACAGATGCGGCGTCTCTTCCCGATGTGGGGTCACTACATCATGCTGCACGGCCCACGGTGACCGCTACGTTATCGGCGTTTCGCCGGCGGCCGCGTCGTCGGTCCTGCCCGGCAGCGCCCGTGATCGCAGCGCCCGCTCGACCAGATCACGGCGCTCGACCAGGATCCTGACCAGGCCCGGATCACGATCCGTAGCGGAGAGGAACGCGTTCAGCCGCGCCAGCAAGCCGGGCCCGGCCGCGGTCCGGGGGAACAGGGCCTCACCGAGCCTGACCCGCAGGTGCCCGCCCCTGGACGCCCAGAGGTCAGGGAGCACCTCGAAGTAGCGCTCCGCGTACGGCGCGAGCAGGCCGGCCTGCTCGGGCTGATAGAACGCGGCCGAGATCTCCTGCACGCTGGTCACCGGCAAGTCCGCCTCGGTGAGCAGCTGCCAGGCGGCCGCCTTCTGCGTTGCGTCGGGCATCGCGGCCCTGCAGGCGGCCGCGTGCCGGGCGCCTGAGTCCGTCGCGTCACCGGCAAGCTCGGCGTCGATCTCGGCCGTCCCGGCCCGCCCGGCGGCGGCCAGGCGGCCCAGCATGGCCCACCGAAGCTCGGAATCCAGGACCAGCCCGGCCACGGGCTGCCTCCCGTCGAGCAGCCGGGCCAGCAGGTCCAGCTGCGGCGGCGAGGCGGCGGTCCAGCAGAGCACCTGGGCCCACGCGAGCTGATGGTCGCTGCCCGGCTCGGCCGCCCGCAGCAGCGCCTGCGCCGCATCGGCCAGCACCCGCCGGCCCTCAGGCACCCAGGCCGGATCGGCCAGCTCGTTCAGCGCCGAGCGCGCCTCGCCCAGCACCGTCTGCAGCGCCGCCACCGAAGGCTCGGCCGCCAGGCTGCCGGCCACCATCGCCACGAACGCCGGCACCGCGAGCTCGGCCCGGCGCACCATGTCGATGAGCGAGCCCCAGCACACGGCGCGCGCGAGCGGGTCGGCCAGCGCCCCGATCGACGAGGTCAGCGTCGCGATCGAGCGGTCATCGAACCGCACGAGCGCGTAGGTGAGGTCATCGTCGTTGAGCAGCAGCAGGTCGGGCTGCGGGACGCCCGCGAGCGCGGGCACGGCGGTCCGCGGCCCCGCGATATCGGTCACCACCTGCTGGGTGCGCGTCAGCCCGCCCGGCCCGCGGTTATAGAGCCCGATCGCGATGCGATGGGGACGCAGCTGCGACCCCTCCTGGATGACCTCGAAGGAGCGGAACGAGGCTGCCGCGTCAAGCTCGAATCCCGCGCGCAGGGTGTTCGGCCCGGTGGTCTCCAGCCAGGCCTCGGCCCAGTCCGCCAGGTTCGTGCCCGAGCTCGTTTCCAGGGCTGCCAGCAGGTCGGCGAGCGTCGCATTGCCCCAGGCATGCGCCGCGAAGTAGGCACGGATCCCGGCGAAGAAGCGGTCACGGCCGAGCGTGGCCATCAGCTGCAGCAGGACCGATGCGCCCTTGGCGTAGCTGATCCCGTCGAAGTTCGCGATGGCCTGGCTGAGCGTGGGCACATCGGCGGCGACCGGATGGGTGGATGGCAGCTGATCCTGCTCGTAGCCCCAGGCCTTGCGGCTGGTGCTGAACGTGGCCCGGGCGCTGGTGAACCGCGTCGCCTCCGCGCTCGACAGGACCGCGCAGAATTCCGCGAAGGCCTCGTTCAGCCACAGGTCATCCCACCACTTCATCGTGACCATGTCGCCGAACCACATGTGCGCCATCTCGTGCAGCACGATGCTGGCCCGCAGCTGGTAGAAGGTATCGGTGACGCGCGAGCGGAACAGCGCGTCGTCGGTCCAGACCACGCACCCGGCGCTCTCCGTCGCCCCCGCGCTGAAGTCCGGCACGAACGCCTGGTCGTACTTCTCGAACGGGTAGTCACGTTCGAACAGCGCGGTGTAGTAGTCCAGGCCGCGCCGGGTGATGTCAAAGATGCCGTCGGCATCCTGGAACGCCGCGAGCGACTGCCGGCAGGCCAGCCCGAGCGGGATCACCTGGCCGCGCGGCGTGGTGTGCGAACTGCGGACGACGGCGTACTCGCCCGCGACGACCTCGAACTGGTAAGTCGGGAGCCGCGGGGTCGGCGGGAAATGCCAGACCGCCGTCGCCGCGGCGGCGTCGACCTCGGGCGGGCCCGCCGCGGCCTGGTTCGACAGCACGGTCCAGGCCGCCGGCGCGCGCACGTGAATGGTGAACGTGGCCTTCAGGTCCGGCTGCTCGAAGTTCGCGTAGACCGTGCGGGCGTAGGCGGGCTCGAACTTGGTGTAGGCGTAGACGCGGCCGTCGGCGGGGTCGACCGAGCGATGCATGCCGGTGCCGTCGGCCGAGTACCGGCAGTTCGCCACCACGCGCAGCTCGTTCCGGTCAGCGAGGTCGGTCAGCGCGATCCGGCCCTGCGACCAGGCTGCGGCCGGGTCGATGGGCTTCCCGTTCAGGCTGGCTTCGACGACATCGGCGGCTACGAGGTCCGCGTAGGTGGCGGCGCCGCGTTCCCGGCAGTCAAAGCTGATGACCGACGTCGACTGGAATGTCTCCTCGCCGAGCGTGAGGTCCAGGGTGACGTCATAGCTGTTGAGCTGAAGGAGCCGGGCACGCTCGCCGGTCTCGTTCTTGGTGATCTCGGCAACGGCCGGCGGCATCGCGTCTCTCTCTTTATGCGGGCAGCTCCCTGGACCGTAGCGCACGCTCGACCGTGTCCCGCCGCTCGACCAGGATGCGCACGAGCGCGGGATCGCGCTCCTGCTCGGCCAGGAAGTCGTCGATCCGGCTGACCAGCTCCGGTGACGCCGCCGTGTACGGGAACAGGCCGTCAGCCAGCACCCGGCGCAGGTGGTCACCGCGGTGCTCCCACAGGTCAGGCAGCACCTGGAAGTAGGCCTCCACGTACGGGGTGAGCAGCGCGGCGTGCTCGGCCTGGCCGAAGCTCGCCGCCACCGAGATGACGCCCTCGTGCCCCAGCTCTTCCGACTCAGCCAGCAGGCGCCAGGCCGCATCCTTGTGCGCGGCATCAGGGATCGCGGCCCGGCAGGCGGCAGCATGGCGCCGGCCCGCGTCGGTCGCGTCGCGCCGCAGCTCGGCATCGATGTCGGCGTCGGTCACCCGGCCGGTCGCCGCCAGGCGGCGCAGCAGGGACCAGCGGAGCTCGGCATCCACGACGAGTCCGGGGAGCCCCGCCGTGCCGTCGATCAGACCGGAGAGCAGGTCAAGCTGCTCCGGCGTGATCGCCGTCCAGGCCAGGAGCTGCATCCAGGCGAGCTGATGATCGCTCCCAGGCTCAGCCTCCAGGAGCAGCGGCATTGCCGCGCTCGCGAGCTGCTCCTTGCCGACCGGCAGCCAGGTCGGGTCGGCGGTGACGGCCATCAGCCGGGCCGCGGTCATGTGGAGCGTCTGCAGGACCGAGACCGTGGGCTCCTTGCCCATCCCGCCGACCAGGATCCGGACGAACGCCGGCACCGACAGCTCCGCCTCCTGGACCATGTCGAGAACCGCGCTCCAGCACACCGTTCTGGCCAGCGAGTCGGTGAACCGCCCGATCGACTCGGTCAGCGTGCCCAGCGACCGGTCATCGAACCGGACCAGCGCGTAGGTGAGGTCGTCGTCGTTGAGCAGCACGAGGTCCGGCTGCGGCTCGCCGGCCAGCGCGGGCACCTCGGTCCGCATGCCGGTCACGTCCACCTCGACCCGGTGCGTGCGCACGAGGTCTTCCCCCACCAGGTTGTACAGCCCGATGGCGATGTGGTGCGGGCGCAGCGTCGGGTGCTCGGCCGGCGCGTGCTGGAGGACTGAGAACGCAGTGAAGTACCCGTACTCGTCGACCCGGAAGTCGCTGCGGAGGGTGTTCGGGCCCGCGGTCTGCAGCCAGTCCTTAGACCAGTCGCCCAGGCTGACCCCCGAGCTGCCTTCCAGCGCGCGCAGCAGGTCGGCGAGGGTCGCGTTGCCCCAGCCATGCTCGGCGAAGTAAGACCGGATCCCGGCGAAGAAGTTCTCCTGGCCCACGTGGGCCACGAGCTGCTTCAGCACAGCGGCGCCCTTGGCGTAGCTGATCCCGTCGAAGTTCGCGATCGCCTCGCTGAGCGTCGCTACGTCCGCGGCGATGGGGTGCGTCGATGGCATCTGGTCCTGCCGGTAGCCCCAGGTCTTGCGGGCCCCGGAGAACGTGGTCCAGGCATCGGTGAAGCGGGTGCCCTTGGCGCTCGAGAGGGCCGCCGAGTACTCGGCGAACGACTCGTTCAGCCACAGGTCGTCCCACCACTTCATCGTGACGAGGTCGCCGAACCACTGGTGGGCCATCTCGTGCAGGATCACGGTGGCCCGCAGCTCGTACATCGTGTCGGTGACCTTCGACCGGAACAGGACGCGCTCAGAGAACGTCACGCAGCCGACGTTTTCCATGGCCCCGGCGCTGAACTCGGGTACGAAGACCTGGTCGTACTTGATGAACGGGTAGTCCCGGTCGAACAGCGCCGTGTAGTAGTCGAAGCCCTGCTTCGTGATCAGCAGGATGTCGTCGGGCTCGAGGAAGTCGGCCAGCGACTGACGGCACGCGAGGCCAAGCGGGATGACCTGTCCGCGAGGAGTCGTGTGCGTGGTCTCGACCAGGTGGTATTCGCCTGCCACCACGGCCGTCAGGTACGTCGAGATCCGCGGGGTCGGCGGGAAGTGCCACTCCGCAGCGACCTGTCCGTCCGGGCCAGGGGTCGCGGGCTCGGCCGTGGGCGCCGGCTGATTGGACAGGACCTTCCAGTGCGCTGGCGCCTTGACGTGGAAGGTGAACGTCGCCTTCAGGTCTGGCTGCTCGAAGTTGGCGAACACATTGCGGGCGTCCGCGGGCTCGAAGTTCGTGTAGAGGTAGACGCGGCCGTCGGCGGAGTCGACGTCGCGATGCATGCCCTTCGACTCGTAGGTGTAAGCGCAGTCAGCGACGACCCGCAGCTCATTGCTGGCAGCGAGGCCGGCAAGCGCGATGCGGCCGTCGGAGCAGGCGGTCTCCGGGTCGATGGCCTGGCCGTTCAGGCTGATCTCGATGACCTCCGCGGCGACGAGGTCGGCGTAGGTGGCGGCGCCGGGCTCGGCGCAGTCGAAGGTGATGATCGAGGTTGAGCGGAACACCTTGTCGCCGCGGGTCAGGTCGAGCCTGACGTCGTATCCGTGCACTCGCAGCAGGCGGGCTCGCTCAGCGGTCTCGCGGCGGGTGATCTCGGCTGTCGGCATTGTGGGGCTATCCCTCGCAGGTCTCAGTCAGGCTTCGTTTTCGCAGGTGGCGCAGCCCCAGGTTAACCGCAGGCGAAGCCGGGCCCGCGCCGGCATCGGTCCTGCCGAACCGGTTCTGGTCTGTGCTGGATATGACTCTTGCGGGAAGCACGGGCGAGGACCGATGATCCCGTTAGGGACCTAACGGGGAGGTGGCCGCTTGGACGACATGTACGTATTTGTAGTCCGAGGGCCATCCAGCCGGTACCCGCGCGGATACACCTGGCTTATCCCGGTCTGGTTCGCGGTCCTCGGCGGCGTCGTGATTCTCGCCAGCCGCCGGGCCGACGACCAGCTGCCGCTGTGGCTGGCCGCGACCGAGCTCGGCAGCATGGTCATAGCTGGCCTCATCCTGATCGGCGTGCTCCGCACCGTGCGCCGCAACGCGTTCCGGGTCAATGCCAACGGGATCTGGCTGGGCTGTCGCACCACCCGCAGGCGGCCGAGGCTACGTCAGGTACACCTCGCCTGGCCAGATGTCGCGCAGGTCCGGATGATACGGCGGCACTACGGCATGGTGATCGAGATCAGCCTCGGGCCCGCGGCGAGGCTCGTCGAGCCGTACAGCCTGGGGCGGCAGGCCCTGCTGCTGGCCGGGGTGCTGGTGATGCCCTTCGGCTTCGGCCGGGGCCGGCCGGGGATCACCGCGGCCCGGTCCGATCCGCCGCGCTACCTGGTGAAGCTGTGCGACGTGTCCCCGCCGGAACTGCGCGAGGTCCTCGCCCGGCTCGCTCCGCCGACGGTCGCGGTCAGGGTGCTGGCCAAGCCGCTGCTACCGCGGCTTCGCCCGATGCCAAGGCAGCAGTCAGTGCTGCCGCCAATGGGCGTACCGCTGCCGCTCGCCGGGTCGACGAGCGATGTCAGCTCTTAGTTCTAGCTGGCAGGTCTAACGGCTGTCACAGGCATAGATTGACCATGGTTATGACCAAGTTGTGACGAGGCCTTTTCCTGCTGTACATCTGCAGGATGCCGGCCGGTCCCGAGACTGCCCCAGACTCGCGGCCATGACTCGCATAAGCCCCTCTACTACCGTTCGCATCCTCGCGGGCGCCCTCGCTCTCGGGGCCGTCGCCCTCGCCGGCTGCGGCTCCTCCTCGCCCAGCAGCCACAGCGGCTCCGGATCGGCCACGGTGCCGCTGGTTGTCTACTCGGCGCAGGGCTACGACTCCGCCATGGTCAAGGCCTTCCACAAGGCCACCGGCATTCCCGTCACGCTTGACGACAACTCGACCGGCCCCCTGCTGACTCAGATCGAGGCCTCCAAGAACAATCCCAAGTGGGGCCTGCTCTGGGTTGACGGCGCCACCGCCTTCGCCGGCCTGGACCAGCAGGGCCTGCTCCAGAAGGGCTTCGAGCCCAACGTGTCCTGGAACAGCCTCGGTACGCAGTCACTCCCCGCCGACAAGAGCTACACGCCGACTGGCGTGACGCTGATGGCCGCGCTTGTCTACAACAAGACCAAGGTGACTGACCCGCCGACCACCTGGCAGCAGTTGCTGTCGTCGACGTGGAAGGGCGCGGTCGGCATGAACGACCCGTCCCAGTCCGGGCCTACCTACCCGTTCATCGCCGGAATGATGAACTACCTTGGCGGCGTCAGCCAGGGCGAGAAGTTCTACTCCGAGCTGAAGGCCAACGGGCTGGTCATCCACCCGACCAACGGCCCGACCCTCCAGGCGCTGACCAGCGGCCAGATCAAGCTCGCGCTGGTGCAGAGCTCGGCCGGCATCGGCGCCACGTTTGGCCCGGGCAGCGACCCGCAGCTGACGGTCAGGTACCTCAACCCGGTCACCCTCCTGCCCAGCGCCCTCGGCATCGATGCGAAGGCTCCGCTGGCCGAGCGCCAGGAGGCCGAGAAGTTCATCGAGTTCGTGCTCTCCCCGGCCGGCCAGAGGGTCATGCAGACTGGCGACCCGTACGGCGACTCGCTGTACTACCCGGTCATCGACGGCGTGAACCCGCTGCCGGAGCTGCCGTCCCTATCTTCGGTGACCACGCAGACCATCGACCCCTACACCTGGGGGCCGCAGGAAGCGACCATTAACACCTGGTTTGACGCGAACATCGTCAGGTAGCGGCCGGATCCTGAGCTCGTGACTGTTACTACATCCGACACGGACGCGCCCGGCCCGGCTGCCGCCGGACCGGGCCGCCGGGTCCGAGACCGGCTCACGCCCGTTCCCGGCAGCCCCGTCGCCACCGTCGGCCGGATCCTGTCCGGCCTCCTCGGCATGCCGCTGTTCTGGGCGCTGCTGATCCTGTTCATTCTCGTGCCGTGCGCGAGCTCGCTGATCCTCGCCGTCTCGCCGCGGCTGTTCGATCAGGGCTCGCAGTGGTTCACGCTGACCTACCTGCAGCAGGCGTTCAGTGGTGCGACCGCGGTTGCGATCACGAACTCGCTGTGGGTGAGCGCCGCATCGGCCGGACTCGGGCTGGCAGTCGGGTTCCCGATCGCATGGCTAGTGAACCGGACCACGATGCCAGGCCGGCGGCTGGTGGCGGGCAGCATCTGGCTGGTGCTGCTGCTGCCGTCCTGGCTGCCCGCGATCGGCTGGGAGCGGATCGTCCAGCCCGACGGCGTCATGGCCCGGCTCGGCATCTATTCGCCGTGGTTCTACCACCTCATCATGGGCCCATTTGGCGTGGTGCTGCTGCTCGGCCTGCGGTCGGTCCCGTTCACATTCCTGGCGGTAACTGCCGGGCTTGCAGGTCTCGGCCAGGAGTTCGAGGACGCCGCGCGGGTGCACGGCGCGGGCCGGGCGGCGACTCTGCGGCTGATCTGGCCGATGCTCGCGCCTGCGATCTGGTCAGCCCTCGCCATCGGGTTCGCCGAGGCGATCAGCGACTTCGGCGTCGCGTCCACCCTGGCGTACAACTCCAACTTCACGCTGGGCACCTACCAGCTCTACGCCGATATCAACAACTTCCCGCCCAGCTTCCCCGGCGCGTCGGCGATGGGAGCCCTGCTGGTCGCGGCGGTGGCCATCCCGCTGGCAATCCAGGCACGGGCGCTGCGCGGCCGCTCTTACCAGCTGCTGTCCGGCCGGACCCGGCAGGCCGTGCGACGGGAACTCGGGCGGCCGGCCAAGGCCGCGGCAGTGTCCGGACTCGGGCTGTTCTACGTGGTCGCGCTCGGCGTGCCCGGCTTCGGCGCGGTCAGCGCGTCACTGCTGGCCGACTACGGCGGCTCGTACTCGCTGACGCTGGCCAACTACCGGGCACTGTTTCACCAGGCCGATCAGCTGGGCCCGCTGGAGCGCTCGCTGGGTTACGGCGTCGTCTCCGCCTCGGTGACGGTGGTCGGCGGCTTCATCGCGGCCTGGCTGCTGGCCCAGCGGCGGCAGAAGTCCTCGCGAGTGCTTGACTTCCTGCTGCTCGCAGCGGTCGCGCTGCCCAGCGTGGTGTTCGCGGCGGGCTACATCTTCGCGTTCAACCTGCCGATCCTGTCCACTGTCGGCATCAACCTGTACCAGACGGCGACGCTGCTCGTCATCGCCTACATCGCCTCCAGCCTGCCGACCAATGCGCGGGTGCTCGTCGGCGCGGTGTCCCAGCTACAGCCGTCGCTGCGCGACGCCGCCCGCACCCACGGCGCCGGGGCGCTGATGGCGTGGGCCAGGGGGGTGCTGCCGATCGTGTCCAAGCCACTGACCATGGCCTGGCTGCTGACGTTCTGCGGGGTGTTCCTGGAGCTGCCCATCTCGCAGCTGCTGTACGCGCCCAGTAACCCGCCGGCCTCGGTGGCCATCAACGACAATCTGAGCACCTACCACTTTGGAGTCGGCATGGCCCAGTCGGTGTTCGCCGTGGCCGTCGCGCTCGCCGCCGTCGCGCTCGTGCTCGGCGGCTACCGGCTGCTCGCCCCGGCCGGGTGGCGGCGGATCGGAGCGGCGACCCGTGGCTGAAAGCATCGCCATCGAGAACGTCAGCAAGCGCTACCCGGCCGCCAGCGGCCTCGCGCTCGCTGACGTGAGCCTGCACGTAGAGCCCGGTACTTTCGTCGTGCTGCTCGGCCCGTCCGGCTCGGGCAAGACGACGCTGCTGCGCTGCCTCGCCGGCATCGAGCGCATCAGTTCCGGGCGGATCGCGATCGGCTCGAGCACCGTCGCCGGCGAGAAGGTGCACGTGCCCCCGGACCGGCGCAACCTGGCCATGGTGTTCCAGGACTACGCGCTGTGGCCGCACCTGCGGGCCCGGGACAACGTTGCGTTCGCGCTGCGCCGGGAGAACCTCCCCCGGCCCGACGCCAGAGCCAGGACCCAGGCCATGCTCGAGCGGGTCGGGCTCGGGGCGCTGGCCGACCGCTACCCGAACGAGCTGTCGGGCGGCGAGCAGCAGCGCGTCGCGCTGGCCCGCGCGCTGGTCGCGGGCACCGGGCTGATCCTCTGCGACGAGCCGCTCTCCAACCTCGACGCCGACCTGCGCGAGCGCATGCGGGTCGAGATCTCGTCCCTGGTGCGCGAGGCCGGCGCGACGGCCGTCTACATCACTCACGACCAGGCCGAGGCGTTCGCGCTCGCCGATGAGATCGGCGTACTGCAGGACGGCAGGCTGATCCAGTTCGGCCGGCCCGAGCAGGTCTACACCGAGCCGGCCAGCCCGTTCGTGGCCCGGTTCACCGGGCTGTCCGGTGAGCTGCCGGTCCGCGCCGGCGATGCCGTGGCCGCCGACGGAACGGTCGAGATCGGCACCGCGGGCTCGGCGCTGCTGCGCCCCTGCCGGGCCAGGGTGTCGGGCAGCACAGTGTCGGGCAGCAATCCGGCAGGGACGGACGCGATCTTGATGATCAGGCCGACGGGCGTGCAGCTGTGTGACCCCGCGGCGGGGGACCATCACCTGGCGGGCACCGTGGCGGATGTGGCGTTCCGCGGCCGGGGTTACGAGCATGCCATCGACATCGCCGGACACGGGCGGCTGACGGGCGTGTTCGCGGCGGCCAGGGCCGAGCGCGGCACCTCCGTGGGCCTCCGGCTCGACCCGTCCGGCTGCCATGTGTTCGCGGCCAGCCAGGATGCGGGCGCCGCGCCAGGCGATCCGGCTGACCCGGCCGGATCGGGATCAGCCCAGCCGGCCGCGGTGCCGGCCTGACCCGGCGGCGCGGCCCCTAAGCCTCCCGGCCCGCTCCGGCCGATTCGTGCCGGCGGATCTGCTCAGCCAGCCGGAGCCGCGCCTTGTGCTCCGGCGGGTACTCCGGCAGCAGGGCGTAGATGAGCAGTGTGACGTACAGGCCGAAGAACAGCAGGCTTCCGATGACCAGTACCGCCTGGCCGATCACGAAGCCGGCCCTGGCCAGCGTGCCGATCACGCCGCCCGTCGCCGCGGCCCGCTTCTGGCCCCGCGACAGTATCCGCGCCGGCTCCGGCCGATTCCACTGCTGCCCGGTCCTGACCAGGACGAAAACGATGATGACGAGCGACCAGACGATCTCGGCGATGAGCGCGCCGACGAATCCGGTGTGCGAGCTGCCCTTGATGCCGGCCAGGAACCCGCCCACGAGCAGGGACGTCAGCGTGACCACGAGGGCCATCAGCAGGAACAGCCAGACCCGCCGCAGCCAGTAGGCGGCGCCGCGCTCATACCACGTGGTCCCAAGGATTGGCACGGGCTCGATAGAGACGCCGGGAGGCAGCTGGTCGCGCGGCGGGAAATGTGTTCCGATCGCACCATTATGTGGACCGGGCTCCGTCCGCGGACAGCAATCGGGCCATGATGCCGAGAACTCGGTCGGCCGGCATGTCAACCTGGCTGACTGACCAAGATCATCTGTGGCCGGTTGTCCGGGTCGGACGACGCGCTATCATCGCCGCACGCCGCTTATGGGTGCAGGCAGGACCGGCCCGGCGTAGCTCGTTCCCGGATGTAAAAGGAGAAGCACGATGGCACACGAGGTCAAGGGCGTCATCGCCACCGCCAAGGGCGCACCGGTCAGCGTTACCACCGTGATCGTGCCCGATCCAGGGCCGGGCGAGGCGCTGGTGGCCGTGCAGGCCTGCGGCGTGTGCCACACCGACCTGCACTACCGCGAGGGCGGCATCGGCGCGGACTTCCCTTACCTGCTCGGGCACGAGGCGGCGGGCGTCGTCGAGGCCGTGGGACCGGACGTGACCGGCCTGGCTCCGGGCGACTTCGTGATCTTGAACTGGCGCGCGGTCTGCGGCCAGTGCCGGGCCTGCCTGCGCGGCCGCCCGTGGTACTGCTTCGCGACCCACAACGCGAAGCAGAAGATGACGCTGGCCGACGGCACGCAGCTGTCCCCCGCCCTCGGGATCGGCGCGTTCGCCGAGAAGACGCTGGTCGCGGCGGGCCAGTGCACGAAGGTGAATCCGGCGATCAAGCCTGAGGTGGCGGGCCTGCTCGGCTGCGGCGTGATGGCGGGCCTCGGCGCGGCCCTGAACACGGCAGGCGTCAGCCGCGGCGACTCGGTCGCGGTGATCGGCTGCGGCGGCGTGGGCGACGCGGCGGTGCTCGGCGCCAGCCTGGCGGGCGCGCGCAAGATCATCGCCGTCGACGTCGACGACCGCAAGCTCGAGTGGGCCCGGCAGTTCGGCGCCACCGACACAGTCAACTCGAGGTCCGCCGACCCCGTGGAGGCAATCCGGGCGCTGACCGAGGGCAACGGCGCCGACGTGGTGATCGAGGCGGTCGGCCGGCCCGAGACGTACAAGCAGGCGTTCTACGCCCGCGACCTGGCCGGCGTGGT
>DAIOWC010000145.1:11396-16292 GCA_036758685.1 Streptosporangiaceae bacterium | reverse complement strand
CCCATCGGGCTGATCGCCCGCTCGCCCATCGCGCAGTCGAAGACCTCGTAGTGCTCCGGCCGCAGCCCGGGGGCGTCGACCACGTGACTGTTCTCGGAGATGTACTCGACGATGGCCTCGGCCTGCTCCGGCTGGTAGCCCAGGTTCTTCAGCGCCCGCGGCACCGTCTGGTTGACGATCTGCATGGACCCGCCGCCGACCAGCTTCTTGAACTTGACCAGGGCCAGGTCAGGCTCGACCCCGGTGGTGTCGCAGTCCATCATGAGCCCGATGGTCCCGGTCGGGGCCAGCAGCGATGCCTGAGCGTTCCGGTAGCCATTCCGCTTGCCGACCTCGTCGCACTCCTGCCACGCCTTGTTGGCGGCGGTCAGGATGGACTCGTCGATGCCGCCGAGTGACCTGACCGTCGAGCTCGCGCTCAGGTGCTTGCCGATGACGCGCTTGTGCGCTGACGCGTTGCGCGCATAGCCGTCGTACGGCCCGACGACACCGGCCAGCTCGGCCGACCGCCGGTACGCGACGCCGGTCATCAGCGAGGTAATCGCGGCGGCGATCGCCCGGCCGCCCTCGGAGTCGTAGGCGTGGCCGGTGGCCATCAGCAGCGCCCCGAGGTTCGCGTAGCCAATGCCGAGCTGACGGTAGGCGCGGGTCGTCTCCTTGATCTTCGACGTCGGGAAATCGGCGAAGCAGATCGAGATGTCCATCGCGGTGATGATCAGCTCGGTTAGCTGGCTGAACCTCTCGACGTCGAAGGTGTCGTCGTCGCGCAGGAACTTCAGCAGGTTGATGCTCGCCAGGTTGCACGAGGAGTTATCCAGGTGGACGTACTCCGAGCAGGGGTTGGAAGCCGTGATCCGCCCCGACTCCGGGCAGGTATGCCAGTCGTTGATCGTGCCGTCGTACTGGATGCCGGGGTCGGCGCACTCCCAGGCTGCCTTGGCCATCTTGCCGAACAGCTCTCTGGCGCCGACGGTGGCCAGCGGCTCGCCGGTAGTACGCGCCGCGAGATCGAACGTGCCGCCAGCCTCCACGGCCCGCATGAACTCGTCGGACACCCGGACCGAGTTGTTGGCGTTCTGGTACTGAACGCTCGCGATGTCCTTGCCGCCGAGGTCCATGTCGAAGCCCCCGTCGCGAAGGACGCGGATCTTCTCCTCCTCACGGGCCTTGGTCACGATGAACTCTTCGATGTCCGGGTGATCCACGTCGAGCACGACCATCTTCGCCGCGCGGCGCGTCGCGCCGCCTGACTTGATCGTCCCGGCTGACGCGTCGGCGCCGCGCATGAACGAGACCGGACCGCTGGCGGTGCCGCCGGAGCTCAGCAGCTCCTTGCTCGAGCGGATCCGCGACAGATTCACGCCCGCGCCCGAGCCGCCCTTGAAGATCAGCCCTTCTTCGCGGTACCACTCCAGGATCGAGTCCATGGTGTCGTCGACGGCGAGGATGAAGCAGTTGTGCACGCGCACGTCGGCGGACAGATATTCGCCGCTCTCGGTCTGGATGTCGAAGACCTCCATCGGCCCGACGTGCTCGACCTTGCTGATGTCCAGCAGCGACCGGTCCGAGCCGCCCATATCGGGATGCAGGTGCAGCATGTGGTCACCCGGCCGCAGGAACCCGGCCACGGTGAACTCGCCGTTATCCAGATCGGTGGCGCGCCAGACCAGGTGATCGGCGGTGACCTCGATGCTGAGCCCGGCGGTCGTGTGCACCCGCAGCACATCCTTCACGCCGTTGGCCTTGGTGGCCACGATCCGCGTCGTGCCGTGTGCGTCGTAGACCTTCGTGCCGATCGCATCGGACTCCACCAGCTCGCCGATCGCGATCGGGCCACCCGGGGTGCTCACCGGCGCGTCGTAAGGCTGGCAGGCCGACACCTGCTGCGGCGAGGCCGTCCCGACGTTGAACCAGACCGGCGAGTTGAAACTGAAGACCTGATGGATCAGCGCGTACTTCAGCTCCTGCTCGAATATCTCCGCGTCCTTGTCGGTCGCAAAGTAGCCGTGCTCGCGGCCAGCCGCCGCGTAGGTGCCCACAACCCGGTCCACGAGCTGCTTGAGGCTCCACTCGCGCTGCGGGGTGCCGACGGCACCGCGGAAGTACTTCGTCGTCACGATGTTGGCCGCGTTCACCGACCAGGAGTCGGGGAACTCGACACCGTACTGCTCGAAGTTGACCGACCCGTCCCGCCAGTTCGTCATCACGACGTCCCGGCGCTCCCAGGTGACGTCGTCATAGGGATGGACGCCTTCGCGGGTGTAGATACGGCGCAGGGTCAGGCCCTTGGACTGGGCGCTCTGGCCACCCTGCGCTGCCCCGCTTGCCGTCTCGGTCATGCTCTCCCCCTCCGCGGATCCGCCTGGACCCATTGCGGGCCTGGCAAGGCCCTCCCGGTGAACTGTGGTGCGCTCCGGCTAGCTAGCCGGAGCTTGCTGTGCTGGCTCCGAGCTCGTCTCGCCGCCGCGGGCCACGCTGGCCTGCGGTGCTCGCTCGGGCTTCTGCCCGGCCGCCTTAGCCAGGAACTGCTCGTCCTCAGGACGCCAGTTGTCCAGCCGCTCGGCGCGCAGGGCTGCGATCTCGTGCTCGAAGTCGCCAAGCGACTCGAAGCCCCGGTAAACCGAGGCAAACCTCAGGTAGGCGACCTCATCGAGGTCACGGAGCGGGCCGAGGATCGCGAGGCCGACCTCATGTGACGGCACTTCGCCCGAGCCGCGGCTCCGGATGACGTCCTCGACCTGCTGAGCAAGCAGCGCAAGCTGGTCCTCGCTGACCGGCCGGCCCTGACAGGCTCGCCGCACCCCGCGGATGATCTTGTCGCGGTTGAACGGCTCGGTGACGCCGCTGCGCTTGGCCACAGTCAGGATGACCGTCTCCTGCGTCGTGAACCGCCGCCCGCACGCGGGACAGGACCGGCGGCGCCTGATCGCCGTCCCGTCGTCCGCGGCGCGACTATCTATGACCCGGCTGTCGGGATGCCTGCAGTACGGGCAGAACATGGCGATCACCTCCCGCTCCTGGAGACGCGTCCGGTAAAGCACAACTTATAGGAAAACTACAGCAGTGTAAGTACTACATATTGTGGTCGACGCGGCGCCGACTTGCAACTCATTCCGCTCAGCGCGTGAACTCGCTGGTAGATGGGCGCCCGCGTCCTGGTGCCCCCGCCCGGCAAATTTCCGAACACGCCGGCGTGTCGCGCTGAGGTGCCGCGGCGGCCTGCGGGAAAGCAGCCCTTATGCCCGGAATATGGCCGTCAGCGCGGCACCCAGAGCAGCTCCCCGGCCTGCAGGGAGGTGCTGGTCATCGAGTTCGCCGTCATGATCTCCGGAATCACCAGCCGCGGGTCGACGGAGGGCTCGGCCTGCGACGCGATCGACCACAGGGTCTGACCTGGGCGGACGACGATCTGCCGCATGCCCTGGTACCCGGCGTCCGCCCGGCCGTGATCCGAAGCCTGGGCCCCGCCCGAAGCGGCGAGGCTCAGCAGCATCGCGGCCAGCGTGGCGACGGCCAGTCCGAGCGCGGCGACGACGATCCGGCCGCGGCGGGTCAGGTGCACCGGCGCCAGTTCCTGGCGGTCACGCCGGCGCTGCCGCTCAGAACTGTTCTCACGCGCACGCGCGGGCATCCGCCCAATGGCCGCCGTCGGCGTCGCTGGCCTCGCTACCAAATACAGGTAGCCAGCGGCGTCGACCGTCCCGATTGCTTCGGTGTCCACTGCTTCCAACGCGCTCAGTGCGCTCATCGGAGCCTCCCTGGCCGAATCCCTGTTCGATAGCATATCTGTTCTATCGCCCGCGCGTTCGATCGAACGCAGATACGGTACAGTCATATCGCAGGGGTACGACACTTTTAGAAAGTGTCGAACAGGTGTTTGAGATCCGAAGCCACAGCCATTAACGTCGGCTTGGAACACACCTACGAAGGCTGTACCTATGACTGCGGAGGCCAGGATGAGCGATGCGACGAGCGATGGAGGGGCGCACGAGGCCTCGACCGTCGGCCTCGACACCGGTGACGTCGATTTCGAAGCCCAGGAGCGGCCGCGCGGCAAGCCAGGGAGGCGGCCCAAGGGCAGCGTCCCGCATGTAGTGGCAGACCTGCCCGACAAGCCCGACCCCGATCACGTGCTCACCTGGCGCCAGCGCAAGGTGCTGCAGGTCATCCGGGAGTCAGTGCAGCGCCGTGGCTACCCGCCATCCATGCGCGAGATCGGCGAGGCAGTGGGGCTGACCAGCACCTCGAGTGTCTCGTACCAGTTGTCGACCCTGCAGAGCAAGGGATACCTGCGCCGGGACGCAGGCCGGCCCCGGACCGTCGAGGTGCGGCTGCCAGGACACCCGGCCGTCCGGCCCGAGCCAGACATGGATGACGAGTCTCCGATGGACATCGCGTCCCAGGAGGCCGCGTACGTGCCGCTGGTCGGCCGGATCGCGGCTGGCGGCCCGATCCTCGCCGAGGAAGCGATCGAGGACATCTTCCCGCTGCCGAGGCAGATTGTCGGCGAGGGCACGTTGTTCCTGCTGAAGGTCGTCGGCGACTCGATGGTGAACGCGGCGATCGCTGACGGCGACTGGGTCGTCATACGCCAGCAGCCAGTGGCCGAGAATGGTGACATTGTCGCGGCCATGCTGGACGGCGAGGCAACCGTCAAGACCTTCAAGCGATCGGCCGACCACATCTGGCTGATGCCACACAACCCGGCCTACACCCCTATTCCGGGAGACGAGGCGGAGATCCTGGGCCGGGTCGTGGCGGTCCTGCGCCGCGTCTGAGCTGCCCAAGCCTGAGCTGCCCAAGCCTGAGCTGCCCAAGTCCGAGCTGCCCGAGTCCGAGCAGCCGAAGCCGCGGCCCGTGCCCTGGAGGGCCGGGCCGCGTGCTAGTGGCTGGCCG
>DAIOWC010000145.1:0-11296 GCA_036758685.1 Streptosporangiaceae bacterium | reverse complement strand
GCCGAAGCCGCGGCCCGTGCCCTGGAGGGCCGGGCCGCGTGCTAGTGGCTGGCCGTGTCGGCGGTGAGCAGGAGGCGCGCGTCCTCGGCGACGATGTCCTCGGGTTCCAGGCGCATGAGGTCGTCGCGGCTCCACTGACGTCCCAGGTCAGCCGCCAGGCGGTGGGCGTGGCGGAGCCGGGCGTGCTCGAGCGAGTTGCGGACGCTGCGCCCGTTGGCGAAATGCGGCTCCTCCATCTGCCGCTGCAGGGACGCGCGGAAAGCGGTCTCCGCCTCGGCCGACAGGTAGAAGTGGGTCTGATCAAGCATCAGCCGGCCGATTGCGGTGAGCTCGTCAACCTCGTAAGCGGCGAAGTCGAGATGATGTGCAACCCGAGACCGCATCCCGGGATTGACGGTAAAGAATTCGTCCATCCGGTCCTTGTAGCCAGCGAGGATGAGCACGAACTTGTCGCGCTCGTTCTCCATGACCTGGAGCAGGATGTCGATCGTCTCCTGGCCGTAGTCCTTTGAATCCCCGGCCCGGTAGAGGTAATACGCCTCGTCGATGAACAGCACCCCGCCCATGGCCTTTTCGAGGATTCGCTTGGTCTTCGGCGCGGTGTGGCCGACGTATTCACCGACAAGGTCGTCGCGCATGGCGTGGACCAGATGGCCCTCTTCGAGGTAACCGAGCCGGTGCAGCAGCTCAGCCATCCGCAGCGCCATCGTCGTCTTGCCGGTACCCGGCGGGCCGGTGAAGCACATGTGCAGGCTGGGCCGCGGGGCGTTGAGGCCGAACCGCTGCCGGGCCCGGTCCACCAGCAGCAGGGATGCGATCTCCTGCACCTTGCGCTTGACGGGAACCAGGCCGATCAGGTCAATGTCGAGCGCCGCGAGGACGTCATCGATGCCGGCCTTTTCGCGCTCGTCGGCGAAGTTGATGGTGGCGGTGTCGGGCAGGAGATCGGGCCCGACACCGCGCTTCCGCCGCTTCCGGCGCTTGCGCGGCGGGGGTGGCTCGGAGTGGACGATGCGCGTCTTGGGTCCGGCGGGCGTCCTCTGGGAGTCAGGCTCCCCCACCTGCCTGAGACTCGAGATCGCGACGATGATCAGGAAGATCAAGGTCGCGCCCAGGATTAGAAGAAAGTCGATCATGCGAGCTCATTCCCGCCCGGCGGTATCGCTCAGGTCCGTGCCTGACCTACATAGTCTCCCAGACTCGACCGTATCTGATCTAGTGATCGCAGGTCAGGAGCACCTCGACGGCCAGCAAGCAGCCAAGTCGCCCGAACCCCTCAGAGCGGGATCTTCTCCCGGCGGGCCGGATCCGCGGGCTGCCGCTCGGCCGGCTCCGGCGGCACCCCCCAGGGCGGCAGCGCCAGCAGCCCCCGGGCGTCGAGGCCCGCAGGCGCAGGATCGTCGGTCCGCTCCAGACCACCCGGTGACGGCGACGGCCGCCGCGGCCGCTCGGGGCCGCCGCCGCCGTTGCCACCGGGGCGATGACCAGGTCGGCCCGCGGCGTACATACCGCCCCAGGCGCCAAGGCCCGTGCCGATGAGCGGGAAGAACACGAGCACCAGGAGGTAGCCAGCCGCCGCCTCGCTCATGCTCACCTCGAACTTGTACAGCGAGCCTGGCTGCACGGGCCGCGTCGGCAGAGTCCACTGCAGGCTGCTTGCGACGTGCGGCACCAGCGCGATCACGCTGATGCCCAGCACCGACACCAGCAGGGCCGCGGCCGCACCGACACACAGGCCAGCGGCCGCCCCCTGCCTCGCCCTGGCCTCATACATCGGCCGCGGGCTGTCGCGGCGGGACGTCCGGCGCCCGGCCATCACGCCCGCTACCACGGCCCCCGCCAGCACGAGCGGCACGGCGAGCAGCCGCGACACGTCGTAGGCGCCGTCGGCCCAGGCGCTCCTGAAGTGCAGCGGCGCAGCGAGCGGACGGAGCGCCACGACGACGACGCCGAGCACGACCCCGGCTCCGGTGCCGACGGAGAGCGCGGCGGCGCCCACAGGCCGCTTGCGCGCGGTCACTATCAGCATCCCGGCGACGTAGGCGGCCATCAGCACGAGGAAGACGCCCTGCCCCACCCAGATGCCGGCCAGCGAAACGTGCCGGCTGATCCTGGCGTACTCGACCCGTTCGACGTCGGCCTTCACCAGCACGAGGCCGAAGACCGCGGCATATCCGGCCAGCCGCACAATCCGGGGCAGCCAGCCGCCGCCGACCGGGCCGAACCTCCGGCTCACCAGGGACGGCAGGACCGCGAGGATGAGCACGGTGAAGACCACATCGATCCGGCTGATCAGCGTGGCCGGGTCGCCCGCGGGGCCGCGCCAGCCGAACCACGCCAGGCAGCAGGCTGCGATCCCAAATGCCCACCAGTACCAGTACCTGCGCCGCATCTGGGCCTCCCTGCTGCCCGCGGAAACATCCCAGCTACCAGGCTAACTGCGGCCTTCGGGCGCCGGCGTTGGCCTCCCCGATCGGGGCGCGGCAATCATCGGCGCTTACACTGCCCGCCCGTTCCATTCCGGGAACGGGTGCTGGCGCGGGGCCTATCTCGTGACGACGTTCACGAGCTTCGGCGGCCGGACGATGACCGCGGTGACCCCGCGGCCTGCCAGCGCCCGCTCGACGCCGGGGGTGGCCAGAGCCAGCCCTCGCAGCTCGTCCTCGCCGATCCCGGCGGGCACCTCCAGCCGGTCCCTGACCTTGCCGTCAACCTGCACCACGCACGTCGCCGTGGCCTGGACCAGCAGTTCCGGGTCCGCGGCTGGCCAGCCGGCCCTGGCGACCGAGGGCTCATAGCCCAGCATCTCCCAGCACTCCTCGGCCGTGTACGGCGCGAACAGCGACAGCATGATCGTCAGCCGCTCCGCCGCCTCCCGCACGGCCGGGTCGGCTGCGCCCGGACCCGAGTCGATCGCCCGGCGAGCGGCGCTGACCAGCTCCATCAGCCGGGCGACAGCGACGTTCAGGCGCGTCCCCCCGACCAGGCTGGTGACCTCGTCCACGGTCCGGTGGGTGACCTTCCGCAGCTCGACGTCGCCTCCGGCCGCCGAGGAGCCGGGAGCGGTTCCGCCGGCAGCCACGTCGGCGGCAACCCGGACCACCCGGCTCAGGAACTTCACCAGCGCCTCGGGCCGCATGTCGGCCCAGTCGATGTCGTCCTCGGGCGGGCTCGCGAAGATCATCGTCAGCCGGATCGCGTCAACGCCGTGCGTCGCCAGCTGCTCGCCCAGGTCGACCCCGTTGCCCAGTGACTTGGACATCGCCTTGCCCTGGTTGATGACCTGGCCCTGGTTGACCAGGGCGGTGAACGGCTCGATGAAGTCCAGCATGCGCATGTCGTGCAGGACCTTGACGAAGAACCGCGAGTACAGCAGGTGCAGGATCGCGTGCTCGACGCCGCCGATGTACATGTCCACCGGGGACCAGCGGCGGACGGACTCCACCTCGAACGGCCCGTACTCGAATCCGGGCGAGCAGTACCGGAGGAAGTACCAGGACGAGTCCACGAATGTGTCCATCGTGTCCGTATCCCGCTTGGCCGGCCCGCCGCACTTCGGGCACTCGGTGTTCACCCAGTCGGGCACCGAGGCCAGCGGCGAGGCGCCCTTCGGCGCCAGGTCCTGGCCGCGCAGGTCAGGCAGCAGCACCGGCAGCTGGTCGTCGGGCACCGCGACCTCGCCGCACCCTTCGCAGTAGACGATCGGGATCGGCGCGCCCCAGAACCGCTGCCTCGACACCAGCCAGTCCCGCAGCCGGTAGTTCACGGCGCCCCGGCCCAGGTCCTGCGCCGCCAGGATCTCGATGATCTTCGCGATCGCCGCCTGCTTGGTCAGCCCGTCCAGGGGGCCGGAGTTGATCAGCGTGCCCTGGCCTGGCGTTGCCTCCCCGGTCTGCAGCGGATCGGGCAGGCCGGTGTCCAGCACCACCTGCACCGGCAGCCCGAACTTACGGGCGAAGTCCAGGTCGCGCTGATCGTGCGCGGGCACGGCCATGATGGCGCCGGTGCCGTAGTCAGGCAGCACGTAGTCAGCCGCCCAGATCGGGATGCGCTCGCCGTTGACCGGGTTGATCGCATACCGGCCCAGGAACACGCCGGTCTTCTCGCGGTCGGCGGACTGCCGCTCGATGTCGGTCAGCTTGCGCACGTCGGCCAGGTAGCTCTCCAGCTCGCCGGCGTGCTCGGGCGCGCACAGCTCGGTCGCCAGCGCCGAGTCCGCCGCGACCACGAAGAACGTCGCCCCGTACAGCGTGTCCGGCCGGGTGGTGAACACCGTGACCGGCTCGTCCCGGCCCTCGATGGCGAACCTGACCTCGGCGCCCTCGCTGCGCCCGATCCAGTTGCGCTGCATGGTCAGCACGCGCTCGGGCCACTTGCCTTCCAGCGGCGCCATATCGTCCAGCAGCCGCTCGGCGTACTCGGTGATCTTGAAGTACCACTGGGTCAGGGTCCGGCGGACAACCTCGGACCCGCAGCGCTCGCACTTGCCGGCGATGACCTGCTCGTTGGCCAGCACGGTCTGGTCGACCGGGCACCAGTTGACGTATCCGCCGGCGCGGTAGGCCAGCCCGCGCTCGTAGAACCTCAGGAACAGCCACTGCGTCCAGCGGTAGTACTCCGGATCGCAGGTGTGCAGCCGGCGCGACCAGTCGAACGACACCCCGTACTGACGGAACGAGGCCGCCTGCGTCTCGATGTTCTTATAGGTCCACTCAGCCGGATGGGTGTTGTTGCGGATCGCGGCATTCTCGGCCGGCAGCCCGAACGCGTCCCAGCCGATGGGGTTCAGCACGTTGTCGCCGCGCTGCACGAAATACCTGGCGATGGCGTCGGCGACGGCATAGGCCTCGGCGTGCCCCATGTGCAGATCGCCCGACGGGTAGGGGAACATGCTCAGCACGTACCGGCGCGGGCGCGGGTCGGCCGGGTCGTCGCTGGCGCGGAATATGTCCATCGCGGCCCAGCGCTGCTGCCACTTCTGCTGAATCGCGCGCGGATCGTAGCGGTCCGCGGTCTCGGCGGCTGTCATGACTTCCTCGTGAGTTCGTAGAGGTCTCAGAGCGGCCCCTGCCCGGCGGTGCTTCCTGCAGTGCGGGAAACAGAAGAGCCCCTCGCTCACGAGGGGCAGCCGCGCCTACGACAGATTGGTCGGCGCGGCTAGGTAAGGAGCAGCCGGGCGAAATGCATGCCCCAAGGGTAGCGCACTTCACCTCAAGCCGAGGTGGGCCGGCTGATCTCGTCGTGACTGACGGAACTGTCCGACGATTCTCCATATTCCCAACTACAACCTTCGGCGTTCCAGAAATGCCATCAGATATGAAAAGCTACGCGTCATCAATTCCGCCTTGACCACGTCGCGGGCGCGTCAAATAATGTGCTGACACCCAGTGACGGCGGGGCAGGGAGCGCCGGCGGGCAGTACCAGTCAAGGCGGACTTGTGCAGCTCATCCGGCATCCTCGGACTAGCAGGCGTCAGGCTGGGGTGGCCTAGGGGACAGGCTGTATTCCGGGGGAATAATGAAAAATCGCTCGCGCGCGGAATTAGATAATACGCACGGCTCGGCTGCTGCGCGCAATTCCAGACCAGTCGGCGCGCAAATGCGGCGAGATGCCGGGGGATTTGACCGTGACTGAGCCAGCCGCGCCGCGTTCGGCCCCTTCCCTGGCAGTCGTCGGGCTCGCCTGCCGGTTCCCGGACGCAGCCGACGCTCCCGAGCTTCTCGACGTGGTGCTGACGGGCCGGCGCTCGTTCCGGCGCATCCCGCGCGTCCGCCTCGACGTGGCCGACTATTACCGGCGCAATCCGGCTACCGCGGATGCCACCTACAGCACCAGGGCAGCGCTGATCGAGGGCTGGGAGTTCGACCGCGCGGCCTTCGGCATCGACCAGGTCGCCTTTGTCGCCGCCGACCCGGCGCTCTGGCTGGCCCTCGAGACCGCCGCCCGGGCGCTGGCCGGAGCCGGGCTGACCGGAGGAACGGGCCTGAATCGCGACCGCACCGGCGTCATCATCGGCAGCACCCTTGGCGGCGACGTATCCCGCGCTAACGCCCTGCGCGTCCGCTGGCCCTACGTGCGGCAGGTACTGACCGACGCCCTGACCACCCACGTGCCGGAGACGCAGGCGAGCGCCGTGCTGGCCAGCGCCGAACGCCGCTACCTGACGCCCTTTCCGCCGATGGGACCACGCTCCCTGGCCGGAGCGAGCCCCGGCGCGATCGCCGCCGCGATCAGCGGCTACTTCGGCTTCCGCGGTGGCAGCCAGGCCGTCGACAGCGCCTGCTCCTCGTCCCTGCAGGCCGTCGCCTCAGCCTGCACCGCCCTGGCCTCAGGGGAGCTCGACGCGGTTGTTGCCGGCGGGGTCGAGATCAGCATCGACCCCCTGCGGCTGATCGGCCTGGCCAAGGCCGGCGTGCTCACCGACGGCGAAGTCTGGATCTACGACGAGAACCCGACCGGCTGCCTCCCGGCCGAGGGCTGCGGGGTCGTCGTCCTCATGCGCACCGCCGACGCCCGCAGCGCGGGCCTGCCGGTCTATGCCGAGATCGCCGGCTGGGGCACCTCGGCGGGCGGGGCGCCGGGCGACGAGCCGAAGTCGAGCAGCCAGCTGCTGGCCATGCAGCGGGCTTACGACCGCGCCGGCACCGAACCCGGCGACATTCAGCTTCTTGAAGGGAACGGGGCTAGCACCAGGGACGACGACGACGCCGAGCTAGCGGCGCTCGGGGTACTGAGACGCGGTGCCCGGCAGACCGCGGTCCTCGGCTCGGTCAAGGCCAATATCGGGCACGCGCAGGCTGCCGCCGGGGCGGCGGGGCTCATCAAGACCGTGCTCGCAATGAGCACGGGCGTGCTCCCGCCCACCACCGGCGTTCGCCGGCCCCACCCGATGATCACCGAAGGTGATGCCCGCCTGACGCTGCCCGCCACGGCCGCCGACTGGCCCGAGGGAGTACGGCTGGCCGCCGTCAGCACGCTGAACTCTGGCGGGGCCAACGTGCATCTGGTGCTGCGGGCCGAGCCGCCGGCCCGCACCCGGCACGACCGCTGGGCCCGGTCTCGCGTGGTCCCGGCCCGGTCGCTGGACGGAGACGGGGTGACGCCGAGGCTCATGGCGCCGCCGTCGCAGCCGCTGCCGTACCTGCTGACCGCGCCGAACCGGTTCGCTCTGGCCGCGGTGCTCAACCGGCTGGCTGCCATCGCGGGCTGGCTGACGGACGCCGAACTGCAGGACCTGGCCTGCGGGCTCGGCCGGGAGGAAGGCAGCCAGGGGAAGGCCAGGGTGGCGCTGGTAGCCGCCGGGCAGGAGCAGCTCGCCGCGCGGGCCGCCGAGGCCGCCGCGCTGCTCCCCCACCTCACCGAGGGCCTGCTGGCCGTCCAGCCCGGCATCTTCGCCGCTGACGACGGCGACGGCCGCGTCACGCTGCTGCTATCGGGCGAGGCCGGCGCCGACGGCAGCGATCCGGTGACCGGATCGGTCGGCCACTGCCTCGGCACGCTGCAGTGGCTCGAATCGCTGGACGTCAGCGCCAGCGCGGCGGTCGGGCATGGTGTCGGCGCGCTGGCCGGCCTGGCCTGGGCCGGCGTGCTCGGACAGGGCGACGTCGTCGATATCGCGCAGCTGCGCGCGCAGTTCCTGAACCAGGCGGCTCCCCCACCGCAAACCTCGGCCGACGGGACCGCCGCCGGCTCACCCCCGGCGGCCAGCAGGGTTGGTGCCGCTGCGCTGCGCGCCGCAATCGCGCAGAAGTTCAGGTTCGGGCCGCCCCGGCGCCGCCTCCTGTCGACACTGACCGGCACCGAGATCGCCTCGGTGGATGACGCGATCGACCTCATCTGCAGCGGGTTCGCAGGCACCGACCACATGATCGACGCGATCAAGGGGGGCGCCCTCGGGGCCAGCCTGCTGCTGGAAACCGGGCCCGGCACCGAGATGACGACGGCGGCGGCCACCGCCACGCGCGTCCCGGCGGTCAGCCTCGAGTCGGGGCCCGAGGACCCGGCCGGGTCAGCACACGCTGCCGCCGCGCTGTTCGCCGCCGGTGCGCTGGGTCAGCCGCAGGCATTCTTCGGCGGCTGGCCGGCCCGGCCCATCGACATCTGGCGGGAACGCACGTTCATCGCCGGCCCCTGTGAGACCAGGCCGCAGGGCGCGCCGGCCGAGCAGAAGCAGCCGGCCGATGTCAGCCAGGCGGAACGACCGCGCGGCCTGGCGGAGGTCCGCGACGAGTTCGAGCGCCGTCCGCCCGCAACGCCCTCGGCGGCCCCGGTGGCGCAGGCCAGTCCGATCCCCGGCCTGGCGCCCTGGGCTCGCTGCTTCGCCGAGGAGCTGCGGCCGGTCCCGGTACCGGACGCGCCGGAGCCCGCGGCTGGCTGGCGGCTGCACATGGCCGGGAGCAGTTCCAGGCTCGCGGCGGTGACCGGGGCGTTCAAGTCCGAGGCCACGGCCGGCCAGGCGCTGGCGGTGATCGGCGACCCGGCCGACGACGACTCGCGGGCCGCGGCGCTGCAGGCTGCGCGCGACGGCATCGAGACCGGACGGCTGGTCGTGGTGACCTGGAGCCAGGGTTTCACCGGCTTCTTCGCCAGCCTGCAGGCCGAGCATCCGGCCATGGGCGTCACGATCCTGCGTGTTCCCGACAGCGACGAGGGCGTAGCGCTCGCGCGGAAGTTCGCGAGCGCTGAGCCGGGGCAGTTCCGCGAGCTGGCGCTCGCCGCCGGCGGCACGGCCGCCGAGCCGGTCATGGCGCCGCTCGAGTCGCGTCGCGGCGGGCCGTTCCCGCTTGGCCCCGACGACGTCGTGGTCGTCAGCCGCGACGCCCGGGGCGCCGGCCTGGCGCTGGCGCAGGTACTCGCGTGCTGCGGAACGCCGGTCGCGGTCATCGGCCGTCCGTCCGGCGAGGATGACAGCGAGCTGGTGGCCGGCCTGGAAAAGCTGCGATCCGCGGGTGCCAGGGTCGGTTACGAAGTCATCGACCTCACCAGCCAGTCGAGCCTGGCCGCGGCCATAGCCAGGATCGAGGACCGGCTAGGACGCGTGACGGCCATCGGGCACTCGGCTGGCCCCGGCGGCAGCCACGTTCCCTTTATCGAAGTATCCGATATCGAAATAAGCGGTCACGTAGCGAGTGAGACGGCCACGCTCGAGCACATCGTCGGGGCGATCCGGCCGGGGCAGCTAAGGATGATCATCACGTTCGGCTCGGTGGCCGGGCGGTACGGCCTGGCGGGGGCGAGCCAGCTCGCGCTGAGCGGCGGGGCGCTCGCGGGCCGGGCGGCGCAGCTCGCCGGCGCCGTCCGCGGCTGCGCCAGCCTGCACATCGACGTCCCGGCGTGGTCGGATGCCGGACTCGGCGAGCGCCAGGATCTGGCCGACGACCTGGCCGCGGCGGGAACCTCCCCGATCGACGTCAGCACCGCATCCCGGCTGCTGCTCAAGGCCATGACGACGCCGGACCGGCCGGGCCGGATCGCGATCCACGGCCGGGTCAGCGGCCCCGCCGCGACGTCGTCCGCGGGTCTCAGCCCGGCGCAGCTCGCCGCGGCCGGACTGCCGGACGGCGGGCGGTTCCTGCGCGAGGTCAGGGTCAACTACCCGGGCGTCGAGCTTGTGTGCGCGCCGCGGCTGTCCGTCGAGACCGACCCATATCTGGCCGACTACCGGGTGGACGGCCTGGCCGTGCTGCCGGGGGTGCTCGCGGTGGAAGCCCTCGCCGAGGCGGCCTCGGTGCTCGCCGGCCGGCCGGTCCGCCTGGCTAGCAACGTGCGGCTTGAGTCGCCGGTCGTCGTGCCCGCTCAGGGCACCGCGGAACTGCGCATCTGCGCCCAGCGCGAGGGCACCGTGATCAGGGCGGCGCTGCGCTGCGCGGACAGCTCGTTCGCGGTCGATCACGCGCGCGCCGAGTTCTCCTGCGCGACCGCTGAGGACGCCAGGCCGGCGGCAGTGCTGTCGGCGGCGCTGCCGGCGGCCGGAGCGCTGCCCCTAGCACTGTCGGCCGGGCCGTCCGGGCTCGTGGACGGGACCGAGTTCTACGGGCCGATCGCGTTCCAGGCCGGGCGGTTCCGGCGGGTGGCGCTGCTGCCCGAGGTGACCGCGCGCTCGTGCCGGGCGCTGGCGCGCGGTTCCGACGACCAGCCCTGGTTTGATGCCGGCAGCCCGCTGGCCGGCAGCGGCTTCCTGCTCGGGAGTCCCGGCGTGGCCGATGTCAGCCTGCACGTCCTGCAGGCGTGTGTGCCGCACCGGCGGCTGTGGCCGGCTGGCAGCGCCTCCGTGTGGTCGTCCGGCCGCGCGGCCGAGGGCGCCGTCGAGATCCGGGCGGTCGCGACGTCGGCCGGAGGCGCGCCCGCGCTGAGCGTGCCCGCCCAGGCCCGTCCGGGCATCCAGGCGAGCGTGCCGGCCCAGGCCGGCGTCCCCGCCGCGGAACGCGCGCCCGCCGACCACCTCGTGCCCGTTCAGGCCAGGGCGGATCAGCTGGCGGACGAGCGCTGGGACATCGAGGCGGTCGACTCGGCCGGGGAGCTGCTGTTCGCGTGGCGCGGTGTGCAGGTCCGTGACGCCGGGCCGCTGCCGCGCAACGCCGCCTGGCCGCCGTCCCTGCTGTCGGTCTATCTCGAGCGCAGCTGCTGCGACCTCGGGCTTGACCCGGCGCTGCGGGCGACCGTCAGCTGCGGCCAGCCGCAGGAGTCCGGGCCGCAGGGCTCCGGGCCGCAGGGCCCCGTGCCGCAGGGCCCGGTGCCGCAGGGCCCCGTGCCGCAGGGCCCCGTGCCGCAGGGCTCTGCCGCCCGGAGTTCTGAACCCCGGGGCTCCCGGCCGCCGCAGGGCTCCCGGCCGCAGCGATCGGCAAGCCGGGCGAAGGCGCCCTCGCCAGCCGGCCCGGCCGCCAGCCACACCGCCGAGGCGGTCGGCACCGGCCCGCTGGCCGGATTCAGCCTGGCGGTCTCCGCGCCGGTCCCGGTGGCCTGCGGCTGGCACCTGGTCGAGTCCGGCCACCGGCAGCCGCTGCCACCGCCAGGCATGGCCGCCGCGTACACCCAGCTGCGCGCTCAGCTGGCCGAGTCGCCCGGGGAACTCGCGGCCCGGCTCCGTGCCGCCAGCGCGTGCCTGGAGATGGCCGGGCTCACGATCGCCGAGCCGATGTCGTGCCGCAAGGTCAGCGGCGACGGCTGGGCGCTGCTGACCGTGGGCCCGGCGAGCATCGCGACGGCGGTAGTCGAGATCAGCGGCGTGGCCAGCCAGGTGGCGATCGCCATCATGACCACGGCCGTCACGACACCGGCACCGGTGCGGGCTGCGGC
>DAIOWC010000144.1:0-16372 GCA_036758685.1 Streptosporangiaceae bacterium | reverse complement strand
GACCAGCGGCCCGGAGCGGTTCCTGGAGCGGCTGGACGAATTCAGGGACCGGTTCGAGGAACTGCGGGAGCGCGCCGACTCGGTATTTGACCGGATGAGCCGGGAGCTCGGCATTCATCCCGGTCAGCCCGGCAAGGACTGAGCCCCGTGCGGCGGGCCGGCCAGGAGTCTGGCCGGCCCGCCGACCGCCTTGCTGTCTATCTGGTGAAGTGCTCGAACACGTGGCTGAAGTACCAGTCCGGCTGCGCGACGCCCGAGCAGGTCCCGGCGCCCTTGGTGCCAGGGCAGCCGCCGTTGTCGCGCTGCAGCGCCCAGAACGAGATCAGGCCGACGCCCTGCTGGTCGGCCCAGTGCAGGATCGTGTGCGCGTCCGCCGTGGAGAACGTCTCGTCCGGCCCGAAGTCATCGATGCCCGGCATCTCGGTGATGCCGATCATGTGCCAGAGCTGGCTCGATGACGCGTCCGGGTACAGCGACTGCAGCTGGCTGTACAGGCCCGCGGCCGCGCTCTCGGTGTCGGCCACCATGTCCTGCTGCGTGCCGATGTAGTAGTCGAACGTCAGCAGGTTCACGGTGCTGATTGTCGCTCCGTCCGCGACGGCGTTCTGGAGCACAGCGAGGCCGGCCGAGGTCAGGCCCGTCGGGAACGTCGGCAGCGTGTAGGAGAACTGGATCCGGCGATGGTGCGCCGCGGCCCAGGCCTCGGTCTCGGCGATCGCCTCGTTGCGCCGGTTGATGCCCGCGGTGTTGCTGATCGAGTCGCCTTCAACGTCCAGGTCGATGCGGGGCACGCCGTAGGTGGTGATGAGGCTCTCGAAGACCTGGGCGATCGCGTCGACACTGGTGCAGCTGTCGGCCAGCTCGGTACCCGTGGTGTCGGCGGTGTAGCCGCCGAAGGACGGGATGACGTTGCCGCCGTGGGCCTGGATGGCGGCAATGTCGCTGCCGAAGGTCGCCGATGAGATCGGCTGACTCGTGTCGCCGTTCCAGTACGCGGTGCAGGAGCCAGCCTGCGCGGTCTGCAGGAACGCCAGCGACAGGTACCTGGCGCCGGATGCCTGCGACAGGGCAGCCATGTCGCCGCTGGTGTCGTAGGTCTCGTAGTAGGGCGCGAAGACCCGGTACGGCAGCGGCCTGGAGCTGGCGCCGCCATCGCCAGTCGAGGCCAGGGCGCCGGTTGCCGCAAACCCGACGGCGAGAACAGCGGCAGTTGCGGTGGCCAATGCCACCAGGGCGGGGGTGTGTCGTCTCATGCGCGGATCCCTTGGTAGAGCGAGTCAGGACATCGGCCGACCGCGGGCGCCGCGCAGCCGGTTCTCCGCTGGGCGAATCAAATAGGAAAGTTTCCTATTTGATTCGCACGAGACGGTAGTCCGGTCTGAAGTCACCGTCAAGGGGGCAGTCGGCCGGTCCGGACCGCCTATCCCCGGTGCGACGGCGTCGGAGTCGGCCCGGGCGTCGGCGACTGCGACGGGACCGGGCTCGGCGCGGGCGCCGCCGACCGCGACGGCACTGGCGCGGGCGCACCGGATGTCGGCGACGAGGAGGGCACCGGCGCGGGCGCCCCCGACCGCGACGGCACCGGCGCGGGAACCGCCGACTTTGACGGCACCGGCGCGGGCGCACCGGATGTCGGCGACGAGGAGGGCACCGGCGCGGGCGCCCCCGACCGCGACGGCACCGGCGCGGGAACCGCCGACTTTGACGGCACCGGCGCGGGCGCGGGCCGTGGCGAGTGCGTGCTCGACCGCGACACCGCCTGCGCGCGCGTGGATCCAGATCCTGCCGGGTGTCCTCCGGCGTGCGACGCGGACGCGGACAGCGCCAGTACGGTCCCGCCACCGACGGCGAGAGCTGCCGCCGGAACGGCGATCCACCACGAGCGCCAGTGCGTCATGAACATGTCGGGCCTCCAGAGTCGGGTCGGCAGATGCTGCCGTAGTTACCGCCGGGGCGCCCGACCGGTTGCATCGAGCGGCGGAAAATCGCCCGCATCGTCCGGCCTGTCGCATACGGTGAGGCCGATGCCGGCGGCCGATGTGCCGCCCGACCAGCGGCTGGAGTCGTCGTGACGCCCGAGGAGTTCACCGACTTCTACGCGGCATCGTTCCGGCGGCTCGTTGGCCAGCTCTACGCCATGACCGGCGATGCCGCCGAAGCGCAGGATGCCGTGCAGGAGGCGTTCGTGCGCGCATGGTCGCATCGCGGGAAGCTCGACTCGGCGAGCTCGCCGGACGCCTGGGTCCGCGCAACGGCCTGGCGCATCGCCGTCTCCCGGTGGCAGCGCACGCGCGCCGGCGAGCGGCTGCTGCGATCGCAGCCGGCGCCACAGCCGGCGGACGGGCCAGGCCCCGATCGGGTGGCACTCGTCGAAGCGCTGCGCAAGGTCCCCGCCGAGCAGCGCCGGGCTCTGGTTCTGTACCACCTGTGCGACCTGTCGGTCGCGCAGATCGCCGCGGAGACGGGGGTGTCGGCCGGGACGGTCAAGGCCAGGCTCGCCCGCGGCCGGGCCGCGCTCGCACCGTACTTGCAGGACACCGTCGAAGCGGCCGCCGGCAAGCGGACGGGACGGGGGGTGCCGGATGCCTGAACTTCGCAGCGATCTTGAGGAGCTGGCCGAGCAGGTCGCCCGGGATGCCTATCCGCTGCCGGTCACCGAGGTGATGCGGCGCGGCGACCGCCGGCGCCGGGTCCGGATCGCCGGTGAGCTGGCCGCCGTGATCGCGGTCGTGGCGATAGCGACCGGCGGGATCCTCGCGGGTACCGCGGCGACCAGGCCCGGCTCGCCGCTCCCCGCCACCAGGCCAACGCCGGCGGCGCCGGGGCCCGCGAGGACCGGCAGCCCCGTGCCTAGTCCGGTACCCAGCAGGCACGGACCGATCCAGTCACCGCCGGCTCCGGTCCCCAGCTCGTCCCCGATGGTCTCCTCTGGCCGGCCAGGACCGAGCCCGGACCACTCACCGACGCCCAGTGACCGGCCGTCGACCTCGAGCCCCTCCCCCAGCGGGTCGCCGTCCAGCTCGCCGAGGCCGACCGGCTAGCCGCATGCGCCACGGGGCCGACGGAGGCCCGGCGGTCGGCTACCGTGTGCTCGTCGGCGCGGGCAGACAGCGAGGTCAGCAGCGTCAGGGAGGCAGGAGCAGCCGCATGGACACCAGCACCAGCCCGCCCGCGAGCGGAGCGGATCCGGTCATCCTTGAGGAGATCCAGCAGCGGGTGCTGTGGCTGGCGACCAGGATCGTCGACGCCGCCAACCACGAGCGTGACACCGGCGACGGCGTGAAGGTCGGCGGCCACCAGGCCTCAAGCGCCAGCCTCGTATCGGTGATGACGGCGCTGTACTTCGCCCACCTCGACAACGCGGACCGGGTCAGCGTGAAGCCGCACGCCTCTCCCGTCTTCCACGCCATCCAGTACCTGCTCGGCAACCTGGACCGGTCCTACCTGACCACGCTGCGCGCCTTCGGCGGGCTGCAGTCCTACCCGAGCCGGACCAAGGACCCGGATCCCGTCGACTTCTCGACCGGCTCGGTGGGCCTCGGGGCCGCGGCGCCGCTGTTCGCCGCGGCGGTGCGGCGGTACGTCGACGCTCATTTCGGTGCCCGCCCGCACAGCCGGTTCATCGCGCTGATCGGCGATGCCGAGCTCGACGAGGGCAACATCTGGGAGGCAGTCGCCGATCCGGCCACCGACGGCCTGGGCAACGTGCTGTGGATCGTTGACGTGAACCGCCAGTCGCTGGACCGGGTCGTGCCCGGCGTGCGCATCGCGCAGTGGGAGCAGCAGTTCAGCGGCGCCGGCTGGCACGTGGTCCACGCCAAGTACGGCCGCAAGCTGCAGGAGGCCTTCGCCCGGCCCGGCGGCGAGTGCCTGCGGACCTGGATCGACGCGATGACGAACGAGCATTACCAGTCGCTCTTCGGCCTTGACCCGGCGGCGGTGCGCGAGCGGTTCCTGGACGGAGCGCCGCCAGCGGTCGCCGAGTTCTGTGCCGGGATCCCCGACGGGGAGCTCGCCAGCCTGGTTACCGACCTGGCCGGCCACGACTTCGAGTCGCTGCTCGACGCCTTCGCGGCCTGCGACGCGGAGAAGGACCGGCCGAGCGTCCTGTTCGCCTACACGATCAAAGGCTGGGGCCTGCCGATCGCGGGCAACCCGCGCAACCACTCGGCCCTGCTGACGACCACGCAGATTAGCCAGCTCCGGGACCGGCTCGGGCTGACCGGGGCCAGCGAATGGGACCGCCTCGACCCGATGACGCCGGCCGGGCAGTGGGCTGCCGCCCGCCGCGAGCACCTCGCCCGTCCGCAGCCGGCTGGTGGCACTACGGCGATCTCGGTTCCCGATTCCACCGGGCTGCGCGCGGCCCGGCCGATCTCCACGCAGGAGGCGTTCGGCCGGATCCTGGTCGACCTCTCCCGCATGGACGCCGTGGCGCCGTACCTGGTCACGACCGCGCCGGACGTGGCGACCTCGACCAACCTGGCCGGGTTCATCAACCGGACCGGGGTCTTCAGCCCGGTGCCGCGGCGGGCCTGGAGCGAGGACCCGGTGCTGAAGTGGGCCGAGGGACCCGAAGGGCAGCACATCGAGCTCGGCATCAGCGAGATGAACCTGTTCCTGCTGCTGGGTCAGCTCGGCCTCGCCTTCGACCTCTCCGACCAGCTGCTGCTGCCCGTCGGCACGGTCTACGACCCCTTCGTCCTGCGCGGCCTGGACGCGTTCATCTACTCGGTCTACTCGGGCGCCCGGTTCATCGTCGCCGGCACGCCGTCCGGGGTGTCGCTCGCGCCCGAGGGCGGCGCGCATCAGTCCACGATTACCGCCTCGGTCGGCCTTGAGCTGCCCAACGTCACGTTCATCGAGCCCGCCTACGCGGTCGCGCTCGACTGGCTGATGTGCGGCGCGCTGCAGTCACTGGCCGCGGGCGGGCGGCCGGGCGCGGAGTCGGCCGAGACCGGCTCGTTCTACTTCCGGCTGACTACCCGCGGCATCGACCAGCAGCCGTTCCAGGCCGCGCGGGACCGGCTGGGCGACGCGATCCTGCGCCGTCAGGTGCTGGCGGGCGCCTACCGCCTGGTGGATCCGGCCGGCGGTGCCGAGAACGGCGCCCCGCCGGTCTACCTGGTCGGCTGCGGCGCGGTCATGCCCGAGGTCCTGGCCGCCGCCAGCGAACTCGCGGAGGAGGGCATCGCCGCGACGGTGGTGGACGTCACCTCGCCCGACCGCCTGTACGCCGCCTGGCAGCGGACACTGCGCCAGGGTGTGCGGACGGCGACGGCGCCGTCGATAGCCGGCGCGCTGCGCAGCGCGTTCCCCGACCGCGCGCCGGTCGTGACCGTGCACGACGCCGCCTCTCACGCGTTGAGCTGGCTCGGCTCGGCGCTCGGCGTGCCCGCCGTCAGCCTCGGCGTCGACAGCTTCGGCCAGTCGGGCTCGGTGGCCGACCTGTACCGGGCCCACGATCTGGACGCAGGCTCGATCGTCAACGCGGCGCTCGCCGCGCTCTCGCTGCGCTAGCCAATCCGGCGCGGGAGAAATCGCCCGCAATTTAGCCAAGTCGCCGACTCCGCCAGCGGTCGGCCAAATCCAGTTACCATTTCTTGAAGAATTCCTTGTGCGGCGGAGCAATCCGCCTTATCGGCGAGCCCGAATGATGGACGTGCACGCATGGCGGTGATTGCCGATCCGGAGAAAGGAAGATTCATGACCACTGACAACGGGGCGGGGGCAGGACGCACGCCAGGTCCCGGCAGCGAGGGGCCGCAGCCGTCACGCCGGGCCATGCTACGCGGCGCGGCCGGCGCCGGGATGGCCGCGGCGGCCGTTGCCGCTGGCGCTAGCCCGGCGCTCGCGGCGTCCCGCAGTCGCGCATCCGACCAGGCCAGCGACGCGACAGCGGTCGCGGACGCAGCGCCGGACCACGACGGCGAGGCGATCGTCGCGCACCTGCGGGACGCCAGCTCCGGCGAGATCGACGTGTTCCACGGCACCCGCCAGGTCCGCCTGCACGACCGCGACCTCGCCGCCCGGCTGATCCGCGCGAGCCGCTGACCCGTATCACCACCCCGCCCCGAACCCATCGCAGGAGTCGCAGATGTCATCGCATCGTGAAGCACGGGAAATAGCCAAGGACCCGGTGGCCGACAGCACCGACTTGTATGCGTTCATGAGCCCGGACCGATCCGGGTATGTCACCCTCATCGCAAATTACATCCCGCTGCAGGAACCAGCGGGCGGGCCGAACTTTTACGAATTTGGGGACGACGTCCTTTACGAGATCCATATCGACAACAATGGCGACGCGCAGCCGGACATCAGCTATCAGTTCAGCTTCACGACGCGCCTGACGACGCCGGGCAGCTTCCTGTACAACACCGGCCCGATCGGCTCGCTCGGCGACCCGAACTGGAACAGCAAGCAGTTCTACACCGTGACCAGATCCGATCACTCCGGGCGGCACGTGCTGGGCTCGGGCCTGGCGTGCCCGCCATGCAACGTCGGCCCGCTCTCCACCCCGAACTACGAGCAGAAGCTCGGCCGACCCGCGGTGCACACGCTGTCCGACGGGAAGTGCAAGGTCTTCGCCGGGCAGCGGGCCGAGGCGTTCTATGTGGACCTCGGATCCATCTTCGATCTCGGGGACCTGCGGCCGCTGCAGGCCTACCAGCGCTTCGCGAAGAAGATCCACCCGCCGCTCGGCACCACCCCGGTGAACGCCACCAACGACCTGAACGTGCACTCGATCGCGCTGCAAGTCCCCGTCCATGACCTGGTGATCAAGGGCCATCCGACCATCGGCGTGTGGACGACGGCGAGCCGCCGGCGGGTCCGGCTCTTCGAGTCGGGCGACGACCCGATCTTCAGCGGCCCCTGGCAGCAGGTCTCCCGGCTGGGCAATCCGCTCATCAACGAGGTGATCATCCCGCTCGGCAAGAAGGACTACTGGAACACCCAGCCGCCCGCGCACGACAAGCAGTTCCTGTCCTACTACGCGAACCCGGAACTGGCGGGACTGTTCGTTTACCTGTATCCCGGCCAGTTCAACCACCTGGCCAAGCTCGTCGGGCCGCCGCCGGTGAACCGCGCCGACCTCGAGGCGGTCCTGCTGACGGGCGTCCCCAAGGGCCTCATTAAGGGCTTCAGCAATTTCACCGGCGCGGTGCAAGCCGACATGCTCCGGCTCAACACCTCGATCCCGCCAACGCCATTCGCTCACCTCAAGCCGCTGGGCGTCGTGGCCGGCGACCTAGCGGGCTTCCCGAACGGCCGGCGCGTGCCGGACGACGTCGTGACCATCGAACTAGAGGCGGTCGGCGGGCTGCTCTACCCGCTCATCGACAAGAAATACAAGCCCGACGAGGTCGTCAAGGACCTGAAGGTCAGCGACGGCCTTACCGGGTCGAGCATCAACCCCGTCGGCCGGCCCACCGGCAAATTCCCTTACCTCGGGGTCCCCTACGACGGCTACGACTATCCGAAGTAGCCCCGGCGGACGCGGGCCGGCGGGCTGCCAGTGCCGCCGGCCCGCGCCTCAGCCGGCCGAGTTCTCGGGAACCACGGGGTCGGCTGCCCAGATCATCCGGATCTGGTCGGCGACCGACGCCGCCTGCAGCCGGCCCGCCCTGGCCGCGGGCTCGCGGCGCGACGGATCCAGGACGTTCCGGCCGATAGCACCGGACGCCGCCGGGCCGGGCGAGACTACGATCACGCTCGCGCCAGCGGCCGTCAGGTCGGCTGCCTGCCGTGGCGGGCTGACCAGGTAGCCGACGCCCTGCGCGATCGGCGCGATGATCACCACGCGGTCATAGCCGGCCGCCAGGTCGGCGTTGGCCGCCGAGCGCATCCCGCCGTCGATGAACTGACGGCCGCCAATCGTCACCGGCGGCCAGACGCCCGGCACCGCGCAGCTCGCTCCGATCGCGTCGACCAGCGCGGCCGGGCCGGACCCGTCGAACACAACGAACTCGCCCGTGTGCGCGTCCACCGCCGTGACGCGCAGCCGGGCCGGCCAGTCGCGGCCGCCGAACCGCCGCTCGAACACCTGCCGCCGGCTGGCCTCGGACTCGGTCCTGGCCGACAGTGCCATCGCGCCCATCCGCTCGCGCGCCCGCTCCGGATCTCTGCTCGTCATGAGGATCCAGCCGAGCCTGGCGGTGTTAGCCGGGCCGATCCGGGCGGGCGCCAGGCCGTCGGCCGGCGCGAGCTGGCCCGCGTACAGAGCCTCGAGGTCCGTCCCCGCGGCCAGGTCGGCGCCGACGATCGACCCGGCCGACGTGCCGATGATGATGTCCGCGGCGGCCAGGTCGATGCCCACCTCGGCGAGCCCGGCGATCAGCCCGATCTCCCAGGCCACGCCGGTGACTCCGCCGCCGCCCAGCACCAGAGCGCGATTCCCCATGACTGTCTTCTATCACCCCGAAACGCCAGCGGTTTTGCGCCGTGACCATGCCGGAGCGGTTAACGGCTTTGATAGCGGACCGCCATCAGGTAGGCATGGGCTTATGGCAGCCGAAGTTGCCCGCTACTGGCGGCACGCATCTGTTGCCGGCGTCGACCTCCTGCGCGCCCGGTTTGTGACCCATCGGTACGGGCGGCATGCCCATGAGACCTATACGTTCGGCCTGATCGAGCGCGGCATCGAGGAGTTCGAATACGGCGCCACCCTGCAGCGGGCGGGCCCCGGCGCCGTCGCGCTGCTTGACCCGGAGGTGGTCCACACCGGCCAGGCCGTTACGCCGGATGGCTGGATGTACCGGGTGCTGTACCCGGAGGTCAGCGTCGTTACCGACGTGGCCGAGCAGCTCGGCTGGCCGCGCGGCACGCCGCGGTTCCCGCAGACCGTCGTGGACGACCCGCGAAGTGCCGTGCTGCTGCGCAGCGCGCACCGGGCGGCCGAGCACGGCGATCAGCTCGCCTCCTCCAGCCTGCTGACCGAGGCGCTGGCCGGGCTCCTGACCGCGCACGCCAGGGCGGGCGCAGCGACGGCGGTCCGGCCCACGCGCCGGGCCCCGGCGAGCGTCCGCGCGGTCTGCGAGCTGCTGCAGGCGCGGCTGGCCGACCCGCCGTCGCTGGCCGAGCTGGCCGCGCTCACGGGGATGAGCCAGTTCGCCGTGCTCCGGGCATTCCGCGCCGAGACCGGGCTGCCGCCGCACGCCTACCTCAATCAGCTGCGGGTGCGCGAGGCCAGGACGCTGCTCGACCACGGCGTCACCCCGGCCGAGGTGGCGGCGATCGCCGGATTCGCCGACCAGGCCCACCTGACCCGGCACTTCAAGCGCGTCGTGGGCGTCCCGCCCGGCGCCTACCAGCGCGAGCGCCTGCCCACCGCGCTCATTTCCTAGCCAGCGCGGCAAGAACGTACAAGACCGGGTAGCGTCCCGCTGCCTAGCCTGCTGCCATGTCGACCGTTACGTCAGCGCAGCCCGACGCCCGGGCGCGCCCGCGCCCGGTGCGCGACGGCGTCGGGCTCGGCCTCGCCGTCGGTGTGTCCGGGGTGGCCTTCGGCGCCGCCGCCGTGAGCTCCGGGCTGAGCGCCTGGCAAGCGTGCGCGCTGAGCGTGCTGGCCTTCACCGGCGCCTCGCAGTTCGCGCTCGCTGGCGTCATCGCGAGTGGCGGCGGCCTGCTCGCCGGGACCGCGGGCGCGATCCTGCTCGGCAGCCGGAACTCGCTCTACGGCCTGCGGCTGGCTGACGTGCTCCGGCCCCGCGGACCGCGCCGGCTGCTCGCGGCGCTCGGCGTCATCGACGAGACCACTGCGGTCGCTCTCGCGCAGCCCGATGCGGAGTCGAGCCGGAAGGGCTTCTGGGCCACGTTCGCCACGCTCTACCTGATGTGGAACCTCAGCACCCTGGCGGGGGCCATCGGTGCAGGCCGGGTCGGGTCACCACAGGCGTTCGGGCTCGATGTGGTCGGCCCCGCCGCGTTCCTGGCCCTGATCTGGCCCCGGCTGAAATCCGGCCGGACGGAGCGACTGGTCGGGCTCGGCGGCGCGGCGATCGCGCTCGGCACAACCGCGGTCCTGCCCGTTGGCGTGCCGGTGATCCTGGCCGCGCTCGCGGCTCTGGCCGGGGCGCTGGCCAGCACCGGCCGCACGTCAGCGGAGGCCCGGCAGTGACGGGCGTCTGGATCGCCGTCCTGGCTACGTCCGCGGGCTGCTACCTGTTCAAGGTCGCCGGGCTCACGGTGCCGCAGCGGGTGCTCGCCAATCCGCGGGCGCGGCGGTTCGCCGAGCTCGTGCCGGTGGCGCTGCTCGCGGCCCTCGCCGCCGTGCAGACGGCGACGTCGGGCCACGCGCTGGAGTTCGACCCCGCACGACTGTCCGGGATGGGCGCCGCGGTGGCCGCGCTGCTGCTGCGGGCCCCGTTCCTAGTCGTCATCGTCGCCGCGGCCGGCACGGCGGCGGCACTGCACGCTCTCGGCGTTTCCTGACCAGCCACGCCGGCCCGTGGCGCGACTGGAGCGGCGCGGCGCGGTAATGTGCGCCGGTGACTGTACAGGTAGAAGTGCTTGGCAGCATCACCGACGAGGTCGTCGAGGCGTTCGGCCGCCTGCTGCCGCAGCTGTCCGGCTCGGCTCCGCCGCTCGACGCCGCCAACATCGCCGCGATCAGCGACTCCCCCGCCATCACGATCCTGCTGGCGCGGTGTGACGGCGCGATCGCGGGCACGCTCACGCTCGCGATGTTCCGGACCCCGACCGGCGTGCGGGCCTGGATCGAGGACGTGGTGGTGGATTCGGCCTTCCGCGGCCAGGGCGCTGGCGAGGAACTCACGAAGGAGGCCCTGCGGCTGGCGCGGCAGGCCGGAGCCAGGACGGTCGACCTCACCTCACGGCCATCGCGCGAGGCCGCCGGGCGACTGTATGAGCGCGCTGGTTTCCAGCAGCGCGACTCCCGGCTGTACCGCTATTCCTTCGAGTAGCCGGGCAAGGCGGCGGCGGCGCCCTCCCCCAAAGGCGAGCCGCCGCCGCGGTCTGCAAATCCTGCGTAGCTACATCTTGAACATCTTTTTGAGCGAGTCGAGGCCCTTGGTGAACGGGTCCTGGGATGGGATCTGCCCCTGCGGCGTGGCCTGGTTGACCATCTCCGGCATGGCCTTGGCTACCTGCTCGCTGGCCTCGTGATCCGAGATGCCGGCTTGCTGGGCCATGTCGTGGATCTGATTCGGGTCCATGACCTGCTGGACCTGCTGGGCGCTCATCGGCTGGTTCTGGCCGGTCCCGACCCAGGACTGGACCTGCTGGCCACCGCCGTGATTGGTGAGTTTCGAGGTAATCCCCTGCAGGCCGCCGGAGCTGCTGAACAGCTTCTGCAGCGAGGCGAGGCCGCCCTCCTGGCCCTGATTTCCGCCGAGCTTGGTCGCGATGTCATCGAGGATACCCATTTGTCTCCCCCCTGTAGGGTGACATATCGTCACCAGACAGCGACATTGCGTCACTGCATGCTGGCCTGTTTACCCGCTCTGCCGGTAGTCATCCGCCGGACGCGACAGCTCGTTCCGCCAGATCTGCGCAGGTCAGGAGACCAGCTCGGCCACCCCGGCGAGCAGCCGGTCAACCTCGGCCGCGTCGTTGTAGTGGACGAGCCCGGCGCGCACCGCACTGCCCGAGTCCCTGATGCCGAGCGCGCCGGTCAGCTCCCAGGCGTAGTTGTGACCGTTCCAGACGTTGATCTGCCGGCTCGCGAGGTGGCAGGCGACCTGCTCCGGTGTGTGCCCGGCCACGGTGAAGTAGGCGGTGGCGGTCCGGCTGGCGGCCTTGCCATAGGTGGTGACGTGCCCGAAGCCATCCAGCCCGGAGAGCAGGACCTCGAACAGCTCCTGCTCGTATTCCTGCACGGCCGCCATCGAGGCCAGCACCCGCTCGCGTAGCGTGCCGCTGCCCGGAACCAGCGAGGCCAGGTGATGTACCGCGGCGGTGACGCCGGCCAGGCTGGCGAACGGAAGCGTTCCCAGCTCGAACCGGTCCGGCACCGCGTCGCTTGACGGCACGAGCTTGTCGGGGCGGAGGGTTTCCAGCAACGACGGCGCCGCCACCACCAGGCCGATGTGCGGCCCGGACCACTTATATGCGCTCGTGGCGTAGAAGTCAGCGCCCAGCGCCTGGACATCCACCGGAACGTGCGGCGTGGCGTGCACCCCGTCGACGTAGCTCAGTGCGCCCGCGCCCCGCGCGAGCGCCGTGATCGCGGCGACGTCCGGCCGCGTGCCGAGGATGTTGCTGGCCGCGGTCACCGCCACCAGCCGGGTCCGGTCCGTGATCAGCCCGCTGTACTGCGCGGCGGGCAGCTCGCCGGTGGCCGGGTCAACCTCGGCCCAGCGCACGACGGCACCGGCCCGCTCGGCCGTCTGCACCCACGGCCGGATGTTCGCGTCGTGGTCGAGGCGCGAGACGATCACCTCGTCGCCGGGCCGCCAGGTCTTGGCGAGCGCGCCCGCCATGCGGTACGTGAGGGCCGTCATGCTCGGGCCGAAGATCACCCCGTCCGGCTCGCCTCCGGTGAGCGCCGCCACGGCCGCGCGGCAGGCGGCCGTGATCTCGTCGGCCCGGGCGCTGGCCGGAAAGGCGCCGCCCGCATTGCCGAGACCGGTTGCCTGCGCCCGGCTGATGGCCTCGATAACGGCGGACGGCACCTGAGTGCCGGCCGCCCCGTCAAGGTAGGCGTAGCCATCGGCGAGCGCCGGGTAGGCGGCCCGGATGGCCGCCACGTCAAGCTGCATGCTGACCCGTCATCCCCTCCGCGCCAGGTGCAGGCGCGACAGCAGTGCCCGGGCCGATCCCGAGCCGACCCGGACGCGTCCTGCCACCGCAGAACGTCCCGAGGCCGTGAGGACAGCATGCCAGGGGTCGGCGCTGCGCGATCCGAGCCCTCCGCGCCAGCCGCCGCGGACGATCAGCGGCAGGTGCGGCATGCCCCGCCGCCAGCCGTCGAGCACGGTCGCCGGATCGGCCGGCCGGTAATCGATGCCGAGCGCCCACGCCAGGTCGAAGGCGTGCAGGTGCCACTCCGCGCAGGCGGCCCCGGCCATGTCGGCCACCGTCACGACCGTGTCCCGGTACTGGTGATGCGGCAGCTCCCAGACCGCGGGCAGGCGCGCGGCGTACGACCGCGCGGACTCGGCGAAGGCGGCGATGTGCTCGTCCGCGGGCGCGTCCGCAAGAGCCGCCAGCTCGGCTGCGTTCTGCCGGGCCAGCTTGCGCCCGAGCGTGTCCGGGTGCGCGCCGGTGGCCATCAGCCGGGCGTAGCGGCTGACCGGAGCCTCGTCCAGGTACTCGTTGAAGTCATCCGCAACGCAGTGCAGGTGCCCGGCCAGATCACCGGCCCGCCATTCCGGGCACAGCGTTGGCAAGTTCCATGCGGTCGCGCTGAACTGGTCGGCGAGCTGGCAGATCGCGGCGACACCGTCGTAGTAGGCGGCTAAAACCGGGACAGGCTGGCCCAGCGGCGAAGGCACCTCCGAGTAATGCGCGCACTCCATGGGCCCCTCCAACCCATAGTCCGGCGCCAGCACGCGCCGTCTGGCCAGAGTGCCAGAGATACCCTTCCTCCGCCACCCTGCGCCGTATCTACATAATCGCGCGACCCGCGACCGCGGCAAACAACCCTGATCACGAGCGCGGCCATCGCGTCTCCTGCCAGCGAAATTGTGGTGACAGCACCCGCGGTCGCTAGGTAACCTGCGGATAATGCCCCCCAAGTCAGCTAGTTCGCCGCCGCATGCCCTGACACCGGATGTCGAGGGCGTGCCTGAGCGACCGCAGACACCTGCGGCCGCCTTGTGGCGCATGCGCGAGTACATGCGGCCGTATTACCTCACGCTCACGCTCATGATCACCGCTGCGATCGTGGCGGTGTCGGCGGAGACGATGATCCCGCTCATCACCCGGTCCGTGATCGACGGTGCCATCGCGCACGGCACCCGGGGCAAGCTGGTGCCGCTCGGCCTGGCCGCGATCGCGCTCGGCACGCTGCAGGCCGGGCTGAACTTCTACCGGCGCTGGGCCCTCGCCGGCGCGGTCAACGGCATGGAGAAGACGATCCGTGGTGATCTCTATCACCATCTCCAGCGCCTGGACCCCGCCTTCCACGACTCCTGGCAGTCGGGCCAGCTGCTGTCGCGGGCCACGAACGACCTGTCCACGATCCGCCGGTTCGCCGGCTTCGGTGTCGTGTTCTTCATCACCAGCACCTGGACCTTCCTGCTGATCATCGGCCTGCTGATCCACATGAACTGGTGGCTCGGCCTGCTGACCGGCTGCATGTTCCTCCCGGTCACCGTGCTGTGCCTGCGGTTCGAGAAGAAGTACCGGGTGCTGTCCCGCCAGTACCAGGACCAGACCGGCGACCTGGCCACCTACGTCGAGGAGGCCACGGGCGGCATCCGGGTGCTCAAGTCGCTCGGCCGCCGGGACGAGGCCGCAGCCAAGCACCTGGCCCAGTCGCGCCTGGTGTACCGCAGCCAGGTCGGCAAGGCGAGGCTGCGCGGAACGTTCTGGGCCGGCCTCGACCTGGCGCCCAACGCGGCCATCGGCGTCCTGCTGCTGCTCGGCGCGCTGGCCGTGAGCTGGCATCAGCTCAGCCTCGGCGGGCTGGTCGCGTTCGTCACGCTGACGCTGCTGCTCATCTGGCCGATCGAGGCGATGGGCTTCATCATCGCGACCGGCCAGGAAGCGGCAACGGCGGCGCAGCGCATCTACGAGATCTTCGACACCAGCCCCGCCATCGTCGACCCGTACCGGCCCGCCGACCCCCAGCCCAGCATCGCCGCGGCCATGGGTCATCAGGCCGCGGAAGTCCGGGCGCCCGCCACCGCCCGCCCGCTGGCCGAAGGCCGCCCCGGTCACCTGGTCCTGGACCAGGTGCACTTCAGCTACCCCGGCGCCCGGTCCGAGGTCCTGCGCGGCATCAGCCTCGACCTGGCTCCCGGCGAGACCGTCGCGCTGGTCGGCTCGACCGGGTCGGGCAAGAGCACGCTGCTCTACCTGGTGCCGAGGCTCGCCGACGCGACCAGCGGCCTGATCACCCTGGACGGCCAGGACATCACGGACCTGCCGCTCGCGGAGCTGCGGACCCGGGTCGGGTGCGCGTTCGAGGACCCGACGCTGTTCTCCGCGAGTGTCCGCGAGAACGTCAGCTTCGGCGTCAGTGACGCGACCGAGGACGACGTGCTGGCGGCGCTCGACGCAGCCCAGGCCGAGTTCGTGGCGGATCTGCCCTGGGGCCTGGACACCCGCATCGGCGAGCAGGGCATGGCCCTGTCGGGCGGCCAGCGCCAGCGGGTCGCGCTGGCCAGGGCGATCCTGGCCAGGCCCGAGGTGCTGCTGCTTGACGACCCGCTGTCCGCCCTGGACGTGCATACCGAGGCCAAGGTGACGGCCGCCCTCGCCGATGTGATGGCGGGCTCGACCGCCCTCGTGGTGGCGCACCGTCCCTCCACCGTGCTGCTGGCCGACCGGGTCGCGCTGCTGGCCGACGGGGTCATCGCAGCCATCGGCACGCACCACGAGCTGCTGGCCACCGAGCCGCGCTACCGCGAGCTGATGAGCGCGGACGAGCCCGGCGGGAGCGACGACGACGGGCGCAGCGCCTCCGGACTGGCAGGAGCACGGCGATGACGCAGGCGACAACCACGCCCGATTCAGCTACACCCGAGACCGGCACGCCCGAGGTAGCCACCCAGGCCTGGCGCGGCATCGCCGCCGAGCAGGCCGAGGAGATCAGCGGCAAGCTCGGCACGCTGCTGCGCCGCCGTTCCCGGCGCCTGCTCGGCGACCTGCTTCGCCCGCACCGCAGGCTGGCCACGGGGATCTTCGGCCTGATCGTGGTCGCCCAGCTCGCCGCGCTCGCCGGGCCATGGCTGGTCGGCGTCGGCATCGACCGCATCCCGCAGCTGGAGAAGTCCCACAACGCCGGGCCGATGGCACTGATCATCGTCGCGTTCGCGGTGGCGGTCATCGCCCAGGCGTGGGCCACCCGTGCCTACATCGGCGGCATCGGCAGGCTCGGCGGCCGGGTCGTGCTCGAGCTGCGCCGACGGCTGTTCGCGCACTTCCAGGCGCTGCCGGTGGCCTTCCACGAGCAGTACACCTCGGGCCGGGTCATCTCCCGCCAGGTCTCGGACATCGACTCGATCTCCGACATGTTCGACGAGGGGCTGGCGGCGCTCGTGTCGTCGCTGCTCTCGCTGCTGCTGGTCGGCGGGGGCATGCTGCTGCTCGACTGGCAGCTCGCGCTCGTGGTGATGGCCGGGTTCATCCCGCTGACCTGGCTGTCGGCCTGGTTCCGGCGTGAGTCCGCGGTCGCCTACCGCCGGACCAGGGAGACGATCGCCGCGGTGATCGTCCAGTTCGTCGAGACCTTCGGCGGCATCCG
>DAIOWC010000143.1:0-16396 GCA_036758685.1 Streptosporangiaceae bacterium | reverse complement strand
AGCGCTTCCCTGACACGGAAGAGGTCACTGGTTCAATCCCAGTACCGCCCACCAGATTTGCCCAGTTCAGAGGCCGTCTAGCCAGTCGGCTAGGCGGCGCGTGGCCAGGCTGGGTGACTAAGTGAGTGACTATCGCTCGGCGCCGTCACCGAAGATGCTGTCCATGACCTCAGCGCCGTCCTGCAGCACGGGCCGTATCTGCGATGTCATCGTCGGTATGCGGTCAAGATGATCACACCGTCGCTCAAGGTGAAGGCCACGATCACCGCCAGATCGCGCTGCCGTGCCCACCCTTCCGGGGGATTTGGCGGACCTTTCGTGCCTGGTTCCACCTTGATCCTTGACTTCGAATGATCCTTGACGCGCTTACATCTTCTTGTACTGGCCCGGCTCGGTGACAGCGTAATCTGAGCGGATGGGCATTGCCGGTTCCGTGATTAGGAGGCTGTCCGACCAACTGGCCGACTTGCCAACAAAGGAACGCGAGGACTTGGTGGCGGCGATGGTCGCGGCACAACGAGCCCGTGTCGGAAAGGCCGTAGACCAAGCCCTAGACAACCTGCCAGATGCCGCTCAGGCCGAGGTCGCCAAACTCTCCCAGAAGACACGTGAGGACCTGCGCCTGCAGCTCCTGGAGAGCCTCGACGAGTCTAAGCGGGAACCCTGGGCGGCGGTATTGGCTATGCAGTCAGCGGAGTTCGCTGGCTCCAAACTGACGTTCGCAACCCGGGGACTGGTTGCCGCCACACTCGGCTTGGTTATCGTCACCATCGTTCTTGTCGTCGTCACGGCCTTGAAACCCTGACGCCACCCACGACATCGGATGGGCATCCAGCGGCACAGCACGCTCCCGCCGGTCACCCCCTTTGGCCTCATTGAATCGCTCCGAATCAAAGCCTCCGGAAACTCCGGGACGGTTCACACCGGTGTTCATGGAAATGGTGACGGCGCCCCGAGCACAGCGGGACCACGACCACGGAAGATGACCGAGATGACCGAGACGAAGCCCTCAAGAAACCTGGCCCGCCGCCTCTACGGGCTCACCGAGCCGATCGCGATGGTCCCGTACGCCGCGCCGGAGCCGACCGCCGAGGTCATGGCGCTCGGGTACCGGAACTACTGGGACACCTACTTCGCCGGGCGCGCCGCCCCGCTGGGCCGGTGCCCGGCCGAGGTGGTGCACGCGATCTTCTACAACTTCGCCGACGGCGAGGTCGCCCGGCACATCCCGCACGTCTGGGACATCGCCACTCCCGAGGCGGTCCTGGCCGCTCGCGAGCGGGGGTGCGCCGCGGCCGTGAGACGGATCCTCGCTGACCTGGCTGACTCCCCCGGCGTCACCCGGGCCGCCGACCTGGCCACCAAGGCGGCCACGAGTGCCCCGACCGAGGGCCGCGCCATGTACGCGGGCCTGCGAACGCTCCCTATCCCCGACGAACCCGTCGCCCGGCTCTGGCACTCGGCCAACCTGCTCCGCGAGCACCGCGGCGACGGTCACATCGCCGCCCTGGTCTCGGAGGGCATCGGCGGGCTCGAGTCACACGCGCTGTATGCGGTGTCCCAGGGCATGCCTGCGGAGAAGTTCGGCCGGATCCACCACCTCCCCGCCGCGACGCTGGCCGCCGTTGCCGACAGGATGCGCGGCCGTGGCCTCATCGACGACACCGGCCGGATCACCGACACCGGGCGCGAGACCAGGGAGCGGATCGAGGCCCTCACCGACGACCTCGCGGCACCGCCCTACGACATCCTGACCCCGACCGAGCTCGACCAGCTCATCGCCGACCTCGAGCCCCTCGCTGCAGCGCTGGCCGCAGCCGGCTCGGAATAGCGCTGGCCGCAGCCGGCTCGGAATAGCGCTGGCCGCAGCCGGCTCGCAATGACGCTCCCGCTCTGCCCCCGGACGACAAGCGGGAACGCCCGCGCGGTGCTCCTTACCCCGGCCCATCGCGACCACCCTGAATCCGCTACGTGCCGACCTCGGCCCGAGCACCCGCAGAGCCTCAGGCGCCGGCATGGCACTCGCTGAGATCGTCGCCTGATGTCAGCGAGGCAGGACGTGGGGGTTAAGGGTGCCGAGCGGGTCGAGAGCTGAGCGGATTCTGGCAAACAAGTCGCGTTCAGACTCCGAACGCACAAGACGCAACCACGGCGCCTTCAAGGCGCCGATCCCGTGCTCGGCTGAAATCGATCCGCCGAGGCTAGCCACGTAGGAGAAGATGGCGTCCTCGTGTCGCCCGTCAGCGTTGGCGCCAGGGACGATATTCACGTGCACGCTGCTATCGGCGACGTGGCCGAAAATGATGACGTGCGCGGCCGGGTCGACGTTAGCCACGACCCTGGGAGCAGCTTCGGCCAGCGTCAGCCACTGGGTGGGCGGGACGGACAGATCCAGCTTGATCGGCGTGCCCAGGAAGCGGGCCACCTCCGGCTGCCGCTCCCTATACGCCCAGAGTTTCGCCCTGTCCGCATCTGTCTGCGCAACCGCGGCCGGCAGATCGCCGACGAGCGCGGCAAACTCGCCGAGCGCATCCGCGCCCGATGCCTCGAGCAAGAGATAGGCCTCCGCCCGGCCTGGCAGTGGCGACGCAAGTCCAGCGTGTTTGGTGAGCAGATCCAGGCCGTAACTGGTGAAGAATTCTGCGGACAGCAGGCCGGACACTTCCCGCACTGCGCGCCGGGCCAGACTCCGTACTTCGGCGAGGCCCTCCAGTCCCGCGATGACGGCAACCAGGTTGCGCGGCCTGGTCACGAGCTGGAGACGAGCCCTGGTTATGACCGCCAGCGTTCCTTCTGAGCCCGCCAGCAGCGAAGCGTAGTCGTAGCCCGTGTTGTCCTTCACCGGCCCGGACAGGTGCGACACCACGGTGCCGTCGGCCAGTACGGCCTCCACTCCGCGTAGCTGGTTCCGCATTGGCCCGTAGCGCAGTACCCGGACTCCCCCGGCGTTAGTAGCCACAGCGCCGCCCACCGTGGCACTGGCCCTGCTGGCGATGTGCACGCCGAAGTCGTAATCGGCATGTGCATCGGCGACCTGCTGGAGCGCGACGCCAGCACCGGCGGTTACCTGTGCGGCGTCGACGTCGACGGGCTCCAGCTGATTCACCCGGCTAAGGCTGAGCACGACTTCGCCCCGGAGCGGGATGCCGCTTCCGACCAGACCGGTGTTACCGCCTTGCGGTACGACCGGAACGCCGGCTTTGTTGCATAGGGCCAGGGCCGCGGCCACCTCGGCGGTGTTATGCGGCCGGATGACAGCAGGGGTGTGGCCGCGAAACCTGCCGGTCCAGTCGACGGCATAGCCAGCCGCCGCGTCGCCGATTAGCATGTGCGGCTTGCCGACAACCGCGGTCAGCTGGCGGAACAATTCCGCCGGAAGTTCACCGTTGTGACCGGCGCTCACTGCCGTGGTGCAGCCGTCAGCAGCCGATCCATGACGCGCAGGCTGGCATGCAACCCAGATACCGGAACGCGCTCGTCAACACCGTGGAACATCGCGTTGTAGTCGTAGCCCGGCGGGAGCACCAGCGGGGTGTAGCCGTAGCAGTCCATGCCGAGCCTGGCGAACTGCTTGGCGTCGGTCCCGCCACTCATGCAGTACGGCACGACGGTCGCAGTCGGGTCCTCCGCAAGCAGTGCCCGCGTCATTGCGGCAACCAGGGGGCTTTCGAGCGGGCCCTCCACTGGCGGTTCACGGTGCGCATACTCCCAGCTCACGGCGGAGCCGGTCAGCTCATCCATGGTGGCCACGAACTCCGACTCAAAGCCAGGCAGCACCCGTCCGTCCACATACGCGACCGCCTCGCCGGGGATGACGTTGACCTTGTAGCCGGCCTGCAGCATGGTTGGGTTCGCACTATTCCTGACGGTGCTCGCGACCAGGGATGCTGCCGGGCCAAGCTGTGCCAGCAGCCGTTCCGTCGCGTCAGCGGTCGCCGAACCGGCGGCATCGGCCGTGCCAGACGCAGCCGCAATCGCATGTATTGCGGCGCGCACGGTCGGAGTGAGGCGGACTGGCCACTGATAGGCGCCGATCCTGGCGATCGCCTCTGCCAGCCGGACCACCGCGTTGTCCTTGCGAGTCTTGGAACCGTGGCCCGCCGTCCCGCGGGCGGTGAGCTTCATCCAGGCGGTACCGCGTTCAGCCGATGCGACCGGATACAGGCGCAGCCCAGGATTGACATGAAACGTGTAACCGCCTGATTCTCCGATCGCCTCGGTGCAGCCATCGAACAGGTCCGCGTGGTTGTCAACCAGCCACCGGGCGCCGTAGACGGCTGTGTCCTCCTCGTCCGCGGTGAAGGCGAGCACCACGTCGCGTTGTGGCTGACGTCCAGTCCGCGCCCACTCTCTCGCTAGCGCGATGAGTACGGCAACGGCGTTCTTCATGTCCACGGCACCGCGACCCCAGACGACGCCGTCGCGCACCTCGCCACTGAACGGATCGACCGACCAGGCAGCAGGATCGGCCGGGACGACATCTAGGTGGCCATGCAACAGCAGCGCCGGAAGGTCAGGGTCGGTGCCGCTGACCCGCGCGACCACATTCGACCGGCCAGGGGCTGACTCCAGTAGTTCCGGGTCGAGGCCTGCCTCGGCCAGCAAGGCGGCGACGTACTCGGCAGCCTTCCGCTCGCGGCAATCGCCACCGCCGCGGTTGGTCGTGTCGAACTGGATCAGTTCCGAGGCGAACCTCGTTACCTCCAGCTGGGCAAGCGTGACTGACTCAGCCAAATTTCTCCTCCATTGCCGCCGTGATCATGGTGCAGACCGTCTTGAAGGTGCGAATCATCTGATAGGCCGAGGTGCTGTCGTACTCGACGGTGCGGTCCCCGGTCCGCCGTACGCCCGGCACGATCGCCGCAGCCTGGGCGAGCTGTGCCGCGTCCACCTCAACCTCGACCCGGAGCTCGTCCGCGGGCCGCGGCTCGGTTCGGATCGCCAGCCTGACCGCATCCGCCGCGGCCTTGCTGATCGCTGCGGAGGTCACCGCCGGCGGCCGGCAGTACGCTGCGTAGCGGCTGACGCAGTCCTTCACCGCCACCGCCGGCGCATCCGGCGCATACCCGGCAGCGTCCGCGCAGGTGCGGTCGTCCCCGGTAATCAGGATCACCGGAGTTCCGTACTGACCAGCGACGTGTGCGTTCAGCAGTCCTTCGCTCGCCCTGGCGCCGTTCAGCCGCACTGCGGTGATGGAATTCGCCAGGTACGTATGCGCAAGCACGCCCTCCGCACCGGCAGCGGCGTGATAGCCCACGAAAGCGACTCCGTCAATGTCGCCGTGCTGGATCCCCTCGACCATGCTGAGATCCTTGTGGCGCCCCGTGAGCATGACAGCCCGCTCATCAAGCTCCTCGAGCAGCAGGTTCCGCATCGTCGAGTGGGCCTCGTTGATCACAACGGTGTCGGCGCCCGCTTCGAGGAACCCGACCACGGCAGCGTTGACGTCCGAGGTGAACATGCGTCGGCACCGCTGCCACTCATCGGTCCCCGGATCCACGTCGGCTGGCCAGGTGACGCCAGTCGCGCCTTCCATATCAGCCGAAATCAAGATCTTCATCGTCGTTCGCCTTTCGTCAGTGGCCCGGCTCGTCCGCCGACCGAAGCGGCGGGTCGAGGAGGAGCAGCGTCTTAGCGTCGGCGTCCAGGTCGGCTGCGACGCCGATCGGGAAGGTCTGGAAGTAGCCACCGTGACCGACGTTCGCCCAGGCGATCATCGGCACTCCGAGATCTCCGAGCCGCTCGAGCAGGATCTGCTGAATGAGTTCGGACGAGCCGCAGTTAACGAACGTCCCGGCCACAACCCCGGCGACTCCGTTGAGATAGCCGGAGCGACGCAACTGAGTGAGCATCCGGTCAAGCCGGAACTCCTGCTCGTCAATGTCCTCGACCAGCAGAATGCCGCCTTCGGCGGGCCATGAAGTGGCGGTGCCGATCGAAGCGGCTATCAGCGTCAGGTTGCCACCCATCGTCCTGCCCGCGGCGACCCCTCCGACGAGGGTTGTTGCCTCGGGGTAGCTGATCTGGGTGGACCGCTCCGGGTGCATGAGAGCTCGCAGCATCGAGGCGAAGGAGTAGTGCCCGGTAGGACCTCCCGAGGTAACCATGGGGCTCATCAGCGACGCCCAGCCGAGCTTGCGGCCGACGGCCTCGAGCACGCCAGTCACGTCGGAGTAGCCGGCGAGCACCTTCGGCGGCTGGCCTGCGATGCCGCTGAAGTCGAACGCCTCGAGGGTTCGCTGCGAGCCGGACCCGCCGGTCGCGAAGATGATGCCGGCGATGCTGGGGTCGGTCAGCGCGGCGTGCAGATCCCCCGCCCGCATGGCATCATCGCCGGCGAGGTACGGCCGCATGCTGCCGTTGTCGCGCGCGGAGGGGTAGACAACCGGCTCGATGCCGGCAAACCGCAGCGTGTCGAGCCCGATGGCGAGGTCAGTCTGGTCAGCCGGGCTGCTGATTGACAGCACGGCAACGCGGTCGCCCGGCCGCAGCGCAGGAGGCCGTGCCAGGGATGTGGGCCGGACGACGCTGTCTGGCAGAGTCAATCTAGAACATCTCCTTTTGGTCGGTAACGAGCTGCCGCGGCTCGGCCTCGTCCGCCATGTCGGCCAGGTGGCACGCGATCAGTCTTTGACCCGCGGTGCCGGCCGCCAGCACCGGTACGCCATGGCTGCGGCACAGTTCGCCGCGCGGGTCACCGGGGGCGAGTGCGGCTAGACGGGGGCAGCGCGGGTGGAACCGGCACGCCGACGGGATCCTCGTCGGGTCGGGCGGCTCACCGGACAAGATGGTGCGCGGGCCAGCATGCTGCCCGTCCGGCAGAACTGAGATCAGCGCCCTGGTGTAGGGGTGCTGAGGTCGCAGCAGCACGTCGGCGACCGTGCCCACCTCCACGATCCGGCCGAGGTACATCACCGCCACCCGGTCGGCGATGTTCCAGGCGACGCCGAGGTCGTGACTGACAATGAGCGCTGACAGCGACAGCTGATCTCGCAGGTCCAGGATCAGCTTGAGTATCTCGCCCCGAACCGAGGCGTCCAGCGATGACACCGGCTCGTCGGCGATGATCACCGACGGGTCGAGCGCGAGCGCACCAGCGATCACGACTCGCTGCTGCTGGCCGCCAGAGAGCTCATGGGGATAGCGGCTGATGAAGTTCTCCGGCGGACGCAAGCCGGAACGAGACAGTGCCGAGTGAACGCGTTCGTCGAGCTGCGCGCGCATGCCGTGCAGCCGCGGCCCCTCGGCGACGCTGTCGTAGACGTTCTGCCGCGGGTTCAGTGCGCCCGCCGGATCCTGCAGTATCAGCTGGACGTGGCGCCGGTACTCCCGGAGTGCCGCACTGGAGTACCGCAGCCCCTGGCCGTCATAGGCGACCTCGCCGCTCGTTGGCTTGACCAATCCGACCAGCGCCCTGGCCAGCGTGCTCTTGCCGCAGCCAGACTCGCCGATCAGCGCGACGATCTCGCCGCGCCCGATGCTGAGGTTGACGTCATCCACCGCGCGGGCCGGCCCGCGGCCGCGGGTGGCCGGATAGACCACGCTGAGGTCACGCACTTCGAGCTCAGGGTCGGACGGTGCAGTGAACCTGTCGGCGCCCTCATCCCGGCTTTCGCGGTCGGTCGCCGTCGTTGCCGCTGCCGCGCTGGCGCGGCTGGACGCGCCAGCGGATTCCAGCACCTTGATGCAGGCAGACTGCCGCCGGTCACCCGCCGGCCATAGCTCGACTTCGCGGGTTCGGCACTGGTCCATGACCTCGGGGCAGCGCGGCGCGAACGGGCAGCCAGTCAGCTCCTGGCGTAGGTCAGGCGGCTCTCCCGGCAGGCCAGCCGGGGCGAATCGAGACGCGGGATCGCCGGTCTGCGGGAACGCCCGGGACAGGATCCCGGTGTACGGATGCTCGGGCGAGCTCAGCAGATCTCGCGACGGGCCGATCTCGGCGACCCGGCCGGCATACATGATCGCGAGCCGTTCGCAAGTATCGGCGAGGACCGACAGGTCATGGCTGATCATGATCATGCCGATCTGGCGCTCGCGCACGAGGTCGGTCAGCAGCTTGAGTACCTGCGCCTGCACGATCACGTCCAGCGCGGTCGTCGGCTCGTCGGCGATGATCAGATCTGGCCGACAGGCCAGGGCCATCGCGATCATCACCCGCTGCCGCTGGCCTCCGGATAGCTCGTGCGGGTAACTCGCCCGCCGGCTGGCCGATACGCCAACGCTGTCGAGTAGCTCGGCTGCGCGCCGGTCCGCTTGCTGCTTGGTCACCTTCTCGTGCAGCACGATCGGCTCGCGAATCTGGTCGCCGACGGTGCGAACCGGGTTGAGCGAGCTCATCGCGCCCTGGAACACGACCGAGGCACCAGCCCAGCGCACCGCACGGAGCTTCGACCAGCCCATGGAGATGACGTCGTCGCCCTTGAACAGGATCTGGCCGCTGAGCTCCGCGGTCCCGGGCAGCAGGCGCAGCAGGCTGAGCGCCACCGTGGTCTTGCCGCAGCCCGACTCCCCGGCCATGCCGAGCGTCTGGCCAGCCTCGAGCGTGAAGTCGACACCGCGCACGGCCCGAACGATCTGGTCGCCGCTGCGGTAGGTGACCGCGAGGTCGCGCACTTGGAGAAGGGGGCTGGTCACTGTTACCTCGTCATCCTCGGGTTCAGGATGTTCTCCACTGCCCGGCCGATCAGCGTGAAGCCGAGTACGACGATCAGGATCGCGAAGCCGGGTGGCAGGATGTACCACCAGGCGCCGGCCGTAACGGCGCCCTGGTTGAAGGCCTGGTTGATCATCGAACCCCAGGAGACGTCGGTCGGGTTGCCGAGCCCGAGGAAGGTCAGTGTCGTCTCGGAGAGGATCGCGCTTGCGATCGTCAGGGTGCCCGAGACCAGGATGAACGGCATGACGTTGGGCAGCACCTGGCGCACCATCAGCTGGCTGTCCTTGGCGCCAAGGGCCTTAGCGCGCTCAATATAGGGCCGTGCCCCCACCGCCATGGTCTGCGCCCGGATGAGGCGTGCCGTGCCCGGCCACGAGGTGACCGCGATCGCGATCGTGATCGACGAGTCACCCTGGCCGAGCACCGCCGCCAGTGCGATGGCCAGCGGCAGGGCGGGCAGCGCGATGAACCAGTCGGTGACGGCCATCAGGATCCGCGAAGTCACGCCGCCGTAGTGGCCAGCCAGCAGGCCGATGAGGCTCCCGAGGACCATCGTTAGCACCGTCGCGATGACGCCGATCGCTAGCGACGGGCGGGTTCCCCAGATCAGCAGGGCGAGCACGGACCGGCCGGCCTGATCGGTGCCGAGCGGGAAGTGCGCCGACGGCGGTGCCAGAGACGGCCCCGTCGCACTGATCACGTTGAGGTCGCTCGGATGGATAAACAACGGCGCGGCCAATGCCAGCACTGTGACCGCGATAAGGATCACGAGGCCTGCCATCGCCGTGCGGTTGGCGGCGAACGTCCGGGCGAACCGGCGGAACGCCAGGAGTCGCGGTGGAGCGGTCGGGGTGACGGCGGGCACCTGGCTGGTCGCGGTCATGCTCGCCTGACTCTCGGGTCGAGGTAGCGGTACACCAGGTCCGCCAACAGGTTGAAGATGATGACCGAGGCGCTGAAGACGATAAACGTGCCCTCCAGCAGCGGCAGGTCAGGGATCTGCAGTGCCTGGTAGGTGAGGTAGCCAAGACCGGGCCACGAATACACGGTCTCGACCGTGATGGCCCCGCTGATCATGCCCCCGACCTGCAGGAAGATCAGGGTGACGGACGGCAGGAGGGCGTTGGGCACGACGTGCTTGCGGCGCACGTCGTCGTCCCGCAGTCCCTTCGCCTTGGCGGTCAGCAGGTACGCGTTGCCCTGTTCGTCGATCATCGAGGAGCGCATGATCATCTGGTACTGGGCGAAGATCACCAGCACCAGGGTGAGGCAGGGCAGCACCAGGTGCCGTGCGATGTCCAGGACGTGTGCGGGCGTGAGGCCGCCAGCAGTGCCCGGCGTCGACATGCCCCCGGCCGGAAATAGGGAGGGGATCGGCCCGAGTCCGGTGCTGAACACGACGAGCAGGATGATCCCGAGCCAGAACGTCGGCACCGACCAGAGCGTGATCGCTGCGCCGGTCGACGTCCGGTCCAGCAGGCTGCCAGGCCGCCAGCCGCTGCGGATGCCCAGCCACATGCCGAGGAAGACGGACACGATCGTGGAACTGCCCATCAGCAGCAGCGTCGGCCAGAGCCGCTGCGCGATCAACGTTGAGACCGGCGTCTGGAACTGCCACGAGTAGCCAAGGTTGCCGGTCAGCGTGTTGGTCACGAAGTGACCGAACCGTTCCCACACGGGCTGGTTCAGCCCGAGCTGTTTTATCAGGAACGCCATCTGCTTGGCGCTGGTGACGTGCCCCCTCGTCAGCGCCGCGACCGGGTCGGACGGCATGAGACTGAAGATGACGAAGCCGACGACCAGCAGGCCGCCGAAACTGACCACGGCAGCGGCCAGCTTGCGGGCGAGATAGCTCAGGAAGTCCCGCCCGCCGGAGCCCCCGCCCGTGGGCGGGGACTCCAGCGCGACGAGTTCCTGCGGCGACAGTGGCGCAGCAGTGCTAAACAAGGCGGCGCTACTCCCGCTCCGTTGCGGTCGACCGGCGCCGGATCACGATGGCTGCTCCGGCCAGTGCCGCGACCACCACGATGGCGATCACGATCCACACGGCCGCACTGGACGAGGAGCTGGCGTCCGCGCTTGCCAGCGGGGTCGCACTGCTCCAGTTGATGAACAGGTTCTGCTGCGGGTAGAAGCCCTGCGCGTTCGGCTTGCCGTAGAAGAAGTCCTTGGCATCAGTAGTCCGCACGGCGCCCAGGTTGTCGGGGTAGTAGAGGACCACATCTACCGCGTTCTGGTACAGGATCTGCTGCATCTGGTCGATGGTCTGCTCCCGCTGAGCGGGGGCGAACTCCGTCGACTGCTGGCTGAACAGGTTGTCGTAGGACTTATTGCAGAAGAATGCGTCCGTGTTGCCCGCCGCCGTGGTGCTAGTCGGCAGGTCGCCGCAGGTCTGGATGGACAGCAGGTAGGTCGGGTCCGGGCCGGTGCCCCAGCCGTCGGACAGCATGTCCCAGTCGCCCTTGGGCAGCTCAGCGTTGAGCTCGTTGAAGCTCATGGACTGCACGTCCACGCCGATGCCGATGGCGTGGAGCCACTCCTGCAGGTACGGCGCCATCTGGGCGTCGCTGGTCTCGTCGGAGTGGATGCCCAGCCGCAGTACGACCGGCTGGTGCGTCTTGGGGTCGATCCGGATGCCGTTCGGGCCCATCTTGTACCCGGCCGAAGTCAGCAGGGCGTTGGCCTTCGCCGGGTCGTAGGCCAGAGATCCCGAGGCAGGAGGCGTCCACTGGAACTGCGGATAGGCGGGCGGCAGGTAACCGGCGCCGGCGACGGCCAGCCCGTCCCAGATCTTGGTCACCAGCTCCTGCTTGTTGATTGCCATCTCGATGGCGTCGCGGACGCGCGGGTCCTGCAGGGCCGGGTTGCCGTTGCCGAAGTGCTTGCCGGACTGCGTCTGTGCGCCGGGGTTGAGCTCGATGGCGGTCCAGCCGTTGGACACCGACGGGACAAGCTGGATGTCCTTGTTACTCTTCAGCGCCTCGTACTGGGTGGCGGTGAGGTCGTCGATCTCGCTGATCTGCCCGCTGCGCAGCGCTGCGACGGCGGCGTCGCCGTTGCTGAAGTACTGCATGATCAGCGTGTGGAACTTCGGCGCTCCCATGAAGAAGCTCTTGTTGGCGGTGAGCGTCGCGTACTGGTTGGTCACGTAGCCGGTCGCGATCCACGGGCCGTAGCCGACCACCGGGAAGGTCATGTTCTTGAAGTTGCCGAGGTTGGAGACTTCCTTGGTCCAGATGTGCTCAGGCACGATCGGGATGCCCGTGATCGGGTCGCTCACGTAGAGCATGTTGGCCTCGGGCTGCTTGGTCGTGATGACCAGCGTGGTCGCGTTGGGCGCGGTGACGCTGGCGAAGTTCCCAACCAGCGCGCCGTTCGCCGTCGCAGCCGTCGAGTTGTGCATGATCAGGTTGAAGGTCCAGGCGGCGTCCCCGGCAGTGATCGGGACGCCGTCGCTCCAATTGAGCCCGGACCGGATCTTGAAGGTCCAGGTCAGCTTGTTGGCCGAGTTCGTCCAGGACGTCGCCAGGTACGGCTCCGCCACGCCCTGCTGATTGAGGGTCGTAAGGGTTGGGTAGATGTTGCCGATCACGTTGAGGTCGGCGTCGAAATAGGCAAGGAACGGGTTGAAGGTGGAGAACGCGGTATCTGCCTCGACTCGCAGCGTCGAGTCCGATGACGGCGACGCTTGAGCGGCCGGAGCCACCGCGGCGACAGCCAGTCCGCCGGCGAGGGTTAGCCCGAGCACTGCGCCGGCGATGTTACGCGCTGTCCGGCGGGCCGGCTCCAGCGCTAGTTGGGGAATCTTCATGTGTGGTTACTCCTAGTTAGCCGCAGTGCATTGAGTGACACGAGTCGGCCGATCGCCGGCGCTCGGGCGACGAGCCATGGCAGGCGAAGGCTGGGATCCCGGTCCCAGCCGGGCGATCTCGGGCCGCGAACACAGCTCCAGCGCGCCGTCGGGCCAGAGGAGTGCCTCGGCTGGCGCGGGCCGGCCGTTGTAGCGGGAGGTAAATGACGCCGCGTAGGCGCCGGCATTCTCGATCGCGATGACATCTCCCCGGCGCAGCGGCGGCAGCCTGTGAACGCCGAAGCTGTCGGTCGATTCGCACACCGGCCCCTCGAGAGCGGTGCTGCTGATCGAGTCCGGCCGATGGTCGTCCGGTCCCAGTGCGTGCGCAGAGTGATGGCTCCCATACAGCGCGGGGCGGATGAATTCCGTCATCCCGGCATCCAGTACGGCCTGCGCCAGTCCGGCACCTTCGTGTGGGGGCTTGGCGTGCAGCACGCTGGTTACCAGCCACCCGGCCTGGCCCACCAGGTAGCGACCCGGCTCGATGGCAGGCCGCGCGGGAAGCGGCAGGCCCGCTTCGTCTAGAGCGGACATCAGCGCTTCCAGGAACTGCGCCGGGGACGGTGCTGCATCGGCAGGCAGCGGGAAGCCGCCGCCGAAGTCGACTGTGTCGGCGCTGTCGTGCAGCACGGCGATCTTGTGCAGAAGCCTGGTAGCGCGCACGCCGGCGGAGGTCCACGCCCCTACGTCCTGAAGGTCGGATCCGGTATGAACGTGTACGCCGCGCACCCGCAACCCCGGCCGACCAAACGTGCTCCCGCCCGCCAGGGTGAGGATCTCCGCGTCGGTCATGCCGAACTTGCTGGCCGCCCGGCCGACCGCGAACTCGGCCCGAGTTTCGGGGCTGACCTGCGGATTGAGTCGCAGCAGGACATCGATCGGGAGCCTGCCGCCGCGGCCGAGCTGGTGCCGGTCACTGAGCTCGGCCAGCAGCTCGGCCTCTGCCGCCGACTCGACCGCCAGCCAGCGAAGCGGCCGGCCGGCCGCGGCCTCGAGTACCGCGTGCTCAAGCTGTGCGTCGGTCTTGCCGATCCCCTCGAAGGTCGTTGCCCGGTTCGGCACTCCGACCTGGCGCGCGAACTGCCACTCGCCGGTTGACACCACGTTCGCCCCCCAGCCGCGCTGGTGCAGGAACGCGGTGATGGCGGGCAGGTCATTGGCCTTGAGCGAGTACTGGAGCACCCAGGGCGGGCGGAAAGCCGACTCGAGCGCAGAGGCGGCGCTGGCGATCGCAGCCACATCCATCACGTACGCGGGCGTGCCGAACCGCTCCGCCGCGTCCAGCAGGGAACGGTCGAGTCGAACTATGTCATGCAATGACTCATTATCGTGTCCTAGCACGGCTAGGAGTACAGCATGATTCACAAAATGGTGTCAAGGTGCTTCAATGAACGAAATCATTCAAGGAGGCGCGAGTGGCCGAGCCGCCGCCGATGCGGGTATCGGAGCGCATTCGCCAGCGCCTAGGTGTGCTCTCCCCGTCGGAGCGCCGCGTGGCCAGGGTGCTGCTATCCGGGTCACCCACGCTGGGGCTGGAGTCGTCCGCTCGGCTGGCCCGGCACGCGGGAGTGAGTGGCCCCACCATCAGCCGCTTCGTGACGCACCAGCTCGGCTATGGGAACTACGCGGCGTTCCAGCAGGCTCTCAGGGACGAGATAAGTGCCCGCGTCCTATCCCCGGTTGAGGTCTACCGCCAGTACCAGGCCATCGAGCCCGACTCGGCAACCCTGCTTACTCGCACCGGCAGCGCCCTGGGCGAGGCCGTCACATCGACGGTCCACAACCTTGACCGCGACGAGTTCCTGCGCGCCGCGGACCTGCTGGCAGACCGCCGCTACCACGCCCTGGCAATTGGCGGATGGTTCAGCCACCTGGCGGCCGCTTACCTGGTCAGCGTCCTGCGGGAGATCCGGCCCGGCGTGCGCCTGGTGCAGCCAGTCCCGGCTGAGCGGGCCGCCGCGCTCGCCGACATCGCCAGGAAAGACGTCGTCAGCGTCTTCGACTTCCGCCGCTACGAGCGCGACACGCACGAGTTCGCCATGGCGGCACACTCGGCTGGGGCACGAATCGTGCTCTTCACGGATCCCTGGCTATCTCCGATCGCCGATATCGCCGATGCGCTGCTGCCCGCCGAGGTTGACGGGCCGTCCCCCTTCGAGTCCTTCGCGCCGACGATCGCCGTGGTCGAGACCCTGCTGACAGCGGTCGCGGACGTCCTAGGGGACGATGCGCGCGCGCACTTCGAGCGATTCGGCGGCATCGCCGATCGTTGGATCCGCGCCTGGCAGACCCCGGACGGGCCTACCGGTCCAGATAAGCCGCTCACCAGCCCGGATGTCCCGGTCCAGCGAGAACCGCAGTCGCAGCCTGGCACCGGCGAATCCGCCGAGCCCGGACCCGCTGCCCACTAGGTGGCAGTTACCCCTCGGTCGAGTTCCTCGATGCGAGCCGTCGAGGGCCCGCGCAGGCTGGAGAGCTTGCGCGCGGCGGACTCGGCTTCGCGTAGCACACGCAGCAGGTTGCCGCCTGCCAGCAGAGCGCATTCGTACTCGGTCCAGCCACGGTCCATCAGCTCAGCGATGAGCGCCGGATAGCACGACACATCCTGCAGGCCCTCAGGCTGCTCCGTGCCGTCGTAGTCACCGCCGATGCCGACGCGCTCGATGCCGGCCACAGCCCTAATGTGCTCGATGTGGTCGGCAACCTGAGCGAGCGTTGCCACCGGCGGCCGGCGGCGAGCCGTCAGTTCCTCTCGCACCCGGACCCGCGCACTGAGGTCCTTGTAATCGATTCCCTGCCGCTCCATCTCGGCGGCTAGGTCCAGATCCCAGGCGCGAGAGGCGGGCGATATGAATTCGGGAACGAAAGTCACCATGCAGATCCCGTCGTTTCCGGCCAGCTCAGCCAGGACATCATCGGGGACATTGCGAGGATGATCGCAGAGTTCCCTGGCAGATGAGTGCGAGAACATGACCGGTGCCTCGGCGATCCGCAGCGTGGCGCGTGCAGTGTCGGCCGAGACATGCGAGAGGTCGACGAGCATGCCCAGGCGCTGCATCTCACGGACCACCTCAGCTCCGAACGGAGTCAGGCCTCCGCAGGCTGGTACATCCGTCGCGGCATCGGCCCAGGGCACATTGTGGTTATGCGTCAGCGTCAGGTATCTGACCCCCAGGGCATGGAACGCCCGCAGCACGCTTAGGGAGCTCGCAATGGAGTGACCGCCCTCGGCGCCAAGCAGCGATGCGATCTTCCCGCTCGCGAAGATACGCTCCACATCGTCAGCGGTGAGCGCGAGTTCAAGATCGTCGCCATAGCGATGGATGAGCTGGCGGACGAGATCGATCTGCTCCAGCGTCGCCGTCACGGCCCCGTCGCCGGCCAATGTCCCCGGCACGTAGACGGACCAGAACTGTGCTCCCACGCGGCCACGTCGCAATCTGGGCAGGTCGGTCTGGAGTCCAGGTACCGCCTCGGAGAGAGGCGCGGATTCCGGATCTGAGCCGAATCGTTCTCGAAGAGCCCATGCCAGATCGTTATGACCGTCTACGAGCGGAACGCGCTTGAGCAGAGACGATGCACGTGTGAGATGGTCAGCCATCGGGTTAGGATCCCACATCGGACTACATCAGGATATAGCCGGGTATCGCCAGTTGACTGTGCGGAGGATCCGTCGGCGCCGTGACGTCCCGCCAGAAGGGGGGCGGGCCAGCAAGGACGGGAACGAGACGTTGTCGGGCCGGTGTGACCCTGGGCATGCGCGGTCATTTGAGCGAACTGACGCTCGCGTAGCTCTTGGGGCAAGACCGTCACCCTGGAGGGCAGGCATCTGCATTGCGCGGATCGTTGCTGGATGGCCTGCCCTCCGAGGGCAGGGTCAGGCTCGC
>DAIOWC010000142.1:1230-16425 GCA_036758685.1 Streptosporangiaceae bacterium | reverse complement strand
CCTCGGGGAAGAACCGGCCGACGCCCCGGTACAGCCAGTCAAGCTCCAGCCGCCTCGTCGACGTCACGCTGAGCATGAGCATCCCGCTGACCCGCTCCGGATGCCGCTCGGCGTACGCGAGGGACAGCGTGACGCCCCACGATCCGCCGCGCAGCAGCCACTTGTCCACGCCCAGGTGCGCCCGCAACTGCTCCATGTCCCTGAGCAGATGATCCGTCGTGTTCAGGCTCATGTCCGCCGCCGGGTCGCTGGCGTGCGGCTGGCTGCGCCCGCAGTTGCGCTGGTCGAAGATGATTGTCCGGGACCTCTCCGGGTCGAGCGACCTCCGGTTGCCGACTGTGCATCCCGACCCGGGGCCGCCGTGCACGATCAGCGCGGGCACGCCATCCGGGTTCCCGCAGGCCTCCCAGTAGACGAGGTTCCCGTCACCGGTATCCAGCAAGCCGGTCTCGTAGGGCTCGACATCCGGGTATTTAGGCATGCAAACGATGCTACTGAAGCGGCGCGGGCGCTCCTGGCGGGCGGAGTAGCCCCGGATCCGACAGACGGCCGAAGGTCCGGTGCGGTCACGAGCGCGTCACCCTCCGGGGACAGCGGGCCCGGTCTGCTTACTGGCGCAACCGCTGGGCCTCCTGCTGCGGCTCGGCCGGAGCGTCCCCGGCGGCGACCGGTGTGTCAAGCTAGCCGACGGACTCCCGGCCGAGGAGGAGAAACCGTGGAAAACTCCGACGAAATCCGGCGCAGCGCGCCGCGACGAGTGGACCTGATCGACGCCGGCGGGCCGGTGCTGGCCTGCCTGGCCGATGTGCACGGCAACACGGCCGCCCTGGACGCGGTCCTCGCCTCCGAGGACTTTGCGCAGGCCGATGCGGTGGCGTTTCTTGGCTGCACGACGACGGGGCCCGACCCTCGCGGCGTGCTCGAGCGATGCGCGGATCTGAAGCTCCCGGTGTTTCATCTGGCCGGCAACGGCGAGCGCTGGGTCCTGGAGCTCAGCAGCGGCGTGCGCCCGTTTGATCGCGAGGTTGACGAGTGGCTCGTGGCTGCCCACGGCGACGACGGACTGGCCGCCATTGGCTCCTGGCCGGGCGGCCTGCGGGTCACCCACCCGGCAGCCGGCGGGCTGCGGCTGTGCCACGGCAGCCCGCGGAGCGACATCGAGCTGCTGACGAGCCTGACCGGAGACGACCGCCTGCGGGAGGCGACTGCCGGAGTTGAGGAAGCAGTGGTGATCCATGGCCACACTCACGTGCAGTACCGTCGCGACGCCGTGGGCAAGGTGATCACCGGAGCGGGGAGCGTCGGCCTGCCGTACGCCACGGGCCCCGGAGCCAGGTGGGCTCTCGTCTCCGATCACGTGCGGCTTGTGGTGACGCCCTACGACCTGGACGAGGCCGAGGCCCGTGTCGCCGCGACCGGCTACCCCGGCGACGCCTACCTCAGGACGCTGCGGCAGCCGCCCAGCCCGGACGCCAAGACGGCCGACGCTGAGGAGCTTGTGTTCTCCAACTAGGGAGGCACAGCTACGCTTCCCTCGTGAGTTCCGCCACCGACTCCGGGCCGCCGGCCGGATGGACCCGCACGCTGCTGCGCTGCGGGGTCGTAGCAGGCCCCGCCTTCGTGACCGTGTTCCTTCTCGAGGGTGCCGTCAGGGATGGATACCGGCCACTGCGCCACCCGGTCAGCTCGCTGGCGCTCGGACCTCGTGGCTGGATCCAGAGCGGGAACTTCGCGATGGCCGGCACGTTGTTCCTGGCCGCAGCCGCCGGTCTCGCGCGGGCCGGCGATCCGGGGGCCGGCCGTCGCGCGACGCCGGCCTTGATTGGCGCCGCGGGCGCCGGGCTTCTCGGCTCGGCCATGTTCGTGACCGATCCGGTCAGCGGTTACCCGCCGGGGACACCGGATGAACTGACCCAGCCCACACGGACCGGTATCGCCCACAATCTGGGCGCCATCCCGGTGTTCGTCGGCCTGCCGGCCGCCGCCCTGCTGAGCAGCCGGCGGGCGTGGCGCGACGGCCAGCGCGGCTTCGCGCTCTACAGCGCGGGCACAGCTGCCACCATGCTGGCCGGCACCGTCCTGGCCGGCGCGGGCTTCGGTCAGTCACCCCGGCTGGTCCGCCTCGGCGGGCTGTTCCAGCGCGCCAGCATCATCAGTGGCTTCACCTGGCTCGCCGCCCTGTCCGCCCGAGCCCTTCAGCACGGTCCGGCGGCCGGGCCGGGAGAAATGTAGTTGACGGGATCACCCGCCGCGCCGAACGATGGTCGGCGTAACCGTCCGGTCAAGACGAGAGGAGGCGAAATGTCGGCCCAGCTTCGAAGTCCAGTCTCGGGAGGTCGCCAGACTTGTCGTTTCCTCGTTCCTTTCGCTGCGGGCACTGCGGCGCCGATGTCTCGCTAGACGCGCCCGGCACATCGCACCGCAACCACTGCCCCAGCTGCCTCTGGTCCCGCCACCTCGACCGCAACGTTCCCGGGGACCGGAAGGCCGAGTGTCCAGGCGGCATGGAGCCGATAGCGGTCACCGTGCGGGGCGAGCGCCGGTGGATGCTCATCCATCGCTGCACCCGCTGCGGCCGGCTGCGCATGAACCGCACCGCCGCCGATGACAACGTCCTGCTGCTGCTGCAACTGGCCGCGGCGCCGCTGGCTACGCCGCCCCTGCCCTACGTCGGCCAGCGCCCGCCATCAGGCGACCCCGGCTAGTGCGGGTGCGGGTGCGGGTGGTCGTGGCCGTGCTCGTGGCCGCCCTCACGGGGCGGATCCGCCGGTATTCAACAGCCGGGCTGGCCGTTGTTGCCGCAGCACGCCTGGCGCCGGCGCAGTTTGATGAGCGTGTTGGACACGGCCATCCGCAGCTTCACCGCGAACGGCGCGTCGTACGTGGACCAGTTGGATATGAGGGCCCTGCGGCTTGGCCGGGGTCCGTGATCGTGCGCCGACATGCCACCTACGGTACCGACGGCGCGCCCCCAGGTGTGAACACTATGAGCGACAGACATAATACGGAACGTAGTTGGCACGGGCGCTGACGGAGCACCTAGGCAGATCACTGCACTGCAGAACGGGGCGGGGGTATGGCAGGGGAACGTCCGGTCACCCGCAGGCTGCTGCTGACCGCGGGCGGCCTGACGCTGCTCGCTGGATGCTCGACCACACCGCCGAGCCGCGGCGGGCAAACCAAGACACTGACCAAGGGTCCCGTGGCCGCCAGAGAACCCGAGGCCACGGGAGAGTTCGCCGGCGACCGAGAGCCCGCGACCGCGCACCCGGCTCTGACGCCCCCGCCGGGCACGGCCGGGACTCCGGACCCCCGCGTGGCCGCCCGCAGCGACCAGCCGATGTTCTACATTGATGACGGACCGCGGGCGATCGCGCTCACCATTGACGACGGCCCGAATCCGATCTACACGCCCCAGATCCTGGCCCTGCTCGCGAGGCACAACGTCACTGCCTCATTCTCCATGATCGGCATCTCGGTTCAGCAGTACCCGGCGATAGCGCGCGACGTCGCCGCCGCTGGCCACGTCATTACCAACCACACCTGGCAGCACCTCTACCTGCCCGCGCTCCCGGCAGCGGCCGCGTGCTTCCAGATGGACCGGGCGACCGAGGCGATCCAGCGAGCCACTGGTCAGATCCCGGCCTTCTTCCGCGCCCCGTACGGCAGCTGGTCCGCCACGGTTCTCGAGCGCTGCGCGCAGACGGGCATGACGCCGGTCGACTGGTCGGTGGATCCGCGCGACTGGGCGCAGCCAGGGGTCCCGTCCATCGTCGAGAACATCCTGCGCAACACCCGCACCGGGTCGATCATCCTCGAGCACGATGGCGGCGGGAACCGCGCGCAGACCGTAGCCGCCCTCCGCATCGTCATCCCGCGGCTTCTGGACGCCGGCTACCAGTTCTACCCGCTCTAGACCGGCTGTCCGCCGCCATCGTCACCTGAGCGCCGGTCGCGGCGGGCGTGCTGCGATCATGAGTTGCCGACGGTCAGACGCGCGAAGGAGCCCTCGATGACTGACACAGCAGACCGCAGCGACCACCGGATCGTGGTCGGCGTCGACGGATCAGAAAGCTCGGTGCTGGCTCTGCAGTGGGCCGCATTCTACGGAACGCTGCTCGCCGCCCGGCTGGAGGTAGTGATGGCGTGGGAGTACCCGCCCACTTTCGGCTGGGCCGCCATCGCGCCGGACTGGGATCCGGCCGCAGATGTCCAGCGAGTGCTCGCCGAGACCGCTCAGGCCGCCTTCGGTGAGCACGCGCCGGCCGACATGCACTTCGTGGTCCGCGAGGGAGGCGCCGCCAAGGTGCTCCTCGACGAGTGCAAGGGCGCAACCATGGTCGTCGTCGGCAGCCGCGGCCACGGCGGCTTCACCGGACTGCTGCTCGGCTCGGTCAGCGCGAACATCGCCGAGCACGCCCCGTGCCCGGTGCTGATCATCCACGGTCACCAGGGACCGCCCCCTCGTCATTAAGGCTGGAGTCATGGAATTCACTCACCTTGGCCGTTCCGGCCTTCGCGTCAGCCGTCTGTGCCTGGGCACGATGAACTTCGGGCCGCTGACGGCTCCCGCGGATGCCTTCGCGATCATGGACCGGGCGCACGAGCTCGGCATCAATTTCTTTGACACCGCGAACCGCTACGGCGGGGCGTCCACGCCGCCCGGCCAGGTCGCGAACAACGATCAGTCGCATGCGGGCTGGACCGAGGAAATTATCGGCGACTGGTTCGCGTCCGGCGGCGGCCGGCGGGAGCGGACCGTTCTGGCCACCAAGCTGTACGGCGCTATGGGTGACTGGCCCAATGAGGACCGGCTGTCGGCGCTGAACATCCGGCGCGCCTGCGAGGCATCGCTCCGCCGCCTGCGGACTGACTACATCGACCTGTACCAGATGCATCACATCGACCGGACGACGCCGTGGGACGAAATCTGGCAGGCGATGGAGGTCCTGGTCACTCAGGGCAAGATCCTCTACGTCGGCTCCTCCAACTTCGCGGGCTGGGACATCGCGACTGCGTGCGGCACCGCGGCGGCGCGCGGCTTCTTCGGTCTGGTGAGCGAGCAATCCATTTACAACCTGATGACCCGGCAGATCGAGCTGGAGGTGCTGCCCGCCGCCAGATCGTTCGGCGTCGGGGTGATCCCGTGGTCGCCGCTTCAGGGCGGCATGCTCGGCGGTGTGCTCAGGAAAGAGCGGGAAGGGCGCCGCCGCCTGGCGGGCCGGGCGCAGGAGATGCTTGAACTCCACCGGAGCCAGATCGAGGCGTACGAGAGCCTGTGCGAGGAAATCGGCGAGGAACCGGGCAGCGTCGCGCTGGCCTGGCTGCTGCATCAGGACGGCGTGACCGGACCCATCATTGGCCCGCGGACCATCGAGCAGCTGGAGGCCGCGCAGCGCGCGGTGTCGCTCACGCTCGACGACCAGGTGCGGCAGCGCCTCGACGGTATCTTCCCCGGCTACCGGCCGGCGCCTGAGGACTACGCCTGGTAGCGGGATCAGGCGATGGCCAGGGCAATGGCGTGCAAGGCCAGCCCGACCCCTGCTCCTACCACCGTGCCGTTGATGCGGATGAACTGGAGATCTCGGCCGAAGAGCAACTCCAGCTGACTCGAGGTCTCCGCGGCATCCCAGCGCTCGATGGTCGCGGTGACGAGGCTGGCGAGTTCGTCGTGGAACTGGTCAGCGAGCGTCGCGACTCCCGACTCGACGACGCGTTCAATGCCATCGGCGAGTCGGCGGTCTGATCCGACGCGCTTCCCCGCGGCTACGAGCGCCTCGGCCAGGCGGCGGCGCAACTCCGAGTCGGGATCGGCCGCCTGGGCGCGCAGCGCGTCCTTGGCCTGCAGCCACAGCGTGGCCGACCAGTCCCGCATTCCGGGGCTGCTGAGGACATCGCGCTTCAGGCGATCGCCGCGCTCGCTCAGCTCCGGGGACGTTTCGAGACGGCCGGGCAGCCCGGTGATCCAGTCCGTGAACTGCTTCCGGGTCTCGTCGTCGGGATCGGCGGCCATCGCGGCCAGCCGCTGCCGCAGGCGCGCGTGCAGACGGTCGAAGATCAGCCGGTAGACCGCATCGGGCACCCAGCGGGGCGACTCGCTCTCGAACCGATCGCGCAGTTCGGAGTGGTGATCGGCGAGGTAGCGATCAGCGACCGACACGATCACGTCGATCAGCTCGTCCTTGCGGTCCTCCGTCAGGACTATCCGGAGGATTCGCCCGGCCAGCGGCGCCACATCCACGTTTTCCAGCGCCCGGGACAGCTCCGCGACCAGCACGCGCTGTACGTCCTCGTCACGGGCGGCGTCGGCCAGCGACACCACGAGGTCGGCGGCACGACCAGCGAGGCGCGCGGCATTGGCCTCCTCGGCGAGCCAGCCGGCCAGCCGCGGAACCACGCGGCTGGCGCGGATCCGGTCGGTGAGAACACCAGCGTTGAGAAAGTTCTCCTGCACGAACTGGCCGAGCGTGGCCGCGAACTGGTCCTTGCGCTCGACGATCAGCGCGGTGTGCGGTATCGGCAGGCCCAGGGGCCGGCGGAACAGGGCCGTCACCGCGAACCAGTCCGCGATGCCGCCGACCATGGCGGCCTCGGCCCCGGCCTGCACGTAGCCAAGGACGGTCCCGTGAGCGCCTGCGGCCGTCACGCCCGCGAAGAGTGCCGTCACCGCGATCAGGAGAGCAGTTGCCCGTCGGCGCGCGGCCGCCAGGCGCTGCCTGCGCAGCGCCACCGACTCTCGCTCGAGCCCGGGGGCCAGTGAGCCCGGCCCCGCCCCGGTGGGTTGCAATCAGATCGCCTTGCCGGGGTTGAGTATCCCGACCGGATCCAGGGCCGCCTTGATGGCGTGGTGCACCGCCATGGACTCGCTGCCCAGCTCGTCGGCCAGCCAGCGCCGTTTGATCATGCCCACGCCGTGCTCTCCGGTGAGCGTGCCGCCGAGGTCAAGCGCCGCCCGGAACACCTCGTCAGCTGCCGCCCACACCGCGGGCGGCACCTCAGGAAGGCCGGGCTCGAACACGAACACCGGGTGCAGGTTCCCGTCGCCCGCGTGCGCAACCGTGGCGATGAACACCTCGTGCCGGCTGGCGGCCCGCTCGATCCGCTCCACCATCTCCGGCAGCCGCGTGCGGGGCACGCAGACGTCCTCCACGAGGATCACGCCGAGCCGCTGCACCGCCGGGGCCGCGAGCCTGCGCAGATCGAGCAGCTGGCGCGACTCATCATCGGACGCCGAGACATCGGCCATCACGGCGCCCTCGGCCAGGCTCAGCTCGCGCATTCGCTCCGTCCCGCGCTCGGCGTTGTCGCTGTCGTCCTGCGCGATCAGCAGCGCCTGGATGTCCTGGCCGAAGCCGGTGTGCTTCCAGTCGTCGATCGCCCGGAGCGTTGCCCGGTCCATCAGCTCGAGCAGGCTCGGCCTGATCCTCGCCGCGAGGATCGCGGTCACCGCCCGGGCCGCCGCGGCGAAGCTGTCAAAGCCCGCGGCCATCGTCTTCGGGTAGGTGGCTGGCCGCGGCCGCAGCCGCAGCGTGGCGGACGTGATCACGCCCAGAGTCCCCTCCGAGCCGACGAACAGGCTGGTCAGATCGTATCCGGTGACACCCTTGACCGTCCGGCGGCCGGTCCGCAGTACCCGCCCGCCAGCCAGCACCACCTCCAGGCCGAGGACCGAGTCACGGGTAACGCCGTATTTGACGCAGCGCAGGCCGCCCGCGTTCGTGGCCAGGTTGCCGCCGATGGTGGAGATCTCGTAGCTGGACGGATCGGGCGCGTACATCAGGCCGTGCTCCGCGGCGGCCCGGTCCAGGTCCGCGTTGATCACGCCCGCCTCGGCGACCGCCACCTCGTTGGCCTGATCTACCTCTCTGATGGTCGTCATCCGCGCGGTCGACAGCACGACGCAGCCGTCGGTCGCGGTCGCTCCCCCGGCCAGGCTGGTCCCGCCGCCGCGCGGTACCACCGGCACGCCGTGCTCCTGCGCCCACGCCAGCGTCGCCGCCACATCCGCGGTAGCGTGCGCGACCACAACACAGAGCGGCTTGCCCGCAAAGACCGTAGGCGTCTGATCGCGCCGGTAGCCGTCCATCACGTCGGGGTCGGTGATGACCCGGGCCTCCGGGAGTGCGTTCCGCAGCTCACCGAGCACGTCGCTCATCGCTGGTCTCCCGCCCTGTCGCTGCCGTCCAGCGTATCGGCGGGCAGTAAGGCACCGTCGCCGGGCAGTAGCGGGGGTTCAGGTATGTTCGTCCGCAGCAGGGGCGTATTGGCCGCACGAAATGGAGGCAGAATGTCCGAGGCCCAAACGGCTGTGCCCGGCGTTGATCCCGCGGTTCCCAGCCCCGCCCGCCTTTACGACTACTACCTCGGCGGCACGCACAACTTCGAGGCGGACCGCGCACTGGCGGAGCAGCTCCGGGCGCAGATCCCGGACATGGTGGATGCGGTACTGGCCAACCGCGGCTTCCACGTCCGCGCGGCTTCCTGGATGGCACGCCACGGCATCCAGCAGTTCCTCGACATCGGCTCGGGCCTCCCGACGGCAAACAACACGCACGAGGCGGTGCAGGCCCTGCATCCCGCGGCCAGGGTCGTGTACGTGGACAACGACCCCATCGTCGGCGCCTACGCCAACGCGCTGCTGGCGGACAACGGGTCCACGGCCCTGGTCGTCGCCGACATGCGCGACCCGGAGGCGGTGCTGGCCAGCCCGGTGCTGCACGGCCTGCTCGACCTCAGCGCCCCGGTCGGGCTGCTGATGTCCGCGGTGCTGCACTTCGTCCCCGATGAAGGCAACCCCTGGGGTCTGGTCGCCCGGTACGTCGGCGCGATCGCGCCGGGCAGCTACCTCGGGCTGTCCCACGGCACCCTGGACCGGATGCCGCCCGACCAGATCCAGGCCGGCCGGGACGGCTACGCCCGCTCATCAGCCAACGTGTACATGCGCTCCGAGACCGACATCCGCAGGTTCTTTGACGGGCTCGAGCTGCAGCCACCGCGGCCGGGCGCCGAGCCGGACATCACCTTTGCCGGGCTGTGGGGCGCGGAGGACCTGCAGGCCGCCGATTCTGATGGTTCTCGTGCCATCTACTGTGGCGTCGCCAGAAAGCCATAATCGGCCGTAGCTGCCTGCGCTTCACGAAGACTTCCGCTCGAAGTCACTGGTTTGGTCGCCATTAGTTGAAGTCGGCGATCAGCGTGCGGAGACGTGAAGAAACCCCGCAGATCACGCGCAATCACCGTGGCAGCACTCTGCCTGACTACCGCCGCTCTCACGGTCACGCTCACGGCCCCCGCGCTGGCAGCCGCGAAGCCGTCGCCCGCCAGCGGTCCCGCGCACACCGCCGGCCGCCCTGTCCCGCACCCGCTCAGCCGCTCAGCCCTGCTGAAGGCGGCCGCCGACGACACCACGACCGCGCCCACGCTGACCGAGACCCCGTCGACCGTGCCCAACGGCCAGAACTTCACCTTCAGCTACTCGGTCCCGGCGTCCGACCTGAGCTCGGGCAACCTGAACTGGGTGGGCATGTACCTCCCCGGCCAGACCCCGGGCGTCGAGGACTCCACCTCGTGGCAGTACGCGCCCGGCGCGAGCGGCACGCTGACGTTCTCCAGCAGCTCGCTCGACGGCGTGGGCCAGTACGTCGCCTGGCTGTTCTATAACAACGGGTATCAGGAGCTGGCCGGGCCGCTTGACGTCACTGTCGGCCCGTCGAAGCCCGCGCCGGCGCCGCAGTTCGCCCGCAGCATCGGCGCCCGCCACCTCGTCGACCCGTTCGGCGTGGCCGTCGCGCCCGGCGGCTCGCTCTGGGTCGCCGACCGCGGCACCAGCCGCGTCGACCACTTCAGTGCCGGCGGCCGGTACCTCGGCGCGATCGGTTCCGGGCACCTGAGCCAGCCCGATGGCGTCGCGGTAGACGCCGGCGGCAACGTCTGGGTCGCCGACACCGGCGACGATCAGATCGCGGAGTTCTCGCCCTCCGGCCGCCTGCTGCAGACGTTCGGCTCGCAGGGCGCGGGCAACGGCCAGCTCGACCACCCGCAGGGCCTCGCATTCGACTCGGCCGGCGACGTGTGGGTGGCCGACCAGGACAACAACCGCGTCGAAGAGTTCTCCTCGACGGGCACCTACCTGGCACAGCAGCCCGTCGCCACTCCGTGGAGCATCGCGATCGACCCGGCCGGCAACCTGTGGGTCTCCAGCCCGAGCTACGCCGACGGCAACGCCGTCTGGGAGATCGACCCGAGCCTGCCCGCCAGCGACAACCCGGTGAACTACTACGGCTCGACTCAGGCCAGCTACGGCGCGTTCTCGAACACGGCGGGGATAGCGCTCGGAGCCGGCGGCCGCATCGACGTGGTCCAGCCCGACTACGGCTTCGTCACCGTCCTGAACAGCGACGGCAGCTTCTATACCGAGTTCGGACTGCAGCGGAACGCGTCGCGTGGAACCGAGGACCTGGAGTTCCCCGAGGGGATCGCCATCGGCCCGGACGGCACCGTCTACGTAGCCGACAGCGGCAACGGCCGGATCGCCGAGTACTCCCCCGCCGGCTCCACCACGACCGCGGCGGCGATCCTGCCGCCGGCCGCAGGCGGCCTGCCGTGGGTGCCCGCAGGGCTGGCGGTGCTGGCGTTCGCCGCCCTGGCCGGACTGGCGTACCGGCTGCGCCGGCGCCGCGAAGCTCCCGTTCCCGCCCCGGTGGTGACCTCCGCCGTCAGCCGCCGGTCACTGATCACCAGCGCGACCGCCGTAGCCGGCGTGGCGGCAGGCGCCTCAGTACTGCCGCTCAGCCTGCAGAAGGCGATGGCATCCTCACTCGCCTATCCCAGCCGCGGGAGCCTCAGGGACATCAAGCACATCGTGATCCTGATGCAGGAGAACCGCAGCTTCGATCACTACTTCGGCACGATGCCCGGCGTGCGCGGGTTCTCCGACCCGACCGCGATCACTCTGTCGACCGGCAACCCGGTGTTCTATCAGCCGGATCCCTCGCACGCGCAGGGGTACCTGCTGCCGTTCCACTACGACACCAAGAGCACCAGCTCGCAGGCCACGCCCGGCACCGACCACTCCTGGCCCACGCAGCACCAGGCATGGAACAACGGGAACATGGACCAGTGGATCGCCGCCAAAGGCGAGTACACGATGGGCTACTTCGACCGGGCCGACATCCCGTTCCACCGCACCCTCGCCGAGGCGTTCACGATCTGCGACAACTACCACTGCTCGGTGTTCGGCCCGACCAACCCCAACCGGCTGCATATGTGGACCGGGATGATCGACCCGAACGGCACCGGCGGCGGCCCGATCATCGACAACACCCCGGCCTTCAACAACGTGATCCTGTCCTGGACCACGTATCCGGAGCGGCTCGAGGCGGCCGGGATCAGCTGGAAGGTGTACCAGGAGGAAGACAACTACGACGACAACGCGCTGGCCTGGTTCAAGCAGTACGCGAACGCGCCGTCGTCATCGCCGCTGCGCCAGCGCGGGATCTCCTTCGGGCTGGCCGGGGACTTCGAGGCCGATGCCAGGGCGGACCGCCTGCCGCAGGTGTCGTGGCTGGTCGCGCCCACGGCCCAGACTGAGCACCCGGACTACTTCCCGGCCGCCGGCGCCGAGTACATCGCGCAGAAGCTCGACGCGATCGCGTCCAACCCGGACGTGTGGGCCAAGACGGCGTTCATCCTCTGCTACGACGAGAACGACGGGATGTTCGATCACGTGCCGCCGCCGGTGGCGCCGGCCGGGACGCCCGACGAGTTCGTCGACGGGCTGAACATCGGGCTGGGCTTCCGCACGCCGACCACTATCGTCTCGCCCTGGACGGCAGGCGGCTTCGTCTGCTCCGAGGTGTTCGACCACACGTCGCTGATCCGGTTCATCGAGGCCAGGTTCGGTGTCTTCGAGCCCAACATCAGCGCCTGGCGCCGGCAGACGTGCGGCGACCTGACCTCTGCGTTCCGGTTCTCCGGGCCGCAGGCCGTGTTCCCCGGCAGCGGCGAGCTGCGGCTCGCGGTGACCGAGAGCAGGCTGCTGCGAGCCCAGCAGCAGGTCAACGACAACCCGTTCCCGGTCATCCCCGCGGTCAACGAGCCGCTGCCGACGCAGTAGCCCGGGTCTGCATCCGGGCAGGCCGGGGCGGCGACGTGCGCCCCGCCTGCCCGGATTGGACCCAGTCGCGGCCGGCCGCGCCTCCGGACCGTCGCCGGCCTGGGTCAGCCCGCGCTGTGCTGTGCCGCCTGGCCGGCGCGAGTTGCGGGCATGCCGGGGCGGTGCGCTAGGAGATGACCCAGAATTCCTTGAACGGCGTCGTGAGGTGCCAGGTGGTACGCGCGCCCGCTGGCAGGGATGCGATGTCGCCCGCTTCCAGCTCGAGCACCGGGCCGCCCTCGATCTCGATCCGGGCCGCGCCCTCCAGCACCAGCAGCGTCTCCCGGCCCGGAAGCGTCCAGGTGACAGGCTGCGCCGCGGCCGTGAACCGGGACAGCCCGGATTCAGCGCCGTGGCCGCCGCACAGCACGTGCATCTCACCGCCGACGTCGGGATCCGGCTCCCAGGCCTCGGCGGACAGATTCGAAACGAACACGCCTGGATATGGTTCCATGCGCGCACAGTAATCCAGCCGACACACCAACGTCCGCTGAGACTGGCGGTAGCTGCACTCTGACTTGCGGTGCTTCCTGTCGTGGTGCGCCGAGCGGCGGGCGGAGCCACGGCTAGGCCCCGGCTCGGGCGAGCGCCCGGATGCTTGATCCTCAGCCCACTGTGTAGGCAACGACCTGCGGGTTGCCGCCGCCCGGCTTCGCGGTGAGCGGAGGCCCGGTGAACGGGCCGCCCGCGGAGACGATCACGGTGTTGCCCATGACCACCAGAGGGGCATTTGTCGACGTCGGGAGCTGATGGCGGTAGACGATCGCGCCGGTCGCTGTGTTCATGGCGATCAGCTCGCCGCCGTAGAGGGTGGTGAAGACGAGGTCGTTGGAGACGGTGGCGGCGCCGAGCGCCATCTGCGGCAGCTTGGTGTCCCACTCGACCTTGCCGGTGGCAAGGTTCAGCGCCTCGAAGTCGCCGGTGGGCGGATGGAGGATCCCGGAGCCGAGGATGTCGGTGAGCTTGGAGTAGCCGATGGGCTCGTCGACGGTGGATACATACACGGTGTCGCCCGCGACTGCCGGGTTGCTGAGGATCCCGCCGAGTTCTCCGGGCTCGATCGTGAAGGGCGCCGTGAGGCGGAGTTTGTGCTCGAGGGCGAGGAGCCCGTCGTTGTCGTGGCCGTTGTGATCGCCGACCGGCGTCTTCCAGAGCAATGCTCCGGTCTGCGCGTTGATGGCGTACACATAGCCCATCTTGCCGGCGTCGATAAGCACGGGGGTTCCGTTGACGTTCGCCGCGATTGGCGAGGTCTGCAGGTCGTGATCCTGGAAGTCGTTGGGCACCGCCTGGTAGTACCAGCGCAGCGTGCCGGTTGCCGCGTCGAGGTTCACCGCGCTGTCGCTGTAGAGCAGCGGCTCGGGGTGCGCGATGGCGGTCGCAGCCGACTCGTACGGGTTGCCGATGCCGAACGTCACCGAACCGTTGGTGCCGACGAGAGGCGATTCCCAGGCACCGCCGGCGCCTACCTGGTCCGCGCGCAGTGCGGTGTCGGGTCCGACCATCGTGTTGAACTTCCAGATCAGCTTGCCGGTCCCGGCGTCGAGGGCGAGCAGGACGCCGCCGCCCGGTCCGTTGGCGAGGGAGCTGGCCAGGTACACCCGACCGCCGACCGCCTGGGGCTGGATGCTGAACGCGCCCTGGCCGCTGTTGAGCAGGCTTCGGTCGACCCAGAGCGGCTTGCCGGTTGCCGCGCTGAGCGCGAAGGCCGTGTGCGGCGCGTCCCCGTACACCCGTCCGTCCGCGACCGCGACGCCGTCTGGCCCGGGCCCGCCGAGTTCCTGGGTGTTGACCTGGTACTCCCACCGCAGCTTGCCGGTGGCGAGATCGAGCGCGTACACGTTCGCCTGCATGTCCTGGATGTAGACGACGCCGTTGACCACGACCGGCGACATGGCCAGCGTGCCGACACCGCCGTCCGGCTTGCTAGAGATCTGGAATGTCCAGGCCTGCTGCAGCTGCGAGACGTTGGCCGATGAGATCACCGAGCCCGGCGCCTGCCGGGTGTTGGCGAGGTCGGCGTTCGGGTAAGGCCACGAGCCGGACGGCGGAGTGGCCTTGGGATTAGTGGTCGTGGCCGACTGCGCGTGCGTCGCCGTCGGCTTGCCCGAAGTGCTGCAGGCTGCGGCGAGCAAGGCCACCAGGACTGCGAGGAGGCTGATCGTGATGCGGGTGCGCCCGGTGCGAGGTGAGACCTGCATGGCACCTGTCCCTTGACTCGAAAACTGATATCAGAACGATAGGCTTATGACATCAGCTTCGTCAACCCTCAGAGAGCTGCTATCCCATTGGCGGCAAGGGGACTTGCTACGAGCCGGGCGAGTATTGCCGGGATGACGACCACGGGGTCACCGGAGTCGCGGAAGACGGCGAGACGATCACGTGCGAGGACGACGGCGGCTGGCGCTGGGAGCCGAGTTGACCGACTGATATCCGCAGGTTCGTCGGCCCTGCGGGCTGGCCGCGTTGGACATGGAGTCAGCCGGTTTCGTTCGTGACGTCGCCGATCTTGACCCGCTCTGCCGATCGGCGAGCCGGCAGCTTTATGCAGCGCGGACTCATCCGCGGCCACGGCCAGGGGCCTGGCCTGCGGGTAGCCGCGCAACTACAGTCTGCGGTATGCGGCGACTTGCGTGGATCGGCCTGATCGCAGGCGGTGTGGCGTGTGTGGCCGGGTGTAGCGCGAGCCAGCCAGGCACCGGCAGCCCGTCCCCGTCCCCGTCATCCTCGCTCACGCCGGTCCGCCTGGTCTCGAAGTGCAGCCCGATTGCGAGCGGCACCCCGGCCGCCTACGACCTGTCGCTGACGAACTCGCCGCAGAACGGCGACGTCGTGGTGAGCTACGTTCAGGTGGACTTCTACAGCGACGGCAACCTGGTCGCCCGCCAGGAGATCCCAGGCGGCGTGGTCAAGCCCGGTCAGACGATCACCCTGGGCCGCTATGAGATCAACAGCGTCAGCGGCCACCGCTGGACCTGCAAGATGGCCAGCTACGAGGGCGGCGAGCGCTCATCGCCCCGTCCTCGCTCGTCGTGATTACC
>DAIOWC010000142.1:0-1130 GCA_036758685.1 Streptosporangiaceae bacterium | reverse complement strand
CGACGACTTCGACCCCGACGAGTGCGGCTGCCGGTGCCACCAGTGAGCCCCGATATCGAGCGCCACGCCTTCGTCCCGTCGACTTGACTCGACAGCTGCGCCGACCGCTACTGCCCGCCTAAGCGGCCAGAGACAGGAGGTCCCTGAGGCTACTGCGGAGACTTGGTCAGCCCGGTGCCGTCGTGAGCTACTCGGATCAGGCCTCGGTCACCGAACTGGCAAGACTGCGCTGGCGCCCGGCGTGGCCGGTGCCGTACGCTCACCAACACAGATCGGCGCAAACGGAGATAACGGGGGCCTCATGGCCCGGTGGAAGGCAGCGCTGCGCGTGCTGTGGCACCGCGAGCCGGCGTTGCCACTGGTGGCCTACCTCGCGATTACGGCCGCGACCGTGGGCTATGCCCGGCTGCTCGGCGGCGGCTACGGCCACGTGCACGGCGTCCAGCGCACCTGGGAGCACGGCATGGTCGCTGCGGACAGCAGTCTCGCTGGCCTGACGGGGTATGCGTGGTATTCCTGGCGGATGTGGGCCGGGGGATACATCTCCTGGACGCTGTCGGTGCTATGGAGGCTCTCGCTGATCATCGTCGCGATCGCCGCCTGTCTCAGCGGCCCTAGCGTGTTCCTTATCGGCCTTGCGGTGCTCAACACGGCGGGCACCGTGCCGCTCTTCTCCCAGGCAGTCCTGGACCGGGTCGGCCGTACCGACGATGTCGGACGCGCCTGGCGAACCCGGCAGGCATCCCGGCCCTCGGTCGCCTACCGGGCGACAGGTCCCCGCTAGCGGGCGAGACGGTGCCCGGCAACGGGCCGAACAGCATCGCCACGCCCCGGAACCTGGTACGCAGTTGACCCGGCAAACGTCGCTGCCGTCGCCTCAGCGCCGCGACCCAGCCCGGCTGCCATGCAGTTCCACCAGCAGGTGCATGTGCAGATGCGAGACGGTACCGGCGATCACCGCGAGCATCCCCACGCGGCCGATCGTCGTACGCTTTAACTCACCAATCCGCACGCCCGCTCCAGCGAAGCTCCCAGCAATAGCTCACCGGTGATGGCGGGCATGTATGTAAACGTGGTGTCCCCGTGGCACCGACACTCCCGTTTCACGCTGGCAACGTAGTCGTGACCAG
>DAIOWC010000141.1:12029-16469 GCA_036758685.1 Streptosporangiaceae bacterium | reverse complement strand
TCGTCGACCCGGCGTCTTTGGCCATTCTGTCTGCCGCAGTAGCCGCGGTTGCTGCCGCGACGGCAGCGCCCGCCTAGTCTTGACCCAGAGAAGATTCACTATGGAGTGAACCGCTCGAGGCGAGACTAAGCATCGTGGACCTGGACATCGACTACGCGACCGCGCTTGCGGCTGCCATGCTGCTCGGGATCGGCTTCGTTCTCCAGCAGTACTCCGCCGGCCAGGAGCCCGAGTCCCGCTACCTCAGCCTGCGCATCCTCGCCGACCTGCTGCGCAAGCCCCGGTGGCTGCTCGGCATCGCGTGCATGGTTGGCGGATACCTGCTCGCGGCCTGGTCGATCGGGCACCTCGAGCTGACCCTCGTCGAGCCCCTGCTGACCACTTACCTGATCTGGGCCCTGGTCCTGGCCGTCCCGATGTCCCATCAGGTCGTCACGCTCTCGGAAGTTTCCGGGGCGCTCATTCTCATCGGCGGCGTGACCCTGCTGTCGGTGACCCGGTCAACCAAGCCCGTCGGCTTGTCGTTCGGCTCCTTCTCCCACTGGTACGCGGCAGCGATCATCGCGGGCGTCGCGTTCGTGGCCGTGCAGGCCGGCCACCGCCGGCGCGGACAAGTGCGCGCCACCCTCACCGGCGTCGCAGCGGGTCTTGTCTTCGGCATCCAGGATGCACTGACCAGGCAGACGCTCGAGATCTTGCAGGGGCACTCGTACTCGGCCGAGCGGCTGTTCACCGACTGGCCGCCCTATGCCCTGGCCGGCGCGGGAATCGTCGGCATCTGGCTGATGCAGAATGCGTTCAGCGCCGCCCCCCTGCGGGCCTCGCTGCCTGCCATCGCCGCCTGTGAGCCCGTCGCCGGAATTGCCCTGGGGATCGTCGTGTTCGGCGACCGCGTCCAGGTCTCGGCCGGCCTGCTCGCGCTGGAGGCGGGCGGCATCGCCGCGCTGATCGTGGGGGTGATCGTCGTGGCGCGCTCTCCGGCCTTCAGCGCGTCGGACATCCACCTCGTCCGCGCCAATCTCCACGCCGACCGCAGAAGCGCGAAATCGACCTCATCCCATCCGGACCTCCCGCCGATCGTGGAAGAAGCCGGCCAGGAGCCGACGGCCCAGGTCACGGAGCCGTAAGCCGCCTAGCCGAGCTGGGAAGCATCCGCCCGATCACACGCGCGGTCGATGGCGATCAGCAGCATCCGCACCGCGGCCGGCATCTCCACCAGAGCATCACGAAGATCGGCGAGCTCCTGCTGACCTTGCGGATTCCTGTCGGCGGCAGCCTCGGCAGCCTCATAGTCCACGAGCCGCTCTCGAGCCGTCAGAACCTCCGAGGACACCACAAGCTCTTCGAGCACCGTGCCGGTCATCATCTCCTCCTGATCTCCCCCCCGGAAATCGCAAGTTGTCCAGCGCATCCGTGGCCAAACATCCCCGCGCGCTGTTTAGTCCCGCGCGGCCCAGGTACCTGAGAGGGAATAACCATGGGAGGAAATCATGAGAATTCTCAGCGTTCTGGTTGTTATCTGGCTGATCATCGGAGTGGTGGCGGGCTTTCAGCGGCACTACTACAACGGAAGCGTGAGCTGCGCCAAGGGCGGCACCATCGCCGCAACAATCGTGGCCGGCCCGCTGAACTACGTCGGCGCGAACCCGAAGGTGCACTGCCACGCGCCCAGGCCGAGCCAGTAGCCAGTGAGAAGGAGCCCGGGAAGATGCCACGCGGATCTACGCCGAAGCGGGAACGCCAGTACGAGCACATCAAGGACAGCGCTCGTAAGCGCGGCGAGAGCCCGAAGCGGGCGGTCGAGATCGGCGCTCGGACGGTAAACAAGGAGCGCGCCCGCACTGGCGAGGCGCAAACCGCGAGCCTGGCCTCGGTGCGGGACATTTCCTCCGCGAGGCGCGGCGGGCTCCGCTCTCGCTCCGGTGCTGCCGGGCCGACGAAGGAACAGCTCTACGCCGAGGCCAGGCGACGCAACATCAAGGGCCGGTCGAACATGACCAAGGCCCAGCTCGCACGCGCGCTCTCACGCTGATCAACCGAAGGAAATGCACAATGGTGACGGTTACCCGCCAGGTGGCGGAGCGGATCGCCGATCTCGCCCGGCTGCTGCTGGATGATGAGGGCTCGGACGCGCCGCTGCTTGAGCTCATTACCCTCTCGATCGAGCTGATCCCTGGCAGCAGCGCCGCAGGCGCGGTCGCGGCCAGCGAGTACATCAGCTCGTCACCAGAGATCACCGACCTGCACCGGTCGCAGCTGCAGTCCGGTGCCGGGCCAGTGGCGGAGGCAGTCCGCTACGGCGAGGCCCGCCGGGTAGATGACGCCGCCCGCGAGCAGCGCTGGCCGCTGGTCGGCAAGGCGATGGCAGACGCGGGGTTCGCCAGCTGCCTGGCCCTGCCGTTGCGCACCGACCGCCAGCCGGGCGGCGCCCTGGTCGTCTACGGCAAGGAGCGCAACGCGTTCGCCGAGTCGGCTCTCGACCTCGCCCATCTCTTCGCCGCGCAGGGCGGCGTGGCCGTGCGGAACGCATCCGCGTACCGGGATTGCCGTTCCCTCGTCGCCAATCTGCAGATGGCGATGGAATCGCGTGCGGTGATCGAGCAGGCCAAGGGCATCCTGGTGGCCGAGCGCGGCTGCGACCCCGATACCGCGTTCAAGGAGCTCAGCCGGATTTCCCAGAACAGCAACAGGAAGGTCAGGGAGATCGCGGCGGACCTCGTGGCCGGCAAGGCAGGCGATCAGCCTCCGTCGGGGAACGACGCCTGAGCGGCGCCCGCCAGCGCCGCCCCGACATCGGGGAAGACGGCCAGCCGGCTCGCGGCGCCCGTCAGGTCGAACAGCCGGTGCACCTGGGAGTTCCGTGTCACTACGCGGAGTTCCGCACCGGCGCGCACCGCCAGCCGCCGCGCGCCGAGCAACGCGTTCACGCCCGAACAGTCGCAGAAAACAGATCGCGTCATATCAGCCACAACGAGGCGCACGCCCCGCTCCAGCACGGCCGACAACGCGGCAAACGCTATTCCCGCATTGCACACGTCGATTTCAGCCGGAAAGACGACGACGTCGCAGTCGTCGGGCAACGTAGCCAGATCAATGCCGTCGGGCACCGGACACCTCTGAATCAGTCTGCTGAGAGTGCCGGGCCGCGCTTTGACCCTGTCCCGCAGAGTGTAGCCATGAATGCGACAACTGGCCCATATTTGTGCCGCCGGGCACGCGCGAAAGTTTGCCGGCTAGCGGCGAGGGCAGCTGGCTCAGGGGTGCTGGATGGTGCCGGCGCCGATTATCAGGAGGGCGCCGGATGAACCCCGTCGAGCGGGTATTACGCCGGGCCGACGCGGCCCAGCAACGGCACACGCCCAGCGCGTTCCTGGTCGGCGTCAGCAAGAAATTCGGCGACGACAATGCGGGCGCGCTCGTCTCCAACCTCGCCTATACGGCGTTCGTTTCGGTGTTCCCGCTTCTGCTGATCCTGGTCACGATCCTCGTCAACGTCGCGGCCGGCGATCCGTCGCTGCGCAATCGGCTGATCAGCGGGGCAACGGCCGAGTTCCCCCTGATCGGCACCCAGCTGGCACACAACATCCATGCGCTCAAGCGGGCGTCGCCGGCGAGCCTGACCGTCGGTCTGCTGCTGCTGGTCTGGGGTGCGACCAGGCTCGCGCAGGCCGGCCTGTTCACGATGGCGCAGGTATGGAACCTGCCCGGCCCCTCCCGGCCCGGCTACTTCCCGCGACTGATCCGCAGCGTCATCTTCCTCTGCCTGCTCGCGCTCGGCGTCGGGCTGAGCTCGCTGCTCGGCGGGCTCGTCACCTTCGGCGCCCACTCCGTCTGGTTCCGGGTGCTGGCCCAGATCCTGGCCGGGCTGGCCAATGTCGGGCTGTACTTCGCCGCCTTCCGGGTTCTGACCCCTGGCGGCGTGCCGTGGCGACGACTCGTGCCGGGCGCGGTTGCCGGCGGAATCCTCTGGACGGTCCTCCAGGCAATCGGCGCTTACCTGGTCCATCACGACCTGCGCAGCGACTCTGTCTACGGGATATTCGCCACCGTGCTCGGCCTGGTGGCCTGGGTCTACCTCGCCGCGGAGGTGGCGGTGTACTCGGCCGAGGTCAACGTCGTGCTGGCCCGTCGCCTCTGGCCACGCGCGATCGTGCAGCCGCCGCTCACCGAGGCCGACCGGGCGTCCATGGCGCTGCAGGCACTCCAGAACCAGCGCCGTCCGGAGCAGCAGGTGGAGGTGACCTTCAGCGACCGGCCAGCGGGCCAGACGGCCCGGGCCCCGGCCCGCCCCCAGGATGTGGTGCCCCCGGCGCGACCCGACCGGCAGCCGGCTGCCTAGGGGGCGGGTGTCGAGGTCGGGCTGCCCGACGGCGACGCGCTGCTGGTCGACGGACTCGGTGCCGGACTGCCAGTCATCATGGCCCGCCGGCTGCGAGACGG
>DAIOWC010000141.1:0-11929 GCA_036758685.1 Streptosporangiaceae bacterium | reverse complement strand
AGCAAACACGCGGCCGGTGCTGCCCCGAGATACTGCAAACATGCCCGCGCGGTTAGGAATGGGCGCTTCGGGTAGCTGCGACGACCGAGCGCATGCGACCGGGATCAAGGGGTCGGCAATGATGGAGACGAGCTGTCCGATCAAGCTGGTGCAAGGCGTCCCGGTGATCGGGGCGCCCGCTGAGATCGATGTCCGCAATGGCGGCATCCTGCGCGCGGCCATTCTGCACACGGCCGCCTTCGGCTACGCCACGATGGTCGTGGACATGAGCAGGACCGAGTTCTGCGACTCCGCCGGCCTCAGCGTCCTCGTACGCGCGCACAAGCGCGCGCTCGCGGAAGGCGGCGACCTGCGGCTTGTCGTGACCACACCGCCAGTGCTCCGCATCCTGACGCTTACTGGTCTCGACCAGGCTCTCCGTCTCTTTGGCACGGTCGCCGACGCGGTCGCCGAACTGCCCGCCGTGACCATCCAGCCGGTCAGGGACGCCGCCCGCGTCGCCGACCTGGTCTCCTGGGTCATCTCGGCCGATCTGGCCCGCTAGCAGATCGGGCGCGATCAGCAGCGCCTGGTCAGTATCCTTGTTTCCACGGTTGAAAAGGCAGCTGGCGTTGAGTGCGGTCCCGGCTGGCAAGTGCGACCTCGCCCGGCGGGCGTGACTGCTCCGGAGGGTGGCGGCGTCGAGGTGGATATTCAGCAGAGGCTCCCACCGGAGGACCGGCTCCGGGACTTCCAGCTGATCACCGATGCCGCGCTATCGAGTCTTGACGATCATGACTTGCTCGCCGAGCTGCTCGACCGGCTCAGGGTTATCCTCGCCGCCGACACCGCGGCCGTGCTCCTGCTGGACTACGCGGCCGGCCAGCTCATCGCCACCGCGGCCGCCGGCCTGGAAGAAGAGGTCATCCAGGGCGTGCGCATCCCGGTTGGCCGCGGCTTCGCCGGCCGCATCGCGGCCGAGCACAAACCGGTCATTCTTGACCGCGTCGACCACACCACCGTGCTGAATCCCATCCTGATGGATAAGGGGATCCGCGCCCTGGCGGGCGTCCCGCTGGTCGCCGGCGGCCGGGTGATCGGTGTTCTGCACGTCGGGTCCATCGCTCCCCGCGAGTTCGGCCCCGACGACATCGAGCTGCTGCAGCTCGCCGCCGACCGCGCGGCCAGCGCGGTGCAGTCGCTCTCGGCCAGGGCCGACCGCATCGCCGCCGCGGCTCTGCAGCGCAGCCTCGTCCCGTCCGCCCTGCCCCGCGTTCCGGGCGCCGAGCTTGCGGCCCGTTTCGTCCCCGGTGCCGGGGTGATCGGCGGCGACTGGTACGACGTCTTCACGATGCCCTCCGGCGCGCTCTGCGCGGTGGTCGGCGACGTGGCCGGCTCGGGTCTGCCCGCCGCCGTGATCATGGGTCGGATGCGCAGCGCCCTGCGGGCCTACGCACTGGAGACGGTTGATCCGGCAGACATCCTGACCCGGCTCGACCGCAAGATACAGCACTTCGAGCCCGATGCCCTCGCCACGATCCTGTGCGCGGTGTTCGAGCCCGGCCTGGAACGGGTCCATGTCTCCCTCGCCGGGCACCCGCCCCCCGTGCTCGCTCTGCCCGGCTCGCCCGCGTACCTGGCCGAGGCCGCGCCGGACCTGATGATCGGCGTCAGCGCCGGAGCGCCCCGGCACGCTACCAGCCTGGACCTTCCGCCCGGGGCGGTGCTGTGCTTCTACACCGACGGTCTGGTCGAGCGCCGCGGCGAACCGATCGATGAGGGCCTGGCCCGGCTGTGCCTGGCCGTGACGGCCGAGTCGCCGGACGCCGTCTGCGTCTCGGTCATGGGCCAGCTCGTCGGGAGCGAGTCAGCCAGGGACGACATCGCCCTGCTCGTGATCCGGCGCCGGACCGGGTGACGCCGCTCCCTTGCGGACATCGATCCACGAGTCCACGAAGGCCCACTGCAGGTACAGCCAGTCCTTGCGCCGTTCCGGCTCGGCCGGCAGCTGCGCGGCGGAGTGATGCCACCAGCGCATGATCATCGGCCGGTCACCGACGGGCAGCGCCCGCCAGATCTGTCCGGGACTGACCAGGTCATCGAGCCCGGTATGGGCGACGACAACGACATCCAGGTCCGGCCGGGCCGCCAGGCACGCCAGCACCCCGGCCGGCTGCGGCGGCAGGACGTGCGGGTTGGCCGCCGCCTTCGCCGCGTCCCGTCGCCATCCGCGTTCCCGCAGGCGGGCAAGCGCGCGCCGGTAGCGGCCGGGCGTCCAGTTCCGGCCCTCGGGGAAGATGAGGATCGCGTCGGCGGGGCCGATCTGCCCGGCGAGATCGGTCAGCTGGGCGAGCAGGTCCTGGCCGCGCCGTCCGGGGACGAAGCACGACGGCAGCCGCGTCAGCAGAATGTCGAGCGCGGGATCGAAGCGCAGCACGTCCTTCAGCACGACGACGGGCCGGCGCCGGTAGACCGATAGCAGGACCTCCGCGATCGCCAGCGAATCGCCCGGCCCGCCGTGCCGGGCCAGTACCAGGAGCGGGCGGCCGGCCAGGGCCGCGCGGTCCGGCACGTCCTCGAGCTCGACCCGGAAGCCGAGCAGCGGCCTGGCTACGGCCAGGAGCACGACCAGCGCCCGGCGGAGCAACCGCTCGTGCGCATCCAGCCAGGAGGCCGGGCGCCGCGTGGGCACGGGAGAGCGCAGCCACAGGGCCGCGCAGCAGACCACGAGCACGGCGTCAACGACGCAGTAGGCAGCGGCGGCGAGGGCGAGCCGGGTCAGGCGCAGCCGGCGGTCGAAGGGCGCTGCCAGCAGCCCGGCGACCGCCAGGACGGCGAGGACGACCACGAACAGCAGCGACAGCGGAATCCAGAGGGGATCGATGATCGCCCGGCGGATGATCAGGGGCGGCGGCCTCACCGGGCCACCTCCCGCTGCGACAGGTAGGCCGCTGTGGCCGCGTACCCGCGCTCCACCCGCGCCGCGACCCTGGCCCGGCCGCGATAGCGCATGGAAATGAGCGGCATGCTTTCCTCCCCGCTTGGCAGCACATGAGCCCGGACGGAGCCCGGGAGGGCCGCCATCTCCTCGACGAAGCGATGACGGCGGGCCAGTTCGAAGCTGATCAGGCAGACGTCCCACAGCGTGCGCGGCGGTCCGAGCGGCTGCTCGATCCGCCCCACGTGCAGCACGTAGATCTCCGTCGCGCCGAGCGCGACCGCCCGCCCGACCGGGATCGAGTGCACGAGCCCGCCGTCCACGAAGTGCTCATTGCCGATCTTGACCGGCGGCAGGAGGCCGGGGACCGCCGAGGATGCCATGACCGCGTCCGCCAGGCTCCCCGAGGTGAACCAGTGCGCCGCGGCCCGCTCGATGCTCGCCGCCACGCACTGGAACGGCACGGCGAGGTCGGTGAAGTCGGCCGGCAGGTGCTCCTCCAGCTGCTGCCGGAACGGCGCCGGCGAGTACAGATGGGTACGATGCCGGGCCAGCGTGGTCGCCCTGGACAGCACTGTGTCGCTGAACATCCCCGCGTCCGACATCGACGCCCAGAGCTGGGCGAGCTGGCCCACGCCGCCCGCGGTCGGGTCGGCGGCGAAGACGGCGCCGTTCACCGCGCCGACGCTGGTGCCGACGATGAGGTCAGGCCTGATACCGGCCTCCAGCAGGGCGCGCAGCATTCCGACCTGGGTAGCGCCGAGCACGCCGCCGCCGCCCAGGACGAAAGCGACGGTCCCGGGCGCGTCAGCCCGTTCCCGGCTGCGTCTGTTCATCAGCTCGTGTCCATCCGGCGGAACGTCACTTCCTGCAGCAGGAGCCGGACGGCCGCGGCCGCCGGGATCGCCACCAGCGCGCCAATGAGCCCGAGAAGGGCGCCGCCAACGAGCACCGACACCGCGGTCACCGACGCGGGCACTTTCACCGTCCTCCCCATCACGCGCGGTACCACGAAGTAGTCCTCGGCAAACCGGTAGACGACGTAGAAGCCCAGCGTCGCGAGCGCCACGGGCCACGAGACCGTCAGCGCGACCAGGGTGACGATCACGCCGCCGATCGTGGAGCCGATGATGGGAATCATGTCCAGCAGGGCGACCAGGAGGCCAAGCAGTATCGGGTAGGGAATGCCGAAGATCAGCATCCAGAAATAGGTCCCGGCGCCGGCTATCAGCGACGTCAGCACGTTCCCCAGCAGGTAGCCGCCGACCTTGGTGAAGATCTCGTCACCGATCAGGATCACCCTGGCCCGGCGGGACCGCGGCGCGAGGCGGTAGAAGAAGAGCTTGATCCGCGGCAGGCCGGCCAGAAAGTAGACCGTCAGCACGAGCACGATGACCGTGGACGTGGTGGCACTCAGTACCACCGAGCCGACACCGAGAATGCCGCCGACGATATCCGTGCCGTGACTGGTCAGCAGCTGCTGAGCCCGCTGCTCCAGGTGATACTGCAGGTTCAGACGGCCGAGCTCTGACCGCGGATTGGTGAGCGAATGCAGGTAAAGCGGCAGATTGTGGGCCAGCGCGGTGGCCTGGCTCGCTAGCGGCGGAATGGCGGCGACCGCGAATCCGGCGAGAACGCCGAGGACCGCGGAGATCACGGCGACTACGGCGGCCGACCGCGGCAGGCCGCGGCGTTCCAGCCGGCTGACCGCCGGGTCGAGGCCAGCGGCGATGAAGAGCGCGAGTCCGATGAGGACGAGGACAGACCGCGCCCGGATCACCAGTTCGGCCACTCCGTAGGTGACGGCGACGCCGGCCGCCGCGGTCATCCCGATGAAGAACGGCGAGCGCCGGTCCATCGGGCGGCCGGGCCGGCCGAGGCCGCCGGTCTCCTCGGCCATGGCGGCAGCCTTGTCGACCGCCTCCTGCATGACCTCGTCGTGCCGCGGCTCGGGCACCGCCGTGTCCTGCGTGCGGTCCGTCGAATGCTGACTCGTCGCCATCTGGCAGTTGAACTACCTGGCCCTGGCTGCCTGAAACAACCGGCCGCCCGCCCCTGAGCTCGGGCTAGCCAGCTGCTAGCGCGGCCTCGACGTTGTCGTACATCTTCAGGCGCGCGGCCAGGCCGGTCATCCACAGCGTCTTCGTGTACTGATAGCGCGCCCCGGCCAGGGCCAGGTCGCCGCTGACCGCCGCGAGCTGCTTCCAGTGGCGGACGATGACGGCAATGCCGCTGGTGTCGATGAAGCCCACGGCCGACAGGTCCAGGACCACCTGGCTGCCGACGGCGCGCGCCTTCGTCAGGCAGTCATCGAGCGCGGGGCTCGTCACGATGTCGAGGTCGCCGCTTACGGTGACGACCACGCTGCCGCCGCGCTGCTGCGATGAGACCACCAGTCCGTCCACGTCTTCCACCGTAGTCCCGCTGCGGCCCCCGATGTTTGAGCCCCGCATACGGGGCACGTGAACTCCGGGAGGGCGGAGGTGACAGGGATGGGCGCGCCCGTGAGAAGTCTGAGGCCGACCAGGACCAGCGACCTGGAGGATTGCGATGACGCGCGGCTGCTGGGGATGGTGCACTCGCTCCCCCGCGACAGCAGCCTGCGCGAGCGAGCCAACGAGGTGCTGGTCACCCGCTACGACTGGCTCGTGCGGTCGTGCGCGCAGCCATACCGCTTCAGCCCGGAGTCTCAGGAAGAGCTGATGCAGGTCGGATACGTCGGCTTGCTGAAGGCCATCAACCGCTTCGATCCGGCCTTCGGCACCACGCTGACCACTTACGCGCAGCCCTGCATCAGCGGCGAGATCAAGCGGCACTTCCGCGACAAGCGCTGGCAACTGCATGTCCGGCGGTCAATCCAGGAGCTGAGGCTTGAACTGCGGGGCGCGGTCAGCGAACTCGCGCAGAGGCTGGGCCGCATGCCAACCGGCAGCGAGCTCGCCGAGCATGTCGGCGCCTCGGAGGAGGACATCGCCGAGGCCCGGCTGGCCGAAGGCGCCTTCCGCGCATCCTCGCTCGATTCCCCGATCGGCGGGGACGACGGCCAGAGTACGGTGGCCGATCTGGTCGGAGCGGACGACGCTGCGATAGAGCACGTACTAGACATGCAGGCGGTGTGGACCCACTGGGCCGGGCTGCCCGACCGGCTGCAGCAGATCCTGCTCATGCGCTTCTACGGCAACATGACCCAGGCCGACATCGGCCAGCGGATTGGCCTGTCCCAGATGCACGTTTCCCGGCTGCTCGCGGAGGCACTCGGCTATCTGCGCCAGCACGTCGCCCCAACCAAACGAGAGGCACCTGACCAACCATGAGAACTGCCAGCGCGCTCGCCTTAGTGGCCGTAGGCGCGATCTTCGCATTCGCGATCAACCGAAGTCCCTCGTTCCTGAACCTGCAGGTCGTCGGCTGGGTTCTCATGGTGACCGGGATCGCCGGCGCCTTCATCCCGCGGCGCGGCAGTGGATGGACGCGCCGACGCGTCCTGTGGACCAGCGACGACGAGGCCGTGGCTCAGGCCGACGCCGAAGCCGTCGCCGAGACCGCCGACGCCGGTGCGGCCGAGCCCGGGACCGAGACCGCCCCGATCGCGGCGGCCACGGAGGTCCCGAGGCGGCGACGGGTCCGGGTCCCCAGGCCCCGACGGCTGGTCACCCCGCGGCCCCCGATCGTCAGCGCCCTGGGCGTCGTGGAGCCGATCGGCTCGGTCGAGCGGGAGACGATCGAGGAATACATCGAGGAGTAGGTGCAGCTCATGTCGCAGACCGTCGTAATCACCGGAGCGAGCGCGGGCATCGCTCGCGCAACTGCGCGAATCTACGGCGAGCGCGGGGCGCGCGTCGGCCTGATCGCGCGCGGTCAGGCCGGGCTGGACGCCGCGGCCGCCGACGTCGAGAGCGCCGGCGGCAAGGCGCTGGCCCTCGCCGCCGACGTGGCCGACTTCGCTCAGGTCGACTCGGCCGCCACCAAGGTTGAAGATGCCTTCGGGCCGATCGACGTGTGGATAAACGACGCCTTCACGTCGGTGTTCGCGCCGTTCGCCGAGCTGACGGCCGAGGAGTTCCGGCGCGTCACGGAGGTCAGCTATCTGGGCTTCGTGCACGGGACGATGGCCGCGCTGCAGCGGATGCGCCCGCGTGACCACGGGGTCATCGTCCAGGTCGGCTCGGCGCTGGGCGCCCGGAGCATCCCGCTGCAGTCCGCGTACTGCGGCGCCAAGCACGCGATCAACGGCTTCACGTCCTCGCTCCGGTGCGAGCTGCTGCACGACGGCTCGAGGGTCAAGGTCACGGTCGCGCAGATGCCGGCGGTGAACACGCCGCAGTTCTCCTGGGTCAGGTCGCGGCTGCCACGCGACCCGCAGCCGGTGCCGCCGATCTACCAGCCGGAGGTCGCCGCGCGCGGCGTGGTCTACGCGGCCGACCATGCGGGCCGGCGCGAGTTCTGGGTCGGCGGCACGACGGCCGCCACCCTGCTGGCAAACAAGATCGCCCCGGCGCTGCTCGACCGCTACCTGGCCCGGACCGGCTACGACGCCCAGCAGACCGAGCAGCCGGCCGAGCCCGGCCGGGCGGACAACCTGATGCGGCCAGTCGACGACCCGGCCGGGACCGACCACGGTGCCCACGGCGGCTTCGACGACCGCTCCCATCCGCGCAGCGCCCAGCTCTGGGTCTCCCATCACCCAGCCGTCTCCGCGGTGGCGGCGTGCGGCGCCGTTGCCGGCGCGGCGGCCCTGGCCGTGGCGGGCGCGCGACGATGATCGTCGTTCCCGCCGCATCGCAGGCCCGGCCGCGATCGCTCTGGGTGAGCCTGGTCCGCGCGGGCTATGGCGCGGCGCTGATCTGCGGTCCGGGGCAGCTGATCCAGGCGCGCACCGGCACGGTCCCCAGCCGCCGCGCCTGCACGGTCTGCCGGGTGCTCGGCGCCCGCCACCTCGTCCAGGCAGCGGTCAGCGCCGCGATCCCGCTGCGCTGGATGATCCGCGCCGGGGCCTGGGCCGACCTGCTGCACGCAACGTCGATGGCCGCACTGGCCGCCGACGACCCGGCCCTGCGGCCCGCGTTGCTCACCGATTCGGCGGTGGCCGGCGCGTTCGCGGCCTCCGGCGGCGCGCTGTCCCGCCGCTAGCCGCGCTCCTTCCTACCGGTCGGCGGCCGTCTCGTCCGGGGGCGGGGCCTTCAGCCGGCGCGCGAGCGGGAGAACGAACCACAGCGAGCCGATGAGCACCACCAGAGCCCCGACCATCACCCCCGCCGGGATGCCGGCCTCGACGTAGCTCGTCACGAGCAGTACGGCCCCGCACACGGCTAGCCCGACAGCCACCAGGCCCCAGATAGCGAGCTTGTTGGCGACCTTGAGCAGGTAGTCGATCTGGTGACGCCGGAAGAGCACGCGGTGATAGGCGACGGGCGCGACGAGCAAGGCGATCGAGATCGACGACACCATGATCACGCCGATGTAGAGCCAGCGCTGCCACGGGTGAAGTGTCCCGAACCTGGTCGTAAACGGCAGCGCGAGCAGGAACCCGAACAGGACCTGTACGCCGAGCGTGGCGACGCGCAGTTCCTGGAGCAGATCCATGAGATTGCGGTCGTAACGCTCCGCCGACGTCTCGCCGGGCCGGCCTGACGCTGTCATTCGGTTCCTGCTACCCGGCCGTCCCTGACCAAAACCGTCAGAAGCCGGTCTCGGTCACCACGCCGTCGGCGATCGCCTGGCGGCGCCACCGCGCGAGACCGGCCGGCAGGCGCGGCGGCTCGCGGCCCGGCGGAGCGCTGAGAATCACGTGCGAGACACGGCCGGCCAGCCGGATCGAAGTCGCCAGGGCGACCTCGAAGCCCAGGCCGCGCAGCACCGCCGGCGCGTCCAGTTCGGCGTCCGCGACCAGGCTCAGCCGGCCTCCGGCGGCGAGGACGCCGGGGATCTGCCGCCAGAAGGGCTCCAGGGACGAGCCCAGCAGGCCGCGCGAGTCGACCGAGATATTCCACGGCGGGTTGGTGATCAGGGCGTCGACCAGGCCGGCCGGCCACGGCAGCAGGCCAGCGTCGAGGCGGCTCAGCGTGAGCCGGACTCCGGCCCGGTCGGCATTGCGGCGGGCGTTGCTTAGACGCGCCGCGTCGATGTCACCCGCCATCACGCGGGCCTGCGGACAGGCCAGCGCGGCCTCGATCGCGATCGTGCCGTCCCCGCAGAACGGGTCGGCGACCACTTCGCCGCCGCGGAGGCCGGACAAATGTGCCAGGGCGGCCGCCAGCGGAGGGTGCAGCGTGCCCGCTCCGGTGTCGGCCTTGTACGCGCGGCGGTGCAGCGGCGAGGGCCCGACTGCCAGCGCCACTGCGGCCTCCTCCCCCCGCAGGAAGACCCGCACGGTCAGGTCCGGCTCTCCTTTTTCCCGTCCGGCCGGAGTGCGGGCCAGGTACGAGCCGCGCAGGCGCCGCGCGAGCTCGTTCCCGACAGCGTTCTCGACCGCGAAACGGTTGTAGTTGCGCCTGCCGTCCAGACTCGCCACCACGTCGATCCGGGGCTCGGGCGCGACGGCGCGGACGGCGCCAAGCTCGGCGAGCGCGGCCTCCCAGTCCAGGCCGGCGACCGCGCGCGCGAGGAGCGGCGGCACGTCCTTGGTCCGCCCTGCGCCCGGCACGCGGCCCACCTGGATGAACGCGTCATCAGCCGTCCGCAGCCCGAGCACCGCCGGCGTCAGCCCCTGGACGCCGAACCGCACCTCCCGGCTCGCGAGGAGCAGGCCCGTCGCGCCCGGCACCGCCGTGCTCACCTCATCGGCGGTCACCCATTCCAGGCCGCGGACGGACCTGGCGATGACGGTGATCACGCGGTCGGCTCGGCCAGCCATTCCCGGCCGAGGAGCATTGCGAAGACGGGAACGGGAAGGGCGATCAGGACCCGGCCAAGGCGCGCCGACCGGCCCTTCGATCTCGTAAAGGAGGCGTGAGCCGCCAGCGCGGCCTGCTTCTGCCGGGCGTACCTCGCCACGCCGACGCGGTGGGTGATCCGCGCGGATGGCGTGCCCCCGCCCCAGATCTCGCTCATCTCGTACCGGACCACCAGGCGGGCCAGCCAGACCGGCATGAACAGCAGCCGGAGCAGTTCGCGCGGCGCCGTCGCCTCAAGCACGCGGATGCCGGCCAGCTCGGCCGCGCGGGCGCCGACCTCGTGCACCCGGATGTGATCGCGGTGGAAGTAGCCGCCCTGGGGGTCGTAGCTGAGCAGGACGTCGGCCTGCTCCGCGCGGAGCACGTCCGCCAGGCGGCCCGCAGCCTCGTCCAGGTCCGCCCGGACAAACCGGACGGCGCCGGGCGGGTCGGGATACAGGACCGGCCCGTGGCCGCTGTCGGCGTACCCCAGGTGCACGACCCCGGCCGCCCCGAGGATCCGCGCGCTATCCGCGAGCTGGCCCAGGCGTTCGCTGCCCTTGGCGCCGGCGCCGCCGATCGGAATGGAGCAAGCGAGGACGATCAACACCCGGTTGCCCTCGGCGGCCAGGCGGGCCAGCGTGCCCCCGGTCAGCAGCACCTCATCGTCGGGGTGGGCGTGGAAAGCAACGATGGTCGCCATCCGGTCATCCTGTCAGCGGCGGGCGCTTTCTCGCTGTTCTTCCGGCTGACGGGGCAGCCCTGGAGATCCTGGCGCTTGCCTGGATCGGTAGGATACCCCCTGAGGGTATCGAATCGCGGAGGGAGCGGCATGCTGCTGGACGTCGCTCATGCCCTGCGCGAGGGGTTCTTCATGTTCTGGGAGACCCTCTGGCCGCTGGTGCTGGGATTCGGCCTGTCCGGGGCCGTCCAGGCCTTCGTCAGCCGGCAGACGATGCAGCGCAAGCTGGGTGACCACGGCCCGGCGTCCATCGCCAGGGCCTCAGGTTACGGGATCGTCTCCTCGTCCTGCTCCTACGCGGCGTCGGCGATGGCCAAGTCTCTGTTCGCCAGGGGAGCCGACTTCGTTGCGGCGATGGTCTTCATGTTCGCCTCGACGAACCTGGTGGTTGAGCTCGGCATCGTGCTAGTAGTGCTGATGGGCTGGCAGTTCGCGGTGAGCGAGTTCGTCGGCGGGGCCATCATGATCGTCCTGCTGGCCGTGGCGGGTGGGCTCTGGCTGCGCGGCCGCTACGTGGTGGCAGCGCGCGAGCGGCTGGCGGCAGCCGATGGCCAGGGTGCGCACGGCCAGCATGAACACGGGCCGGCGTCGCACGGGCCGGCGTCGTCCGGAAGCGTGTCGTCTGGGGCAGTGTCGTCTGAAGCGCAGCGGCCGCCCCTGCGCCGGCGCCTGCGCTCCAGGTCCGGCTGGTCCGACGCCGCCACCTACACAATGGCCGACCTCACCATGCTGCGGCGGGAACTGGTCATCGGCTACACGGTTGCCGGGTTCCTCGCGGTGCTCGTGCCCGTTTCGGCGTGGCACGCCCTGTTCCTCACCGGCCACGGCTGGTGGACGAGCGTCGAGAACGCGATCGTCGGGCCGTTCGTCGCGATCATCAGCTTCGTCTGCTCGATCGGGAACGTGCCCCTCGCCGCCGCTCTGTGGCACGGCGGCATCTCCTTCGGGGGTGTGGTGTCGTTCATCTTCGCCGACCTGATCACGTTCCCGCTGCTGCTGGTCTACCGGCGCTACTACGGCACCCGGCTCACGCTGCGCATGCTGGCGCTGTTCTGGGCGATCATGTCGGCCGCCGGGCTGATCACCGAGGTCATCTTCCGCGCCGCAGGCCTGGTGCCCACGACCAGGCCAGCCGTGATCGCGCCGACCGGCTTCTCCTGGAACTACACGACGTACCTGAACATCATCTTCCTCGCGGTGTTCGGCCTGCTCTACTGGCTGTACCGCAACCGCGACCGATTCGGCGGCGGCAACGGTTACGCCCGGGACCCGGTCTGCGGCATGCAGGTCGAGATCTCGAACGCGCCCGCCTCCGCCGCGCGCGACGGCCAGCCGGTCTACTTCTGCTCGGACCACTGCGCCGGGCGCTTTGCCGCATCCCGGCCCGCGGCGCCCGCG
>DAIOWC010000140.1:0-16522 GCA_036758685.1 Streptosporangiaceae bacterium | reverse complement strand
TGCCGTTCCATCAGGGCGCTGACCTGCCCGTTGGAAGGACCTGGGTCAGGGGCGTGCTGATACATAGTCCGGCTGGAATAATGAATTTAGGTCGGCCGGGTACCCGGGTTTGGCTCGGCCATTACCTGCCGCTCAGTGGGCAGCATCCGGTGCCTGGCCGGGCGCGTCACCTGGTGCCTTCGCTGGTTCCGCGGCCTGGTAGACCGCCTTGCCCAGTTCCCGGACTGTGTGCCTGGTGCGCCGGGCAACGGCCTTCGGGTTCACCGCCAGCGGCAGTCCCCGTCGCCAGCACGTCCGGGCCAGCGCCCGGTAGTAGGGCGCCACGAGAATCAGAGTGAATAGCGTGCCGGCCAGCAGCGTTCCGATGTGCACCGATCGCAGCGGGCCGTTGGCGAAGTGCAGCAGGACTACGTATGTGCCCGTCAGCACGCACGCGCCTGCGGTGATGACGGCAAGCAGAGTGTCCTGAACCCCGTCCTTGCCGTCCATGTCCAGGTTGATCCGGAAGAGCAGGTGCGGGATCCACAGCAGCAGTCCCAGTGCCGCGATCGTGATTGCCAGCTCATCGTTGCCGATCGCGCCGTTCCCGCTGAAGGCCGATGACCAGGTCGATGAGGTCGGCGAGGGACCGCTGCCGCCCGCGGCCAGGAAAGCCAGCGACTCGGTGGCCAGGAGTATCGCGAGGGAAATCGCATAGACCACGCCCACGACGACGGCGGTCACGGCCAGTGTCCGGCGCGTGCCGCGCTTGCTGCGGTGGTGACTCCGCCGGGCGAGGGTGACAACCCGGCAGAAGACCGCCAAGGTGACGAACGCCAGCAGGTCACCGAGCGCGGGCACCGGCGCGGCTACGGCGAATACCAGCATCAGGGTCACCAGCACGGTGCTCGCGCTGGTCACGGTCTTCGGATAACTCCGGCGCCAGACCGCGCCTAACCGTTGAAAAAGCTGGTCGCGAGCGGGCTCAGCCTGGTCAGAAGCACTCGCCCCGGATTCCTCCCCGTGCGCGCTCACCGGACCTCCAGCTCGTCCCGGATTGCCAGCGCGAGCGTCTTGTCGGCCAGCAGGAGATCAACCAGCGCCCGCAGCACATCCTGGGTGGTGACCCTGGCCCGCCCCAGCTCGACTGCGGTCTCACCGCACCAGGCCCTGAGCCGAGCGTGCTGGCCAGCGGGCAGGTCAACCGTCGACCGCACCGGCTTGCGGGGCGGCGAGCTCGCGCCCAGCTCGCGGCCGTCGGCAATCCGTGCGGCCTTCGTCCTGAGGTTTTCAGCGCTGCTCATTTGCCCTCCGAGGTGGGAGTCGCCGACAGCCGCCGACAAGGGCTAACTTTATCAGTATCTCAGTATTTACTGAACTACCGGGCAAGCCGCGCGTCACCATCGGAGACGGACGGGTCGGCGACCGGCAGGCAATGCGACACTGAGGCGTGATCACCGACCCGGAGAACCACCGCGGCGACCCGTCGCGAGGCCCGCTCCGCGACTACCGCCCGGAAGGCCCGGCGGAGACGGCGGACGTGGCGCGGCTGGCCGAGTTCCTCCGAACGGCCCCCGAACCATGGTCGCGGTCCACTCCGCTGCACCTGACCGCATCCGCCCTGATCGTGCATCCCGCCAGCGGACGGGTCCTGCTGCGCTGGCACCAGCGGCAGCAGGCGTGGCTGCAGGTGGGCGGTCACGGTGACCCGGGCGAGAGCGATCCGCTGGCGATCGCGCTGCGCGAGGCGCGCGAGGAAACGGGCCTGACCGACCTGAGGCCGTGGCCGACGCCTGCGCTGACGCACGTCGCCATCGTGCCGGTCACCGCCGGCCGCGGCGAGCCCGCGCACGAGCACGCGGACCTGCGGTTCGTCCTGGCGACCGCCGAGCCGGACGCAATCGTGGCCGAGGGGCCCGACGCTCCGCTGCGCTGGCTGACCGCGGCCGCGGCCGCCGCTGAGGCGACGCAGCCCAATCTGCGCGAGAGCCTGGCGCGCGTGAGCCGATTGCTGAGCAGTGAAGGAGACACGTCGTGAGAACGCACGCACTCGCAGTTGCCGGCACGGCCGTACTGATCGCCGCTGGCGGCGGGATCGCCCTGGCGAGCACCGGGCACGGCGCGCCCGGGGCTCGGCGGCCGGCGAGAGGCGTCGTGGCGGGCAAGTTCGAGCGCGAAGGCGGGCCGATCGCTCCCGGCGGCAAGCAGCAGGTCGTCCCGCTGACCGGGACGATCCGGTTCGCTCGCGCTCACCACCGCACGGTCAGGGTCCACGTCGGCAAGTCGGGCCGGTTCTCGGCCAGGCTCGTGCCCGGCTACTACGAGATATCCGGCCGCACGCCCGACATCCGCGGGCCGGGCCGGCAGGAAGCGGTCTGTCCCGTGCCGGGCAAGGTCCGAGTGTCCGCCGACCGCACCAGGCACATCACCGTGGTCTGCATCGTGCCCTAGCTGCGGAACGGCACTTCGCCGCGCCCGGCACCCGGCCCGCTAGCAGTTCCAGCGCTCCGCGGTCGGATATTTCGATTTCGTACTATTGGTGAGCTGGGCGGTACCGGCGGCGCGCGGCCGGGATCGTTTGAGCCTGCTTGTTCGTTGAGGCACCGCACCGGCCGGGAACGAGGCTCCCGCCGGGTACTCGCTACTGGGAGCGGCTCATGTTCGAGCGCTTTACGGATCCGGCACGGCGGGCTGTCGACCTGGCGCAGGAAGAGGCCAGGGCTCTCAACCACAACTACATCGGCACCGAGCACATCCTGCTCGGTCTCCTGCGCGAGAGTGAGGGCATCGCGGCGAAGGCACTTGGCTCCCTGGGCATCAGCCTCGGGGCGGCGCGCCAGCAGGTTGAGGAGATCATCGGGCGGGGTCTCCGGGTGCGATCGGAGCGGGTGCCGATGACTCCGCGCGCCAAGAGGGCGCTCGAACTGTCGCTGACCGAGGCGGTGCAGCGTGGCGACAACCACATCGGCACCGGCCATGTCCTGCTCGGCCTGATCCGCGAGGGCCGCGGGGTCGCGATTCAGGTCCTGATGAAGCTCGGCTGCGACCCGGCGGCCGTGCGCAGCCGGGTCACGACGACGTCCCTGGAACATCCCCAGGAGGCGGCGCCGGCACAACGCTCGCGGCCGGGCCCCGGCTAGATGCCGAGGTCGTCCAGTTCCTTGTGCAGATCGCCGCGCGGCCCGCCGTACTGGCCGGTCCCGCCCCGAGCCGGGGCAGCGGGCTTGACCGCCAGGTCGGTAGCGGGTGTGACGCTTCCGGCGGGCGTGGCGGCCGGGACCCGCGCCGTCCGGTCTGCCCGTCGGCGCTCGCGGAAGATCCAGCCGCCGAGGACGCCAGCGACCAGACCTCCGATGTGGTCCTGCCAGCCGACTCCGGCGTGGGGGAGCAGAACCGTGAACTGGTAGGCGAAACAGAGCGCCATGACCGCGCCGATGATGATGTCGATCACATGCCGGTCGAACAGCCCCCGGACCAGGATGTAGCCCAGGTAGCCGAACACCACTCCGCTGGCCCCCACGCCCACGGTGTTGGTCGGGGCCGTCGCCCAGGCGGCCAGGCCGCTGCCGACGATGACGAGGGCGGTCAGGCCGAGGAAGCGCACGACCCCCCGGTAGGCGGCGAGGAAGCCGAAGATGAACAGCGGCCCGGAGTTGGCCTCGATATGCGTCCAGCTGAGGTGCACGAACGGCGCCGTCAGGATGTCGGGCAGGCTTGTGATCGAACGCGGCCGGATGCCGAACTCGTCGACCAGGTGGTAGCTGTCGGCCACATTGGCAAGCTGGACGATCCACAAGATCGCGAGGAAGCCCACCATGACGAAGAACGCCTTGCGCGCCTCGGCCAGCATCGATTCGGCATCACCTGTGCCCACCGTCCAGGAGCTGCCTGCCTGACTGTTCATCTGCAACACACCGCCCGTGTTTGAAGTGCTGCACTTACGCTAGCCGCAACTTGCGCGCGGGCGCGAGCCGTCGACCGGCCCGCGGCGGCCCGCCGGCAAGGCGACACGCTGGCGGCGACGGCGTGTCGTGTCGGCTCGGTGACGCTGAGTTGTGGTCACAGCTAAGCAGTCATTACGCCCTGTAATTGTTACAGTACGTATTGCCAAACTGTGATCTGCGCGACACCAATTCCGGGTTTTCAACACAGCTTTTTCGGCCGAAACGCTTGGTCGTGACCCGCGGTTCTGGCAACGTTATGCCGCGACGGTGCCGGGCCAGAGGAAGAAGGTCCTGCGCTAGCCGCAGTAGGCCATCGCGTTATGGCCCGACCGTCATGCGACTCGCTGCCCTGTACCGCAGCGGTCCGCGCTCCGGGTGATTGTGCCTGGCAGCGCATGGCCGACGGAAGGACCGCATTGTCACAGCACCGGAGACGGCCCCCGGCACGGCGTCCTCGACGCCGCCGAGTGGGAGTCTTCCTGGTTACTTCGGCAGTTGCGACCGTCGTGGTAGTTGCCGCCGCGGTCGTGGTGATGGTCGTCGGTCACCCGGGGAGTTCGGATGACCCGCTCGCGCTGGCAGTCGCCCAGGTGGCTACCGGCAAGTCGGGCAAGCTCCTGATGCAGGAGCGCGAGGAGATCATCCTCGACAATGCGGCCGCCCAGAAGTTCACCGTGACCAGCGTTCCGGCGGTCACGACGACGCCAAGTCAGCAGTCGACGGACACCTCTGGCACCACTACCAGCCCGTCAATCCCAACTGGCCCGCCGCCTTCGCCGTCGACGGTCGAAGCCATCGCGTATAACCTGCTGGGCTCGTATGGCTTCGCCACCTCCCAGTGGACCTGCCTTGACGACCTGTGGCAGCAAGAGAGCGGCTGGGATGTGTACGCGGAGAACGCCAGCGGCGCCTACGGCATCCCCCAGGCACTGCCCGGCTCCAAGATGGCCTCAGCCGGTCCCGACTGGGAGTCGGACGCCACGACGCAGATCAAGTGGGGTCTCGGCTACATCCAGTCGATCTACGGCACCCCCTGCGGCGCGTGGGACCACGAGGAGGCGGACGGCTGGTACTGACGGGCTGAGTTCGGCCCAGAATACGTGCCGCGGCCAAATAACTGCCAGTAGTTACGACGCTACTTAAAGTAATAGCAGTGTCGGCAGTGCTACTGAGCGTGATGTTCGAGCCGTCCTTTCTTTTGTGTTGCACTGCGTAATTCCGCGATTTGTTCTGGTGATTATCGGGCGTCTGAGCTGCGAATTTCGGCCACTCTCGCAGGGCTGTCGGAGCCGGTGACGGTGCGACGGCAAAGACGGCGTGACCGACGTCATACGGACTTTCAGCCTGTTTTAGCCGCTAACCGGGCGCGAGACCGGCAGGGTGGACTACCGACAGCACTCAGCGTGCAGGCCGTCGCCATCTGTGACACCACTCGCCCTGCCCCCGCGTTCATCGCCAGCACGCCGTCTCCATGGGTTCAAGCCCAGGGTCGCCCTGAGTGGGAGCCGAGCGCCGATCGGGCGCCGACCAAAGGCACATCTTGCTTCTCGACCGTCAACCGTCCAGTCCGTCATGTCCGGAGACCCCCGGCAAGTCCAGCGAATATCGCAACCGGCCCGCGCAAGCGCGCGGGCTCTCGTTTGACCGACTCGGGCGGCGGGCGCGCTCCCGGCTGACCCTGTCGGCAGCAGTCTCGATGCTGGCGGCGGCCGGAGTTGCCGCAGGCCTGGCCGTTACCTGGCCCGGATCGGCGTCCGCCCAGCCGACGACGCCGGCAGCCCCCGTCGCGATGGCGACAGCGACCGCGAACTCCAGCCCGCTCGTCCAGCAGCAGCCGATAGTGACTACGCGGCAGGCCCTTGCCGTGATCACCGAGCGGGAAGCACTGCGGCGGGCCAGGGCACTGGCCGTCAGGGCAGCGCGAGCTGCCGCGGCTCGGGCGGCAGCGGCGCGGGCAGCGGCCGCCCGGCAGGCCGCCGAGGCAGCGGCCAGGCAGGCGGCGGTGCCAGCCACGGCCGCAGTGCCAGCCACGACCGCGGTGCCGGCAACGACTGCGCCCGGTGCGCCAGCACCGGCGGCCCAGCCATCGGGCAGCCCGCAGCAGATTGCGATGGGCATGCTCGCCAGCTACGGCTGGTCGCAGGCCCAGTTCTCCTGCCTGGACCAGCTCTGGGACGCCGAAAGCGGCTGGAACGTCTCTGCCGCCAACGCCTCGGGTGCCTACGGCATCCCGCAGGCGCTGCCCGGCTCGAAGATGGCCAGCGCCGGACCCGACTGGGAGAGCGACGCGGCCACGCAGATCCGCTGGGGACTTGGCTACATCCAGTCTCTGTACGGGTCGCCGTGCGGGGCCTGGGACCACGAGCTAAGCACCGGCTGGTACTGAGTCCGGCCGCGGGCGGCGCGCCTGCCGGGCGCGCCGCCCGCGATCTCCGGCGTTAACTCGGCAGGGTCCGGAACGTCGGCATGGCGTTCCAGAGGTCGTTGCTGGCCGCGCCGTAGGTCGACGTCGGCGCCCACAGCTCGAACTCGTACTGCTGGCTGCCGTTGGACGTCGCCAGCGTCACCAGGATGTCCTCTTCGGTCTGGTTATACGCGAGCGTGGTGTTGTACCAGCTGTACTTGAGCACCCCGGCGGTGGCGGACCGGTAGCCCCCGAGCGCCTTGAAGCCCACGCTCTCGAGCTCTAGCACCTTGTAACTGTGCTTGTGCGCCGCCGCCGCGAGCGTCTCCAGGTACTGGGCCTGCCGGAGCGGCTTGGCGTAGACCCAGTAGCCGAGATTCACGTCCAGATGGAATGCCCGGCTTGGCTGCGTGAGATCCGCGATCTGCCCGTTGACCGCCTGCGTCCAGGCGTCGGGCATGCCGATCTTGAAGCCCGCGACCGACCCCATGACGGGCGCGGTGAAGGAATGCCACTTCCAGCCCGCCGGCAGCGTAACGCCGGTCGGGGTCGTCGTCGACCCGCTCGGGCTCGGGTCCGGGCTGGAGCTGGCCGATGCCGATGTCGATGGTGATGGGGAGGTACTCCCGCTTGCCGCCGTGGTTGCTGTCGGCTTCGCGCTGTGGTGTCCGGGCGCCGGGGACGAGCTCGTGCCCGGCTTGCCGGAGGGATGTCCCTTGGTCGGCGCCGAGGACTGGCCGCCAGAGCTGCTGCCCGGCGTCGGATCGCCCGACCGCTGGCTTCCGGTGCCGCCGTGGCCAGCTGCTCCGCTGGAATGGCCGTGATTGGATCCGGTCGCCTGCTGCGTGCCGAGCGGCGCGGCGTTGTCCAGCGCGCTCGCCGGCCCGGAGTGCTTGAAGATGTTCCAGCCGATGATCGCTGCGACGACGATGGCGGCGATCCCCGCCCCGGCCACCATCACCCGCCACTTGCCAGATGAGCGCCAGGCCGGCAGCGTGCCTGGACCGCCCTTGCCGGAGCCGCCAGAACCTGAGCCGCCCGAACCTGAGCCGCCTCCGCCCTGACCGGCACCACCGCCGTTGGCAGCACCGCCGCTGGCGGCACCTCCCGGCCCCTCGGCGGCCGCCGCCCGCGGCTGGCTGCCGGACGACGGGCCTTTCTGCGGTCCCCAGAGCGCCGGTCCGCTGGATGGATCCAGCATGGAGGCCGGCGCCAACGCGGCTGCGGCCAGCCCGGCCCGCTCGCCCGAGCCAGCCGAGCCGGCTTCGCCGAGCGGCGCATCGGCGCTGCCGGGGATCTGGAGGACTTCGTAGTCGGGCGGGTTGAGAAAGCCGGAGTCGGCACTGCTCATCGCCCCCGCCACGCCGGGCGAGGTGGGCAGGTCGGGTCCGGCATCACGGTCGGCCCTGGCGGCGAGCCAGTCATCCTGCAGCGGACGCGGGCCTGTCCTCGCGGCGGTAGCCGCGTCCGCGAGCAGCCGGGCCGCGGTCGGGGCGTCGGGGCGGGTGCCGGGATCCCGGCTGAGCAGGGCATCGATGACCGGTCCGAGCGGGCCTGCCGACGGCGCCCGCGGCGCGTCCTCCGCGGCCACCCCGGCGCTGATGACCGAACTGCCGCCGACCCGGTCGAACGGGCCCCGACCTTCCACCGCGGCGTACAGGGTTGCGCCCAGCGACCAGAGGTCCGAGGCCGGGGTCGCGATGTCGCCCCGGATCCGCTCGGGGGCGGTAAAGCCGGGCGTGCCGACGACCATGCCCTGCTGGGTGAGCCCGAGGTCCTCGGCGAACGTCGCGATGCCGAAGTCGGTGAGGATCGCCCGGCCGTCCCCGGTGACGAGCACGTTGCTGGGCTTCACGTCCCGGTGGAGTACCCCCGCGCTGTGCGCCGTCGCCAGCGCGCTCACCAGGCTGGTGCCGAGGTCGGCTGCCTGCTCCGGGGGAAGCGGCCCGTCCTCGGTGATGACGCGGTCGAGCGAGCGGGCCTGGATCAGCTCCATGACGATCCATGGGGATCCGTCTTCCTCGACCACGTCGAAGACGGTCACCACGCTCGGATGGCTCAGCCGGGCCGCCGTCCGGGCCTCACGCAGCGTGCGCTGGTAGACGACCTCGGTGTCGGCGGCGCCCGACGGCGCGGTAACCTGCACTTCCTTGACCGCGACGTCACGGTCGAGAAGCTCATCGCGGCCGCGCCAGACGATGCCCATCGCCCCGCGACCAATCGGATCCTGCAGCCGGTAGCGCCCGGCTATCAGGCGACCCGTCCCCATTACTGCGTGCATGGCCGGACTCTATCTACAGCGAACATCGAATGTCCTGAGCGGAAGTTGTGAATTTGGCCGTCGCCGCAACTGGGTGCCAAACGGCATAAGAGTAGCGGCGGCGTGCGCTTTTGTCCCGACTACAGCGATCGCTGCGGCCAGTTTGTTACTGCGTAACCCCGCAGGCCATCAATCGTTCACTGGGCGGTCCGGCTGCGTCATCGCGAGCACGTCAAGTGCCCGGTCAAGCTGCTCGACCGTCAGCTCCCCGCGCGCAACATGACCGCGGGAAATTACGACATCGCGGATCGTCGCGCCGGTCGCGAGTGCCTCGTGCGCGACCGCGGCCGCCGCCTCATAACCGATGAATGGGTTAAGCGCGGTGACAATGGCAGGCGAGGACTCGGCGTTACGCCGGAGCCGCTCGGAGTGCGCGGTAATACCGGTGACGCACAAGTCGGCCAGCGACACCGCGGCCGCGGGCAGCAGGCTAAGCGAGGACAGCAGATTCCTCGCGATGACGGGCATCATCACGTTGAGCTCGAAATTGCCCGCCGCGGCGCCGAACGCCACCGCCGCGTCGTTGCCGATGACCTGAGTGCAGACCTGGCAGACCGCCTCGCAGATCACCGGGTTGACCTTGCCGGGCATGATCGACGAGCCGGGCTGGAGGTCGGGGATCCCGATCTCGTCCAGCCCCGTCCGCGGGCCTGACCCCATCAGCCGCAGGTCATTGCAGATCTTGTAGAGGCTAACCGCGATGACCCGCAGCACTCCGCTAGCCGCCACGAGCGCGTCCCGGCCGCCCGCCGCCTCGAAGTGATCGCGAGCCTCGGTCAGCGGCAGCCCCAGGTCCTCGGCCAGCCGGGCGATCACTGCCGCCGCGAATCCGGGCGGTGCGTTCAGCCCGGTGCCGACCGCGGTGCCGCCGAGCGGCAGCTCGGACACGTCGGGCACGACCGCGGTGGCTCGCTCGGCGCCGTGCCTGATCGCCGCGGCGTAGCCGCCGAACTCCTGCCCCAGCGTGACCGGGGTCGCGTCCATCAGATGCGTGCGGCCGCTCTTGACCACGGCCGCGAACTCGAATGCCTTCTCCTCAAGCGCGCTGGCCAGGTGATCGAGCGCCGGCAGCAGCGACCTCGCGATCAGCCGGGCGGCGGCCAGGTGGATGGCCGACGGGAAGACGTCGTTGGACGACTGCGATGCGTTCACGTGATCGTTCGGGTGCACCCGGCGGCCGAGCGCGCGGCTGGCCAGCGTGGCGATGACCTCGTTCGCGTTCATGTTGGACGAGGTGCCCGAGCCGGTCTGGAACACGTCGATCGGGAACTGGTCGTCGTATTTCCCGCTGGCCACCTCGGCGGCCGCGGCCTGGATGGCCGCGGCCATGTCGGCGGGCAGCACGCCGATCTCGCCGTTGACCATCGCGGCGGCGCCCTTGATCGAGGCGAGCGCGCCGATCAGCTCGCGGGGCAGATGCTCGCCGGAGATCTGGAAGTTCTGCACGGCGCGCTGGGTCTGCGCGCCCCAGAGCGCTGCGGCGGGGACGGCCACCTCGCCCATGGAGTCATGCTCGATCCGGTCCGTCGGGGGGACACCCCCCGACTCCCCCCCGCGGTCCCGGTCTTCGGTCACGGCCTGGAGCCGATCGAGAGCACCGGCTGCTTCGGGGTGGTGACATCGGCGAAGAAGTCGTTGCCCTTGTCGTCGACCACGATGAACGCGGGGAAGTCGCGGACCTCGATCCGCCAGACCGCCTCCATGCCGAGCTCGGGGTACTCCAGCACCTCGACCTTGGTAATGCAGTCACGGGCGAGCTTGGCGGCGGCCCCGCCGATCGAGCCGAGGTAGAAGCCGCCGTGGTCGCGGCAGGCGGCGGTGACCGCCGCCGAGCGGTTGCCCTTGGCGAGCATGACGAGCGAGCCGCCCGCCGCCTGGAACCGGTCGACATAGGTGTCCATCCGCCCGGCCGTCGTCGGGCCGAACGAGCCGGAGGCGTACCCCTCCGGCGTCTTGGCCGGTCCCGCGTAGTAGACGGCGTGATCGCGCAGGTAGGCCGGCATCGGCTCGCCCGCGTCGAGCAGCTCGGCGATCTTGGCGTGCGCGATGTCGCGAGCCACCACCATCGGGCCGGTCAGCGCCAGCCTGGTTTTGATCGGGTAACGGGATAGCTCGGCCCTGATGTCGTCCATCGGCCTGGACAAGTCGACCCGAATGACGTCGTCAGCCAGCTGAGTGTCGTCCGGTTCGGGGAGATACTGCGCGGGGTCCGTCTCCAGTTGCTCGAGGAACACGCCGTTCCTATTAATTTTGGCCGTTGCCTGCCGGTCGGCCGAGCAGGAAACCGCGATCGCGACCGGGCACGAGGCCCCGTGGCGCGGCAGCCGGATCACGCGGACGTCGTGGCAGAAGTACTTGCCGCCGAACTGGGCGCCGATGCCGGCCCGGCGGGTGATCTCCAGGACCTCCTGCTCGAGCTCCAGGTCGCGGAAGCCGTGCGCGGTCATCGACCCGGCCCGGGGCAGAGCGTCCAGGTACTTGGCCGAGGCGTACTTGGCGGTCTTGAGGGCGTACTCGGCGCTCGTGCCGCCGATGACGATCGCCAGGTGATAGGGCGGGCAGGCCGCGGTGCCGAGGGAGCGGATCTTCTCCTCCAGGAACGAGGCCATCCGGGCCGGGCTGAGGATCGCCTTGGTCTCCTGGAAGAGGTAGGACTTGTTGGCCGAGCCGCCGCCCTTGGCCATGAACAGGAACTTGTACTCGTCGCCGCCGGTCGCGTAGACCTCGATCTGGGCGGGCAGGTTGCTGCCGGTGTTGCGCTCCTCCCACATCGTGATCGGGGCGAGCTGGGAGTAGCGAAGGTTGAGCGTGGTGTAGGCGTCGTAGACGCCGCGGGCGATGTGCTCTTCGTCACGGCCGTCGGTGAGGACCTGCTGGCCGCGCTTGCCCATGACGATCGCAGTCCCGGTGTCCTGGCACATGGGCAGGACACCGCCGGCGGCGATGCAGGCGTTCTTCAGCAGGTCGCCCGCGACGAACTTGTCGTTGCCGCTGGCCTCGGGATCGTCCAGGATCGACCGGAGCTGGCGCAGGTGCGCGGGGCGCAGCAGGTGCGCGATGTCGTGCATGGCCGTCGCCGTCAGCTGGGTCAGGACCTCCGGCTCCACCTGCAGGAAATCCCGGCCGAGCGCGCTGGTCACGCTGATGCCGTCGCTGGTCAGCAGCCGGTACTCGGTCGCGTCCGGTCCGGTCGGCAGGAGGTCTGAGTAGCTGAAATCGGGCATGCGTCCATCGTAGGTCGCCGGCGGCTCTGGCCTGCGCTGGGCTCAGATGATCACTGGCGGGCCGCCCGGCAACAGGCGAAGGCCGGGCGGCTGCTGCCGCCCGGCCTCCTTGTGCTCTTGGTGTGCCGCGAAGGCGCGCTACTCGGCTGGGACTACCTCGGCACTCTCGCGCGGGGTGCGCATCCGGATCGCGGCGATCACCACGAGCACCGCGAGCGCATCAAAGATCGCCGCGGAGTAGTACGCGGTCGCCATGCCGTGCACCAGTGCGTGCTTGGCCTGCTCAAGCACTGTCAGTCCGGGCACCGCGTGCGCGGCGGCTGACCGCCGGGCGCTCCCGAAGATCGTGACGAGGATCGCCAGGCCGAGCGCGCCGCCGACCTGCTGCATGACGTTGACCATGGACGCGGCCGCGCCAGAGTCCTGCGGCGGCACGCCTGCGAGCGAGGCCATCGTCAGCGGCACGAACGCGAGGCCCATGCCCGCGCCGAGCAGCAGCATCGGGACGAGGATGCCGGGCCAGTAGGTGGTGCTGGTGCTCACCTGGGCCAGCCAGCCCATGCCGACGACGACCGGCAGCAGCCCCGCGACCATCAGCGGCTTGGCGCCGAACCGCGGCACCAGCCTGGGCGCGAGCCTCGACATCAGCAGCAGCGTGGCCGTCATCGGCACGAACGACAGGCCTGCCTTCAGCGGGCTGAAGCCCAGGACTTCCTGGACGAACTGCGTCAGGAAGAAGAACATCCCGAACATGCCGCCGACCAGGAGCAGGCGAGTCACGTATGAGGCGGCCCGGCTGCGGTCGCGCAGGAGCCACAGCGGCGTGATCGGCTCCTGCGCCCTGGACTCGATGAACAGGAAGAGTCCGAGCAGCACGGCGGCTGCGGCGAACGAGGCGATGGTCGTGGCGTTGGCCCAGCCGGCCGATGCGGCGTGAATGAACCCGTAGACCAGTGCCGACATGCCGCCCGTCGACGTGAACGCGCCGCCGAGGTCAAGCTTGACGGCCAGGCGCTGGCCGCGGGCAAGCAGTCGCGGCGCGACGGCGATCACCGCGATTCCGACCGGGACGTTGACAAAGAAGACCCAGCGCCAGGACGCCCACTGGGTGATGATTCCGCCGAGTACGAGGCCCAGTGAGGCCCCGCCCATGGCAACCGCGGTGAACGCGCCGAGGGCCCGGACGCGCTCGCGGCCCTCGGGGAAGCTAGAGACGATGGTCGCGAGCACGGCGGGCGCGGCGATCGCGCCGCCGACACCCTGGACCGCGCGGGCGGCCAGCAACATACCGGATGAGGTCGCGAGACCGCCGGCCAGCGAGGCCAGCGTGAACAGCGCGAGCCCGGCCATGAACGTTGTCCGGCGGCCGAGGACGTCGCCGGCCCGGCCGCCGAGCAGGAGCAGGCCGCCGAAGGTGAGGGTGTAGGCGTTCAGCACCCAGGACAGTCCGGTCGCGGACAGGTGGAGCCCGGTCGCCATCGACGGCAGCGCCACGTTCACCACCGTCATGTCAAGGACGATCATGAGCTGGGCGCACAGCACGACGGCAAGCGTGATGTTCCGCCGGTCGCGGGCCGGCTTGATGTCCGGCAGAACCGCGGGCGGCGATTGGCTGATGGTGGGAGAAGACAAGGTTCCTCCATCGGAAGACGTGCTGAGTAGAGGCCCTGGCGCCGCCTGCATCCGCTGGTGGCACTGGCCTTGAGGAGCTATGCTTATTCGGAGGATCCCTCCGGTACCTCATTACTATACGGAGGATGCCTCCGCTTTGCAAGTCAGTTGGGAGTGGCCATGAACGCGACGGTGCCAGCCCAGGGGGCGACCCCCGGAACCCCCGCGACGACGTCGGCGGGGCCCAAGCGGGCCGACGCACGCCGCAACTACGAGCTGCTGATCGCGGCCGCGACGCAGGCGTTCGCCGAGCATGGCGCCGACGATGTGTCCCTCGAGGAGATCGCGCGCCGCGCCGGCGTCGGGATCGGCACGCTCTACCGGCACTTCCCGGCCCGGCAGAACCTGCTCGAGGCCGTCTATAAGGACCAGGTAGACGGGCTGGAGGTGCTCGCCGGCAAGCTCATCACCGCCGAGTCGCCCGGCGCCGCGCTCGGCGAGTGGCTCAGGGCGTTCGCCGCCTTCGGCCGCACCAAGCGCAGTCTCAGCGCGGCGATCGTGGCCACCATCGGCAAGGACTCAGCGCTGATAACCGAGTGCAGCCGGATCCTGCGCAGCTCCACCGATGCCCTGCTGACCCGGGCGCAGGAGGCCGGGGAGGTCAATCCGGACGTGAAGGGCATGGACCTGATGCGGCTCACGCATGGCCTGATCGTCGCGACGGAGGCTCCTGGAAGCGATCCCGGCCAGGCGGACCGGATGGTCGAGATGATCCTCGGCGGGCTGCTGATCAAGTAACCGGAACCGGTGCCCAGCAGTTTCCGGTCTTCCGGGGCGAGTAGCGGATAAATGGCCAGTGCAATCGCAAGCTTGGTGCCTGCTGATTGGCATGCGCACCCCAGGGGAGGGTAACAACACCCTGCCGGATAGCTGGCCGCGCCTGCAGGACACACCTGCGGGCGCGGTCAGCTACCGGACCAGCCGGCCTCACGGCCGCGACGAGAAGGGTGGCACATGAGCAGCACTCATGAGACCAGCGGTCAGATCGACCTCAGCGAGGCCGCCCGTCAGTTAGAAATGGCCGCGCATGACGCCCGCGTCGCCGCGAGCTGCATTGGCCTCGGCGATCTTGACGAAGCGCATACGCACGCCATTCTCGCCCGCGCCGCGGCCGACGGCGCGCAGAACCTGCTTGCGGCCGCGCTCGCCGCCGGGATGAACATCGCGTCCTAGGAGCCGTGCTCGCCCGCCGCTTCACTGGAGCTGGGCGGTACCGCCGTGCCACCCAGGCTCAGTTGGTGCGCCCGGAATGCCCGTGTGCTGCTTCGCCTACCGATATATCGCGCCAGATAGTAGCAGTTTGGGTTGCCTAGAACCTGGGCAAATCGGGCGGATGATCAACCCAAACTGCTACTACGTGCGGCTGGCCGTCCTCGTTGTGCCGACGGCGTGGCCAGTCCGCCAGTTACCGCCTGAGGCAGCGGCACCAAGACAGGCCCGCGCCCGGCCGGGCACCCGGCTGCCGGCCCGCCGGAGTCCGGGCGTAGATTGGTGTGTGACACACACATCCGTCGGACACGCGATTGCGAGGCAGGTCATGGCCCACGCCGAAGGCAGCTTCACCGTCAAGTCCTGGGACGAGAACACCTATCAGGAGCTCGGCGGCGGCGCCAAGCTCACCAAGGCGACCGTGGCGTACGCGTTCGAAGGCGACCTGACCGCGGCGGGAACCTGGGACGCGGTCATGTGCTACCGGACGGATGGCACGGCGGCGTTTACCGGGTTCCAGCAGACGAGCGGCCAGCTAGCCGGGCGGCAGGGCAGTTTCGTGCTGCAGGCCGACGGCGAGTTCGTCGACGGTGAGGCCAGGTGCCGCTGGCAGGTCGTTCCCGGCTCCGCGACCGGCGACCTGGCGGGCCTGACCGGCGCCGGTACCGCGGTCGCCACCCACACCCCGCCGGGGACGTTCGCCCTCGACTACACCCTTGCCTGACCACAGCCGGCTCGACGGAGCGGCGAACACATTCGGCGCGCTGGCGCTGGTCGTCGCGGATGAGGTGGCCGACGCCACCGCCTCGGCCGCGGGCCGGTCGGACTCGGCGCCCGCCGCGCTGGCCGCGCTGCTGCACTTCCTCGACCATCCGTCGGTGGACCGGCTGCGGCAGGTCCTCGGCCTGACGTCCTCGGGCACGGTGCGGCTGCTGGACCGGCTGGCCGAGTCCGGACTCATCGAGCGCGGCCCCGGCGCCGACGGCCGGACGACGGCCGTGTCGCTCACGGCGGCGGGCCGCGCGGTCGCGGAGGAGATCTGCGCCGCGCGGGCCGCCGTTCTCGACAAGGCGCTCGCGCCCTTGTCGGCCGCCGAGCGCGCCGAGTACAGCAGGCTGACCGGCAAGATGCTGGTGGGCATGATGCGGGGCCCCGGCGCCGTGCGCTGGATCTGCCGGCTCTGCGATACCGGTATCTGCCGCGGTGCGCCCGGTGGCTGTCCGGTAGGGAACGCCGCGCGCGAGCGGTACATGTCGCCCGCTCGCTAGCGAGCCAGCCTGGGCAGCAGGGCCGCCGAGGCGGAGATCGCCAGCACGGTCGCGATGACCAGCACGAGCAGGTCAAGCCCGAGGTGCGCCGGCGTGCCGATCAGCAGCCCGCGAAGCGCATCCACCTGGTAGGACAGCGGATTGCACTTGCTGATGGCCTGCAGCCAGCCCGGCATGATCTTCTCCGGGTACAGCGCGCTCGAGCTGAAGAACAGCGGCATGGTGATGGCCTGCCCGATGCCCATCAGCCGGTCCCTGGACAGTGCGATCCCGGCGATGGTCATCGACAGGCAGGAGAAGAACGCCGAGCCGAGCACGACCACCGCCGCGGCGCCGAGCAGCTTGAGCGGGTTGTCGGTCAGGGTGACCCCGAGCAGCGCCGACAAGATCAGCACGGCCACCGCCTGCACCACCGAGCGCACGCCCGCGGCGAACGCCTTGCCCGTGATCAGGGCCGCCCGTGGCGTCGGGGTGACCATGAGCTTGGTCAGCACGCCCGCGTC
>DAIOWC010000139.1:0-16695 GCA_036758685.1 Streptosporangiaceae bacterium | reverse complement strand
ATGCTGCGCCGGCCCATGACCTCAGCGCTGCTAGCGGTGGTGCTTCTGTCACCTCGACCGGCTCGGTGACAAGGGTCGGCGTGAGGAGCCTCAGCAGGCTTAGCCGACCGGGTCGTGCCAGGTCTCGCCGCTCGGGACCAGCGCCGTGGCCCCGTCCGGGCCCCAGCTGCCCTTGGCGTAGGAGTGGACGGGCACGGCGTCGCCCAGGACCGGCTGCACGACGCGCCAGGCCGCCTCGACGGTGTCCTGCCGGGCGAACAGGTACCGCTCGCCGTTCAGGGCAGCGCCGATCAGCCGGTCGTAGGGCCGCATCATCTGAGCCGGCGCCTGCCCGCTGTACTCGAGCTCGCGCAGCTGCGGAGCCATCTCCGGGCCGGGCTTCTTGCCCACGAGCGTCACGCCGACCTCGTCGCCCGGATAGATGCGGACCCTGAGCTGGTTCGCGGCGGCTTCCTGGCCGAGGCCGAAGGCATCATGCGGTGGCTTGCGGAAGCGGAAGAGGACCTCGGTCGCCGTGACTGGCAGGCACTTGCCCGCGCGGATGAGGATCGGCACATCGGCCCAGCGCCAGGACTGCGCCGTCAGCCGGATAGCCGCGTAGGTCTCGGTGGTGCTGGCGGGCGCGACGCCCTTGACGTCGAGGTAGCCGTCGTACTGGCCGCGGACCGTGGTGTCCGGGCTCAGCGGGCTCAGGGCCTCGATGATGTGTGACTTGGAGTCCCGCCAGTAGGCCAGCCCGGCGCCGTCGGGCGGATCGGCAAGCACGGTGGCGAGCACCTGCAGCATGTGGTTCTGGACAACGTCCCTGATCGCCCCGGTCCGGTCGTAGAAGCTGCCGCGGTCGGCGACGTCGAACGCCTCGGCCATCGTGATCTGAATGCTGGCCACGTGGTCGCGGCTGAGCAGCGGCTCGACGATCGAGTTGGCGAACCGCACGAACAGCAGATTCTCCACCGGCTCGAGCCCCAGCCAGTGATCGACCCGGTAGACGGCGTCCTCGGGGAAGTGCTTGTGAATGGTGTCGTTGAGCTGGATCGCGCTGGGCAGGTCGGTGCCGAACGGTTTCTCCACCATGATGCTTGCGTTCACGGCCCGGCCCGCGGCCGCGATGCCGTCGGCGATGCGGCCGAACAGCGTCGGCGGTACCTCGAGGTAGTACAGGGCCCGCTGCGCGTCGCCGAGCTCCTTCGACATCGCCTCGTAGGTCGCGGGGTCGCCGAGGTCGCCGTCAACGTACTTGAGCAGGCCGAACATCTGCGTGGCGGCCGCGCTGGCCGGATCCATGTTGTTCAGCCGCAGCGACGCCTCGGCGTAGGCCCGGAACTGCTGAAGTCCCCAGCCAGCCTTGGCAACGCCGATAACCGGGACATTCAGGACTCCGCGTTCAACGAGCCCCACCAGGGCGGGGAAGGTCTCGAGCTTTGCTAGGTCTCCGGTAGCGCCGAAGATTACGAGCGCGTCCACCTGATCGGTCACTGAGTGCTCCTCGGAGGGCTGGTGCGTCAGGACAAGACTGGCATCCGGCAAGGCGGCCCCGCAGGCGGCCCGCTGGCCTCGATAAGCTCCCCCCCGATGATCCTCATAATCGCGGGTGTCGCGGGAGCCGGTAAGACCACGGTCGGCCTGCTGGTCGCGCGCCGGCTGGGGTGGACGTTCGCCGATGGCGACGACTTCCACCCGGAGGCCAACGTCGCCAAGATGGAGGCCGGCACGCCGCTGTCCGATGAGGACCGGCAGCCGTGGCTGGCTGCGATCGGAGCGTGGATGGACGGCTGCATTCGCGCCGGCCAGTCCGAGGTCCTGGCCTGCTCAGCGCTCAAGCGCAGCTACCGGGAGGCGCTGCTGACCGGTCGCGAGGAAGCCGTCATGGCGTTCCTGTCAGTCAGCTGGCAGGACGACGAGCAGCGGGTACTGGCCCGGAAGGGCCACTTCTTCGCCGAGCCCCTGCTGGCCAGCCAGTTTCAGACCCTGGAGCCGCCGGACGGCGAGGACCGCGTCTACGTGGTGCCGTCCGACAACCGTCCGGCCGACGACGTCGCCGCCGCGATCATCGAGCGGTTCAAGCTCGCCTGAGGCGGAGCTGGCGCGCCGTGCCACAATCGGCGAATGCATGATCCGGGCGAGCGGACCTCGAGCCAGGGGAGGCAGGACGCCAGGCGGGCCGTCGCCACGGCCGGGCTGATCCTGCTGGCGACGGTCGTTTATTTCCTGATACCGACGCCGAGCCGGATGCGCGAGGCGTCGTGGGCGGTGCTGTTCAGCTGCGGGACCGCGGCGCTCGGCATCGGGATCATCGTGGCCATCCGCCGGCTGCTCCGGGCGGCCGAGCAGCAGCGGATCCGTGCGCTGGTCATGATGCTGTGCGTCACCGTGCTGTTCTTCTCCTGGACCGACGTCGTGGTGGCGAAGATCCCCGGCCAGTTCGTCGATCTGCATACCAAGACCGACGCTGTGTACTTCTCGGTCTCCACGCTGGCCACCGTCGGCTTCGGCGATGTGCATCCGTCGGGCGAGCTTGCCCGGGCCGCGGTGACCATCCAGATCCTCTTCAACCTGGTCTTCCTGGGCGCAGCGGTGGCGACGATCTCGGGCCTGTGGCGGCAGCGCACCTCGCACCGCCTAGCGGGACACCGGGATGGCCGGGCCGAGGAGCACGGCGGCGGCTAAGCAGTGCCGGCTAATAAGCAGTGCTGGCTAAAACAGTCGCAGCCAGCCCGATCGCCACGTCATCGTCGACGCTCTCCAGGATCCGGTCGTGCCAGGCGGGCACGCTCTCGCGCTCTGGCCCCGGCGGCACCAGGCGCAGCTCGCGGCGCCGGGAGCGCCTGCTGAGCAGGGTCGCGGCGGCCCCGGGCGGGATCAGCCCGGACTTGGCGTAGCTGTCCAGGACACCCTGGGCACGGGTGAGGTAGGACCCGCGGAGCTGGAGGTAGAGCAGGCCAACGATCAGGAAGTCGATCGCGACCTTGATCTCGATGGCCGGGTGCGGAGCATCGAACAGCAGGTGCATGGCCATGGCGGCGATCAGGAAGCCGAGGGCGAGCAGCAGGCCCTGGCGCCTGCGGCCGGCGCGGCTGTACATGATCAGGAACCCGATCCCGGTGCCGGCGACCGCAGTCATCGTCCAGTGCGAGCCGATGGCGGTCGAGCCGACGCGCAGCAGCCAGGAGCTGGTCACCGCGTGATCGGGGTCGGTGGCGCCCTGCTGCATGATGTTGTCGAGCCCGTAGGTGACGTTCTCAACGGCCTGGAATCCGAGCCCCGTCAGCGCGCCGAAGATCAGCCCGTCCAGCGGCCCCTTGATCAGTTTCGGGGCCGCCAGCACGATCATGATCACGCCGCACAGCTTGAAGACCTCTTCGTTCAGCGGCGCCGAGAGCGAGTCGGACCAGTTCTGCGCGAACCTGACCCCGGCGGTCTTGGCCCATAGCGACAGCAGGCCCTGGTTGGCGATCAGCGCGCACCCGGCCGCTGCCGTCCCGCCCCAGATAACGGCCGCGACCGACCAGACGAACTCAGGTGACCGCGCTGGCCGTAGCAGGCGCAGCAGCCAGAATCCGATCACCAGCAGCGGCACCTCCAGGATTACCGCCAGCAGGACGGGACCGGGGAAGACCTGCAGGTAGCGGAAGAACTCCCAGACGAGGATCACGGTGCCGGTTACGCAGAGCGCTCCGGCCGTGATGCGGACCGTCCGGATGCTGATCTCGCCCGTCATGGCGGCGGCGTGGTCATTGTGAGCCGCCAGGGAACAGCACGGACCGCATTACCAGCCTGGTCGCTTGCAAGTTAGCCGGGACGGCGCGGCGAGGAGCGACCGCGATGAGCTCGATGGCGAAGCCTCTGGAGGGCAGCGCCACGATGGTCGCGAGGCCGGACAGGCCCGCGCCACTGATAGTGCCAATCATGCCCTTGCGCCCCTGGGCGGTCGTAATCGGAGAAGGTTTGCCCAGAATAATACCCGGATGGCTGATCTGAACGATCTGGCGAAGACCGGACCAGGCCTGTGCCCCCTGGGCGCCGTCAGGTAGCGAGACGTAGGAAACCGACATGTCGAGGGCGCCGCGTTGCAGCGAGTACTCCAGCCGCGGGTTGGTCTCGGCCGGCCGCATCGACCAGCCGGGACCGACGGTAAATCGCGCCATATCGCCGCGCCCGGGGCCGACGCTCAGCGTCGTCAGGGGGGCGAGCGGGTTGCGGTTAGTGACCGCCAGGTTCAGGAGCGGCCAGCCCAGGGTCAGGACCGCCATGATGCCAATGACGATGAGCAGCCCGCGCAGCCTCAGTCTCTCTGGGTTCGCCGGAGGCAAGCCAGTGTCGCTGCGCATTGATCCCCCGGTAATCTTCGCCCCCCGAGACCTGGGCCGTGAGGCCGCGTATTACGTGGCCATTCCCTGGCACCGACCTGGCACAAACCACCACCGGCGCTAGCCCGGGGCTGGCTTCACGGCCGGCCGCCTTACCAGGTGGCCGCGCCCGGCCCGCGGTTCTCGACCGGGACGATCTGCATGCCGAGCGGCATGAGCGTGATCGGGATGATCTTGAAACTGGCCAGTCCGAGCGGGATGCCGATGATCGTCAGGCAGAGCAGGATCCCGGACACCAGGTGGCCGATCGCCAGCCACCAGCCGAACAAGATGACCCACAGGATGTTGCCGATCAGCGATCCCACGCCGCTATCGCGCCGCGGCTCGATCGTCCGGCCGAACGGCCACAGCACGTAGCCGGCGATGCGCATCGACGCGATCCCGAACGGGATCGTGACGATCAGCACGAAACAGATGATCGCGGCCGCGACGTAGGCCAGCGCCATCCACAGGCCGCAGAAGACAAGCCAGATGACATTGAGCAGTGCCCTGATCGTGTTGGCCCCCCGCCCGCCAAGAATCCCCTGCTGACATTTCACCATCTGGCGGCGCGGTTGTGCTCACCCACACTGGGTGATGACGAGGCAGGCCGTTCGCGGCCGCGAAGGCGAAGATCCTGGGTATCTAGCCGCGGCTAGCTCTGGGCCGGATACATCAGCGCCACGACTTCCCCGACCGGCCGCTGGCGGCAACTGGGGCAAATATCCACGTTTGCCTGACCGGGCTCCGACCGCATCAGCGCCATCTTGGCCGCTGAGATCTTGTTGTCGGTCCGGTAGAGCGTGACGCTCTGCTCCGGGTTCATTTCCTGACCGCAGAGGTCGCACAGCAGATGCTCAGTTGTCTGTGTCTTGGTTACCATGTCCGCCCCCTAAACCCCCGTAAGACGAGCCATACCCGAGTCCGGCCGGGACAAGCGTTCCGGGGGACAGTTCCCCGCCCCCGGCCCGTTCCGGCGCAGCACGCAGCGGAAGCCCAGGTGGCAAGTTGAGGTGTCGACCGCCTCGCCCTGGCGCGCGGCCGGCCGGTAGCGCAGGCAGTAGTTCGGCGCGCACAGGTGGGAACCGCCCTTGATGACGTGGCGCGGGATGTCCTCGCTCCCGGCCGGGGCCGCGGTGACGCGCGGGTTGCGCGGCACGCAGCAGGGCTTGTCCGCATCGCCAGGGTGGCGCGGCCGGAAGTAGTCCGACGTCCACTCCCAGACGTTGCCGGTCATGTCGCGCAGACCATACCCATTGGGCGGGAACGCGCCGACCGGCGAGGTGCCCGCGTAGCCGGGCAGCCGGAGGTTCTGCCAGGGGAATTCGCCCTGCCAGGTATTGGCCCGCGGCCGGCCGCCGGGCATGTACTCATCGCCCCAGGCGAAGATCGCGCCATCCAGGCCGCCGCGAGCCGCGAACTCCCACTCGGCCTCGGTCGGCAGGTCCTTCCCGGCCCAGGCCGCGTACGCGACCGCGTCACTGTAGGCGATGTGCGTGACCGGATGCCTGTCGCGCCGGCTCAGGTCGGTGCCGGGGCCGCCGGGATGCCGCCAGTTCGCGCCGGGGACATAAGCCCACCAGTTGCGCACGTCCCGCAGATCGACCGGGCCTTTGGTCATCGCGAACACCAGCGAGCCCGGCACGAGCAGCGCCGGATCCGCGCCCGGATAGTCGGCCGCCTCAGGTGCGCGCTCGGCCATGGTCACGTGACCCGTCTGCTTCACGAACCGGCGGAACTCGGCCACGGTGACCGGGCCGGTGTCGATCCAGAACCCGTCGACGGCGGCCCGGTGCACGGGCCGCTCCTCGGGATAGAAGTCGGCGGATCCCATGCGGAACGTGCCGCCGGGGATCCAGGTCATTCCGCGCGGGCTGTCCTGGCCGTCAGGAGCCGCAAGCCGGTCGGGCCGGCCGGTCACAGTCATCGGTGAGCGCATACCCGCGCTCACCGCCGCGGAACTGCGCGGTCGTCAGGGATCACCCGTCGCGGGTGAGGCCGCGTCTGCACGCGCAGGGAACGCTGGCAGGCATGATCGCCGCCGCGAGCCCGGTCCGGATGCGGGGCCGGGCCCGATGCTGACGGAGGCCGCTGGGCTCGCGCTGCTGGCCGCTATTACCCCGACGGCGCTGCTGGTGGCCGCGGTCTTCCTCGGCGCGGCCAACCCGCGGCGGAACGTGCTGATCTTCCTGGCCGGAGCGGTCGTGATGACCGCCGTGATGGCGACGATCGTGTTCGTCGTCTTGCGGGCCGGACACGTGTACAAGCCGAGCCACCGTCATACCCGGTATGGCGTCCGGCTCGGCCTGGGCGTGCTCCTTCTCGCCGCGGGCGCCTGGCTCTGGCGGCGCGGCCCGAAGCAGAAAGACCCGGCCAAGCAGGGCCAGGGCATGATCTCGCGGATGATCGCGCATCCGAGTCCGAGGGCGGCGTTCATCACCGGCATCCTGGTGTACTCGCCGTCGCTGACGTTCGTCGCCGCGGTCCAGGTCGTGGCGACCTCGCGGGAGAGCACCGCCGAGAGCGTGGGTTCGCTGGCGCTGATCATCGTGATCACACTGCTGCTCGTCTGGATACCGCTGGTGCTGTTCCTGCTGACGCCCGAGCGCACCGGCCGCCTGCTGCACAGCTTCAACCGCTGGCTGCGGTCGCACGGCCGCATTCTGGTGCTCGGTGCCATGGTGGTCGCAGGGGCCGCCCTCACCGCGAACGGCATCTACGGGCTGGTCTGATCCGGTCAGGTCATCCGCTGCGGGTGATGGCAGCAGGCTGTGACCGGGGAATCCTTCGACTGTGCCAGCGCCTGTTCCGTCCGTTTCTGCTCCGCCCGAGTCCTCCGCGACGTCGGCGGCCTCGCCGTTCCCGCCGATCGCCGACTACGGCTTCCTGTCCGACTGCACGACCACCGCGCTGGTGGCCCCGAGCGGGGCGGTCGAGTGGATGTGCCTGCCGCGGCCGGACTCGCCGAGCGTGTTCGCCACGCTGCTTGACCGGTCGGCGGGCTTCTTCCGGTTCGGGCCGGTGCATGCCCGCGTCCCGGCCCAGCGCCGGTACCTGCCGGGCACGGTGGTGCTGGAGACCACCTGGAGCACGCCCACGGGCTGGCTCGTGATCTGCGACGCGCTGGTGATGGCCAAGTGGGACGGCGCCGAGCGGATTCCCGGTCAGCGCCGCCCGCCCGCCGACTACGCGGCCACCGGCGTCCTGCTCCGCACCGCCACCTGCATCGCCGGCCAGGTCGACGTCATGCTCGACTGCATGCCGCTGTACGACTACGGACGGGAGCCCGGCACCTGGAGTTACAGCGGGGCCGGCTACGGGGAGGCTGCCTGCGCACTGTCCGGCCATCCGGAACTACACCTGGGCACCAGCCTCCATCTCGGCATCGGGGGTGCGCGCGCCACCGCGAGGACCACCCTGAATGCCGGGGAACGGGCGTTCGCGTCGCTCAGCTGGGCCGAAGCCGCGATCACGAGCATGGAGCAGGCCGATAACTCGATGGCCACGACGATCAGTGCGTGGCGCGACTGGATCCGGCACTCGAGCGCGCACATACCTGACCATCCCTGGCGGCCGTACCTCGAGCGCAGCGCGCTGACCCTGAAGGGGCTCAGCTACGCTCCGTCCGGCGCGATCATGGCGGCGGCGACCACCTCGCTGCCCGAGACGCCAGGCGGGGAGCGGAACTGGGATTACCGGTTCACCTGGATCCGCGACTCGGCGTTCATGCTCTCGGCGCTGTACCAGCTCGGCTACGACTGGGAGGCGTTCGGATACTTCGCCTTCCTGATGGACGCCGTCAGCGGCGGGCCGCTGCAGATCATGTACGGCATCGACGCCGAGCGCGACCTCGACGAGCACGTGCTCGATCACCTGCACGGCTACGACGGCGCGCGGCCAGTGCGGATCGGCAACGGCGCCTACGACCAGCGTCAGCACGACGTCTGGGGGATGGCGATGGCCGCGGTCGCGCTCTACTTCGAGAACGCGGCGAACGAGATCGGCCCGATCGCCTGGCAGGCGGTCTGCCAGCTCGTCGAGAACGCGGTCAAGGTCTGGCATGAGCCCGACCGCGGCATCTGGGAGATCCGCGGCGAGCCTCGCCACTTCACCGCGTCGAAGGTCATGTGCTGGGTCGCGGCCGACCGCGGGGTGCGGTTCGCCGTGGCCAGAGGCGACGAGGAACTTGCCGCGCGCTGGAAGTCGGCCGCCGACGAGATGCACGCGGAGATATGCGCCAAGGGCGTCGATGAGCGCGGGGTGTTCGTGCAGCACTACGGGAGTACCGCGCTCGACGCGTCGGCGCTGCTCATCCCCATCATGGGCTTCCTGCCGCCCGGCGATGAGCGGCTCCGGGCGACGGTGCTCGCGATCGCCGACGAGCTGAGCCATGACGGGCTCGTGCTCCGCTACCGTCCGGGGGAGACCGATGATGGGCTGAGCGGTGACGAGGGCACGTTCACGATCTGCTCGTTCTGGCTGGTGTCCGCGCTGGCGATGATCGGCGAGGTCGAGCGGGCTAAGGCGCTGTGCGCGAAGCTGCTGTCGCTCGCCAGCCCGCTGGAGCTCTACGCGGAGGAGATCGACGCGGCCAGCGGGATGCACCTGGGCAACTTTCCGCAGGCGTTCACGCATCTGGCGCTGATCGACGCCGTCCTGCGCGTGATCAAGGCCGACCAGCCAGACGCCGCCCCGGCCGCCTGACTAGCGCCGCAGTCCGTCGCAAACCCCGGCGCGCACAGAGCGAGCCCCGCCCCAGCTGGCTGGGACGGGGCTCTGGCCGGGGCCAGCGCGACGGCTGACCGGATCGTGACGGTGCGCCCGAGGCGGTAGCCGCTAGACGCGCATCGACTGCTGCCGGCTGGTGGTCGTCGTGGTCGAGGTGCCCGCCGTCTCCATCGGCGCCGAGCCCGTGGACCTCGCGCCCATGGAGGATGAGCCCAGTGAATCGAACTCCTCCGTACGCTCGTCCTGCTCGCGGTTGTGGAACAGGCTCCAGATCGTCACCACGCTCAGGGCCACGATGATGAAGCCCCAGATCGCCGAGTAGGCGAGGAACATGAAGCCCGCGATGGTGCCCAGCACCGCCAGCCCGACTCCGGCAAGCCTGCCGAATTTCAGGCCGAGCAGGTGGCTCGCCCCGGCGGCGAAGAGCAGGACGCCGAGCGCGAACAGGATCCAGCCCCACGAATACGAGGTGAGCCGGTACGGGTAATTGGGGACCGAGCGGAAGAAGGTGCTCCTGACCACGGCCGCGAGGCCGGCGAAGAAGGTGAGGAGCCCGGCAACCATGGTGGTGACGCCGCCGAGCCCGACGTGTCCGCCCATACCCGAAGATCCGGACCGGCGGGAGCTTGTCTGGCCCGACTGGCGGTACGTCCCCTGGGCGCCCTGTGCGTAGGGGTCACGTGCGTAGGTCGTGGTGCTCTCGGTGCGGGTGGTCGTCGGCTGGTCGCTCAGGCCGCTGCTCGTCGCGCCAGTGACGTTCGTGCCCGTGCCGCTGACGTCCCCAGTCGTGCGCTGCGTACCTTGCGCTCCGGACTGGGCACCCGAGGATTTGTTCTGTGCTCTTCTCATCGATAGCACTCCCCTCTGACCTGACCTGTCGGGCACAAGCCGCCTGGTCTTGCCAGAGCAGCAGCAGCCCACCTGCTGGCCGGTTGTCCGGGTTGTTCTCTTAGAACCTACGAACAGCCCACCCGGCCGGGCATCACCCAGGCGGGGTGATCGCCGGCGCCCGGACCGGGCCGCCCCCGTGCCGGTGTAAGAGAGGAATGTCCGCTTCGGGGAAACGGGCTGCGCGGGGTCGGCAAAGCCGTGTGCACTACGACAGAACGGGGCTGGTCGGTTGGCAAGTCTCACCCGCGGGTATGCCTGTAACAAGGCTTTGAGCTGCAATTTCACCGGGGCGGGTGAGATCGGGGCCGCCAGCGGGGCGTCAGCGGCCATCAGGCCCTGACGGGCTGACACGGCATCCGCAGCCCAGGCCGGCGGGGGGCGATCAGGGGCGATCGGGGGGCAATGACGACATCGGTTAGCGGGCGCGCTCTTTCTGCTGACCGGGAGGGCATGGGGCTGCTCGACGACAAGCTGCAGGTCCCGAGCCTGGGCCTGGCGGTGTCCCGGCGGGCGCGCGTCGATCAGCTGCTTGACCATGCGATCTCCGGGCACAGCGTCACGCTGGTGACGGGCCCGGCCGGGGCCGGCAAGACGGTCGCGTGCGCCAGCTGGGCGGCTGCGCGCGCGAGCGGCTCGAAGGTCGCCTGGCTGACGGTCGACGCGGGCGACCGCGATCCCGCGAGGTTCTGGCGTTACGTCGCCGCGGCGCTGTCCGGTGCCGGCGTCCTCGACGCCGCCGAAGCAGATCAGCTCAGCCTCGCGGGGCTGGCGGCCGAGACCGTCCCGGCGCAACTGCTGTCCAGCCGCGGCGCCGGCGCCGTTCCCGCCGAGTCGGCGCCGGCGTCGGCTACGGTGGCGACGCTGGTGATCGATGATGTCCACGAGCTCGCCGGGTCAGATGTCGTGGCCGGCCTGGACGAGCTCATCCGCCACGCGCCGGCCGGCCTGCGCCTGGTGCTGTGCGGGCGGCACGCTCCCGGTCTCGCCCTCGCCAAGCTGCGGCTATCCGGGCAGGTCGCCGACATCTGCGCGGCCGACCTCGCGTGCCTGAGCCAGGAGGCCGATGCCTACCTCGTCCGCCTGGGAGTCGTCGCCGACGCGGATACGCGCGCGTGGCTCATGCAGGAGAGCGAGGGCTGGATGGCGGGCCTGTGCCTGCTGTCGATGACGCTGCAGGCTCGCGCGCACGAGGGCGGTCAGGTGCCGGGGCCCGGGCAGGCAACCGCGTCGGTAGCTTCCGGCCCGGCCGCGAGCTCGGCCGCCGCGCAGCAGCTGGTCACCGACTATCTCACCGACGAGATCCTCGCGCCGCTGCCCGACGGCGCGCGCGAGTTCCTGCTGCGAACCAGTCTGACCGCCGTCGTGCCGACCGACCTGGCCCAGGAACTGACGGGCGACGGCGGCGCGGCGGCCAGGCTTGAGCAGCTCAGCCGCGAGAACGTGCTGATCCGCCCGGTGAGCGGCGCCGACAGTGAGTTCCGCTACCACCCCATGCTCAAGGGCGTACTCGAAGGGATCCTGCGCCGCGAGCATCCGGACGAGGTACCCGGTCTGTTCCGGCGGATAGCGCGCTGGCACGCGGGCCGGGGCGACGTCCTGCCCGCGATCCGGGCCGCCGCCAGAGCCGGGGACTGGGACTTCGGCGCGCTCGTGCTGGCCGAAGCGGCGCCGGTGGCGCCGACCGCGGCGGGCTGGACGGACCTGGAGGACGTGCTGGCCAGCTTCCCGCCCGAGCGCCGCAGCAACGACGGCGTGCTCGCGGCGGCGCTCGCGGCCGCGCGCCTGTGGCAGGGCGACCCCGACGGCGCCCTGCCGCATCTGGACTGCGCCCGCAACGCGCTCGACGGCGACGACGACGAGCTGACCGCTGCCAGGCTGTGGCTCGCGGCGCTGACCGTCATGCGGCTGGCCGGTACCGCGGCGGACCTGGGCGACTACTGGTCGCTGGCGGGCGGTGCGCACGAGGAGTCGACGAGCGTGCCTGAGCACGGGGCGACCGGCCTGCTGTGGCTGGCGCTCGGCTGCGCGAGCCTGCGCCGGCACGAGACCCAGCAGGCCAGGACCGCGCTGCAGCACGCTGGCTCGCAGCTGGCGGCCGGCGGTCTCGGCTTCGTCAGGGAACGAGCGCGGTCCTTCGAGGCGGTCGCTCACGCCAGCTACGGTGACCTGGCCGCGGCCACCCGGGTTGCCGCCGAGGTGAGCGAGGGCCCGGCCGGCGGTGATCCGGGGCTGGCCCCGATCCTCGCGCTCAGCCAGGCCAGGGCGCACCTGGCCCGCGACGAGCCTGAGGCCGCGGCGATGCTGCTCGACCGGGCCGACCAGGCCGCGAGCGGCCCGCAGCCGGCCGGGGAGCCCGTGATCGGCGTGCTCTCCGGCCTGGTGCGCACCCGGATCGCGATCGACGAGGGCAACTTCGCGGGCGCGCGCGGACTGATCCGCGTGCTCACCGAGATGACGGCGGGCGAGCAGGCGGCCGGGATGGCCATCGCCGCGCTCGACGCTGAGGTCAGCCTGGCGGCGGGGGAACGAGAGCGGGCCAGGGCGACCCTGGCCGGGCTGCCCGACGGCCCCGGGGCCTGGCCGCAGGTCATGGTGTGCCAGGCCCGGCTGCTCATGGCCGACGAGGACGACAAGGGCGCGGTGAAGCTACTTGATCCGATCGTCACTGACCCGCCTGGTTTCGGACTGAGCCCGGACGCAATTCCCGAAACCGGGCAAGCCGGGCAGGTCACCCTCAGCGGCCGACTCTCGGCGCTCCTGACGACCGTCCTCGCGCACCGCCGCCTGAGTCAGGCGACCGAGGCGGCCCAGCGGCTGGAGGAGGCGCTGGCCCTGGCCGAGCCCGACGACCTGGCCGGGCCGTTCATCGCGGGCGGGTCGCCGGTCAGATCGGCGCTGACCGTGCTGATCACCCCGGCCAGCCGGTGCGCCAGTTTTGCCGCGCGGATCCTCGACCGCTTCGACGGGCGGCTGCCGCACGGCGGCGGCCAGCCATCCGGGGCCTCGCTGACCGAGAGCGAGCTGGCGGTGCTGCGCTTCCTGCCCTCGCACATGACGAACCAGGAGATCGCCGAGGCGCTGTTCCTGTCGATCAACACGATCAAGACCCACCTGAGCTCGGTCTACCGCAAGCTCGGCGTCACCAGCCGGCGGCAGGCCATCGCCCAGGGCCGTCGCCTCGAGCTGCTCTAGGAGCATCTCCGAGCCGCGATCGCGCTGACCGGAGCCCAGACATGCCCGTGGCCCGCACCGACCTTGCGGTGCGGGCCACCCATCTGGCCTGGCGGGGCTGCGGGCGGCAGCCCCCGGTCAGGCTGGCCGGGCCTGGCCTGCTGTCAGGCCGCCCGCGGGGCAGCCATCGTCGTACTAGGGCGATCGGTGATCTTCTTGGCCTCCCTGCGCACACCGAAGGCCAGGCTGGCGAGCACGACGCCGTAGAACAGCAGCCACGCCGCCACCAGCGTGAACAGCAGCACCAGCGTGATCCCCGGCCAGGCGACCATGAGGATCCCGGCGGCGATGGCGAAGACGCCCAGGATCGCGCGCAGCCCGCGCCCCCCGGCCCTGGCCGAGAACGCGACGCCCAGGTCGGAGATCCCGTGCATGATGAAGTACACGCCGGTCACGAACGCGACGAGGAACAGGCTGAGCGCGTGGTGTCGTATGAGGTACAGGCCCGCGATGACGGCGACCAGTCCGATCACGATGTAGGCCGCCCGATGACCACCCGCCTCACTCCGGGCGGTGAACCCCTCCCAGAGCTTGACCAGGCCGGTCCCCAGCACCGCCGCCCCGATCAGGATCGCGATGATGGTGAGGGATGCGTGCGGCCACACCAGGAGCATGATCCCTACCGCGATCATGCCGAGGGCGGCGAGCAGCAGCACCGCCCAGGACAGCTTGGCGGCCTTGGCCAGCCCGCCCCCGCCGAACGCGTCGGTCCTGCTCTCGTACCCGTAGCCGTACTCCTGGCCCGACCGCGGCTGCTGGGCGTACTGGTCACGGGCGGGAGCCTCGCCGGCCTGCTGCGGGACTGACGTGCCGGTTGCTGTCGTGCGGGTCGCCGTGGCCGTGCTCCCCGTGGTGGAGCCAGACGAGCCGCCTGAGCCGCGGTGGAACAGACCGTGCCTGGTCTGCTTGCCGCCGGACCCTTGCGGGTTGGCCCCGCCGCCCTGCCCCGGCGTGCCCGCCGGGTCAATGCGCGGATCGGTCATCGCAAGACCTCCCTAACGAGTTAGGCGCCTGGTACCGCTGACCGCCACGACCCGGCGGAGCGTCCGCACGCAGCACCCGAGGTTTCCCTTAAGTGCTCCTCTGCGGTCCATCGTGCGGTCGGCGAGTTCCCGTGATCATCACCCGTGGCGGGTGAATGCAGCGATGCCTGCCCTAGACTGGGCGCGCAGTAGCCGTTGACGCGACATGGCATGCCGGGCAGACCGCCGCGCCGGGTTTCCGCGGCTCGATGCAGAAGACCATTCCAGGAGCGACCCCCAGGTGAAAACCGACGTCGAAGAGCTGAGCCCGACCAGGGTCAAGCTGACCATCGAAGTTCCGTTCGAGGAGCTCAAGCAGAACCTCGCCCAGGCCTACCGGGAGGTGGCCCGCCAGGTACGGATACCTGGCTTCCGGCCCGGCAAGGTGCCGCCGCGGGTGATCGACTCGCGGGTCGGTCGCAGCGTGGTGCTCGAACAGGCGGTCAACGACGCGGTCCCCGAGCTCTACAGCAAGGCGGTCGCCGAGCAGGAGGTCGTCCCGCTGGGCCAGCCCGAAGTGGAGATCACCAAGCTGGACGACGGCAAGGAGCTGGCGTTCACCGCCGAGGTTGACATCCGGCCGCAGTTCGACCTGCCCGAGCTGGAGACGGTCTCGGTGACCGTGGAGAACGCCGAGGTGGACCCGGACCAGGTCGAGGAGTACCTGACCAGCCTGCGGGAGCGGTTCGCCTCGCTGAAGAACGTCGAGCGGGCCGTGCAGACCGGCGACTACGTGTCGCTCGACCTGTCAGCGTCGGTCGACGGCAAGGCCGTCGAGGATGCTCAGGCGACCGGCATCTCCTACGAGGTGGGCACCGAGTCGATGCTCGACGGCCTGGACGAGGCACTGGCGGGCATGTCCGCCGGCGAGTCCAAGACGTTCGGCGCCGAGCTGGCCGGGGGCAACCAGGCCGGCGAGACCGCTGACGTGCTGGTCACGGTCAACACGGTCAAGGTCAAGGAGCTGCCCGAGCTCGACGACGAGTTCGCCCAGTCCGCGAGCGAGTTCGACACCGTCGGTGAGCTGCGGGCCTCGACCCGCAAGCAGCTGGAGACGATGCGCAAGGCCGGCCAGGTGGGCCAGGCCAGGGAGGGCGCGCTGGACAGCCTGCTCGAGCAGGTGGACATCCCGCTGCCCGAGCGCATCGTTGAGGCCGAGATTGAGCAGCGGCGGCAGAACCTGCAGAGTCAGCTTGACCGGGCCGGCCTGACGATGAAGGCCTACCTGGACTCGAGCGGCAAGAGCAAGTCCCAGCTGGATGCCGACTTCGAGGATGACTCCCGCCGCTCGGTCAAGGCCGGGTTCATCCTGGACAAGGTGGCCGCCGACGCCGAGCTCCAGGTCACGGGCGAGGAGCTGTCCGCGTTCGTGTCGGAGCAGGCCTACCGGATGGGCGTGGCGCCCGACCGGCTGGCCAAGCAGCTGAGCGACAACGGCCAGCTCCCGGCCGTGGCGGCCGACGTGCTGCGCTCGAACGCGCTGCGACTGCTCGGCGAGAAGGCCAGGGTCGTCGACCAGGCTGGCCGTCCCGTGTACGTCGGTGCCGAGGAGGCCGAGATCGAAGCCGAGATCGAGGCTGACGACACCGACGATGACGACGAGAGCTGACGGTCGCGCCAGCGTCGTTCCCCCTCATTGGAGGGTCCGGCCGTTACGGAATGGCCCGCCTGCCTGCGCCGTCAGCGAACAGCGGGGATCGGCGGACGTCCCGGTGTTGCGGCCAGGTTATGGTCACAGTCAACGGATTGACCACCTGAGGAGGGCAACGTGAGCACGCCTCCCGACCCGCAGCTCGACCGGCTTGTGGCGCAGGCAGCCGAGGCCCCGGTGCTGCCGATGGGCGACATGCTGTTCCAGCGGCTGCTGCGGCACCGGATGATCTTCCTGGGCCAGCAGGTCGACGACGACCTCGCGAACCGGATCTGCGCGGAGATGATCCTGCTCGCGGCCGAGGACAACAAGGCCGACATTAACCTCTATATCAACTCACCGGGTGGCTCGGTCTACGCCGGAATGGCGATATATGACGTCATGCAGTTCGTCCCGAACGACGTCGCGACCTACGCGATGGGCATGGCCGCGTCCATGGGCCAGTTCCTGCTCACTGCGGGCGCCCAGGGCAAGCGTTACGCGATGCCGCACGCCGCGATCCTCATGCACCAGCCGCATGGCGGCATCGGCGGTACCGCGACCGACATCCGGATCCAGGCCGAGCAGAGCCTGTACCTCAAGCGCCTGATGGCCGAGCGGATCGCCTCGCACACCGGCAGGTCCGTCGAGCAGATCGAGGCGGACTCCGACCGGGACCGCTGGTTCACGGCGGAGGAGGCGCGCGACTACGGGATCGTCGATCACGTGGTCCGCAATGCGACCGAGCTGGCCGATCCGAATCCACTGTCATGAGGAGGCCCACCGTGCGCGCAGCAGATGACGGCGGGCTGATCCGCCCGGCCGAGTCGAGGTACGTGCTCCCCTC
>DAIOWC010000138.1:0-16720 GCA_036758685.1 Streptosporangiaceae bacterium | reverse complement strand
TCGATCTTCCGCGGCTACAGCATCTTCATGAAGGGCAAGGACCCGCGGGACGCGCACTTCATCACCAGCCGCATCTGCGGCATCTGCGGTGACAACCACGCGACCTGCTCGGTCTACAACCAGAACATGGCCTACGGCGTCCGCCCGCCGCACCTCGGCGAGTGGATCATCAACCTCGGCGAGGCCGCCGAGTACATGTTCGACCACAACATCTTCCAGGAGAACCTGGTCGGCGTCGACTTCTGCGAGCGGATGGTCGGCGAGACCAATCCCGGCGTCCTCGAGATGGCCAACCGGACCGAGGCACCGCACTACGCCGACCACGGCTACAAGTACATCGGCGACATCATGCGGTCGCTGAACCCGCTGGAAGGCGAGTTCTACCGCGAGGCGCTGCAGGTGTCGCGCTCCACGAGAGAGATGTTCTGCCTCATGGAGGGCAGGCACGTCCACCCGTCCACGCTGTACCCGGGCGGCGTCGGCACGACGCCGACGGTGCAGCTGTTCACCGACTACCTGACCCGCCTGATGCGCTACGTCGAGTTCATGAAGCGCGTCGTTCCCATGCACGATGACCTCTTCGACTTCTTCTACGAGGCCCTGCCCGGCTACGAGGAAGTCGGCCGCCGGCGCGCCGACCTGGTCTGCTGGGGCAGCCTGAACGACCCCGAGCACTGCGACTTCCGCTACGACCACATGACCAACTGGGGCCGCAAGATGTTCGTCACCCCTGGCGTCATCAGGGACGGGCAGCTGCTCACCAACGACCTGGTGGAGATCAACCTCGGCATCCGCATCCTGCTCGGCAGCTCGTACTACGAGGACTGGGAAGACCAGGAGATGTTCGTGACCCGCGACCCGCTGGGCAACCCGGTGGACCGCAGGCACCCGTGGAACCAGCACACGATCCCGCGGCCGGCCAAGCGTGACTTCGACGACAAGTACAGCTGGACGATGTCGCCGCGCTGGTTCGACGGCAAGGACTTCCTGCCGCTGGACACCGGCGGCGGCCCGATCGCCCGGCTGTGGGCGACGGCGCTGGCCGGCCTGGTCGACTGCGGCTACGTGCAGTCCACCGGCCACAGCGTGAAGATCAACCTGCCGCGGACCATGTCCCGGCCGGAAACCACCTTCGAGTGGAAGATCCCGGTGGACAAGCAGGGCCAGCCGCTGTCCAACGCGATCGAGCGGGACCGGGCCCGGACCTACTTCCAGGCCTACGCCGCCGCGTGCGCGGTGTACTTCGTCGAGCAGGCGCTGGCCGAGATCCGGGCCGGACGGACCAAGACCTGGGAATCGTTCACCGTGCCCCAGGACGCGTTCAGCGTCGGCTTCACCGAGGCGGTGCGCGGCGTGCTGTCGCACCACATGGTGATCAGGGACGGGAAGATCGCGAACTACCACCCGTACCCGCCCACGCCGTGGAACGGCAGCGTCCGCGACACCTACGGGACGCCCGGGCCGTACGAGGACGCGGTGCAGAACACGCCGATCTTCGAGGAGAACCCGCCCGAGCGATTCAAGGGCATCGATGTGATGCGAGCCGTGCGCAGCTTCGACCCGTGCCTGCCCTGCGGCGTGCACATGTACATGGGCAACGGCAAGTCGCTGCAGAAGGTGCACTCACCAATGGCCGCGATCCTGTCCACCTGACAACTGAGCGAACCCGAGGGGCGCCGGCGCCGTCTGGACTGAGGAGCGCAGTTTGCGACGAGGGAAGACGGCGCCTTGAGGCGCCCCGAGAGGTGAGCGGGAAACAGAGTGCGGGATGAAGAGTGTGCAGGCAACCGGGGCTCGGGTCGAGGAGCTGCTGGACTCACTGAAGTCGGGCGGGTTCGGTCCGGCGGCGTCGGCCGCTGAGGAACTCGTCAGCCTGCTCGTCGGGCTGTACGGCGATGGCCTCGCGCAGATCATGACGGTCCTGGCCGAGAACGGGCCGGCCGGCGCGGCCATGATCGATGCGCTCGCCGAGGACCCGGTGGTGGAGAACCTGCTCTTGCTGCACGGCCTGCATCCGCTCGACGTCGACGCTCGGATTCAGCGCGCGCTGGACCGGGTCCGGCCCTATCTCGGCTCGCACGCCGGCGGAGTTGAGTACCTCGGCGTGCGGGACGGCGTGGCGAGACTCCGCCTGGAGGGCAGCTGTCATGGCTGCCCGTCCTCGACGGTGACCGTTCAGCTCGCGATCACCGGGGCGGTCCAGGACGCCGCCCCGGAGGTCAGCGACGTGGTGGTCGAGGGCATGACCGCGCCGCCCGAGCCGGGACTGCTGCAGATCGGCCGCCGCCCGGACGATCCGGCGGACGCACGTCCCGCCACGATCTGGATCACGCTGCCGGAGATCGGCCCGCCGAGCTCGCGGCCGGTCGCCGCGATCGCGGACGGCGTCGCGGTGCTGGTCTGCTCGGTCCGGGGCACGCTGTACGCCTATCGGGACAGCTGTGCCGCCTGCGGTGCCTCGCTCGCTGAGGGCGCGCTCGACCGCGAGATCCTGACCTGCCCCGCGTGCGGCACTCCGTACAACGTGCGGCTGGCGGGCAAGTCCGAGGCCGACGCGGCCCTCCATCTGGACCCCTTGCCGCTGCTGGCCGACAGCCAGGGCGTGCGGGTGGCGGTCGGCGAGGCGGTCCACACATGAGCAGCGACACTGGCCTCCGCCGGTTCGTGCGGCCTCAGGGGGCCGCCCAGCCGGCGACCGACGTCTCCGCGGAGACGCCGGCCCAGGCGGCGGAAACTGCCGCGCCGTCCCCCGAAAAGTGCGAGATGTGCGCGGCCGAGGTACCAGCCGAGCACGGTCACGTGGCCGACCTCGAGGGGTCGTCGCTGCTGTGCGCCTGCCGGCCGTGCTATTTGCTGTTCACTACACCTACCGGGGGAGTCCGGGGGGATCTCCCCACGGGCAAGCGCAGCGGCGGCCGCTACCGGGCAGTGCCTGACCGCTATCTGGCCGACCCGAGCCGGACGATGTCGCCGGCCGAGTGGGATCAGCTGCAGATCCCGGTCGGGCTTGCGTTCTTCCTCCGCAGCTCGCGCGCGGACGGCGAGCTGACCGGCTTCTACCCGAGCCCGGCCGGGGCAACCGAGTGCCGGCTGGACCTGCAGCGGTGGGAGCAGCTGGTAGCGGACTACCCGCTGCTCGGCGCGCCCGAGGCTGACGTCGAGGCAGCGCTCATCAGCCGGTCGGACGCGGGCATGGAGTACTTCGTGGTTCCCATCGACGCGTGCTACGAGCTGGCCGGCCGGATGCGCCTGTACTGGCACGGCTTCGACGGCGGCACCGAGGCCAGGCGGAGCATCGCCGACTTCCTGGACCTGGTGCGCTCGCGGGCGAGGGCGTTTGAGTCGGCGGAGCACAGGCGTGGCTGATCTCACCTTTGACTGCATCGGCGCGCGCGCGGACAAGTTCGCCGTCGTGCCGCAGATGCTCATGACCCTGCGAATCAGCGAGACGAGCGGGCAGCGGATCGAGGCGATCGCGCTGCGCTGCCAGATCCGGATCGAGCCGGCCAGGCGACGGTACAACGAGGCCGAGGCCGAGCGCCTGAACGACCTGTTCGGCGAGACGCAGCGGTGGGCCGACACCCTCAAGCCGGTTCAGTTCACGAACCTGTCCATCATGGTGCCGGGCTTCACGGGCAGCACTCAGATCGACCTGCCAGTCCCGCTGACCTACGACATGGAAATCGGTTCGACCCGGTATTTCGCCGGCCTGGAGACCGGCGAGGCGCCGCTGCTGCTCTTGTTCAGCGGCAGCGTATTCAGCATCATCGAGGGCAGGATGTCGGTCACTCAGGTGCCGTGGAGCAAGGAGGCGACCTACCGCCTGCCGGTCAGCGTGTGGCGGGAGGCGGTTGACGCGCATTTCCCCGGCACGTCCTGGATCAGGCTCAGCAATCGCACCCTCGAAGAGCTCATGCTGTACAAGGCGCGGAAGGCGCTGCCGACGTTCGAGGCCACCGTGCTCGCGCTGCTCGCCGACGCCGCCGAGTCCTCGGATGCCGGGGGCTTTGAGACCCGGGGCTTTGAGACCGGGGGGTTTGAGACGCAGCCATGAGACTGAACGCCGATCATCTCGATCACGCCCGCCGGGTTGCCGACGCCATCCTCTACGAGGGCTACCTGCTGTACCCGTACCACAAAGAGGCGCAGAAGAACCAGGTCAGGTTCCAGTTCGGGGTGTTAATGCCGCCCGGCTACGCGTCCGTCGACGACTGCGAGCCGAACTCCAGCCAGACCGAGTGCCTGCTTGAGTGCCGGGATGACGCCGAGGTGCGGGTGCTCGTCCGGTTCCTCCAGCTGCAGCGCCGGACCGTGCAGGCCGTCTCGCCGGAGAACGGCGAGATGCACGACGTCGGCACGCTTTACCTCGACGGCATCGAGTACACCTCCTGGGACGAGGCGGCGGAACGCGAGCAGCGTCTCACGGCCGTGGTCTCGTCCCTGCTGGCCGAGGACAAGACGATGGAGTTCCACGTCGGGTCAGGTGAGTCCGCCGAGGATCTGATCGACAGCCGCGGCCGGCGAGCGGGGCGGCTCGTTCGGCAGTGGAACGCGCTTGACGGCGTGATCAGGCTGCACGCCGAGCGCGTGCTCGGCCCCTATCGCGCGCTCAAGCTTCGCGTGCAGGTGGAGAACCGGACCACGCCGGCCGAGGAGATGCTGACGCGGCCGGACGGGCTGCGGCACGCCCTGATTGCCGCGCACTCGCTGACCGGGATTCCCGGCGGGACATTCTTGTCCATGACCGATCCGCCGGAGTGGGCGGCCGTCGAAGTCGCGGCCTGCGAGAACATCGGCACCTGGCCCGTGCTCGCCGGCCCGGAGGACTGCCAGGACCTGATGCTGTCGTCCCCCGTGATCCTCTATGACCACCCCGAGGTGGCCGCGGAGAGCGCAGGTGACCTGTACGACGCGACGGAGATCGACGAGATCCTGACGCTCCGCACGCTGACTCTCACCGACGCGGAGAAGCGCCAGGCGCGCGCTACCGACAGCCGGGCCGCCGAGCTGATGGACCGGCTCGACGACATGCCGCCCGAGATGCTCGAGCGGATGCACGGCGCGATCCGTTACCTCCGGTCCGCCCCGGCCGGCGCGGCGCTGGCGCAACCCGGCGGGGAGCAAGCGGAGCCCGACTGGCCGGGTCCGGAGATCACCGACCGGCCGTCGGTGCCGTGGTGGGATCCCGGCTCGGACGCGTCGGTGTCGCCCGAGACCGACCACGTGATGGTCGGGGGCGTCCGGGTCGCCCGCGGCAGCCGCGTCCTGATGCTTCCCGGTGCGCGCCGAGCCGACGCGCAGGACCTGTTCCTGACCGGCCGTGAGGCCACGGTCGAGGCGGTGCTCCACGACGTCGACGGACAGGTGCACCTCGCCGTGACCCCGGTCGACGACCCTGCGGCGGACCTGCAGCGAAATCACGGCAGGTTCCTGTATTTCGGGCCCGACGAAGTGAAACCGCTGCCCTGACCGGCGAATAGTTCGAAGGGAGGAACGATGATCACCAGAGTGATCAAGGCGGCGCTGCTGGCCGCGGTACTCGCGGCCGTCGTGGCGTCCGTGCCTGATGTGAAGAGATACCTCGAGCTGCGCGACATGTGATGGCCGGCTGAGCACGTACCGGCGGAGAAGCTCAACCCCCCACGAGGCAGGGCAGGAATATGGAGACGGTACTTGGCTTCATCGCCGGTTATCTGGCTGGCTGCAGGGACGGGAAGGACGGCGCCAAGCGCTTGCGGGAGTCGTTCGACGCCATTCGGTCATCGGCCGAGGTCAAGCGGCTGACAGCGGAGGCCATCACGATGGCCGAGGCGACGGTTCGCCGGGCCGCGGAGGGCCGTGGCTTCGGCAGCCTGAGCGGCACCGTCGACACCGTGACCGACATGCTCGCCCACCGCGCGGGCGCGATCGGCAAGGGCAACCGCGCTGCTTAGTGAGCGCTCGGCGGCAGGCTCAGGCTGACCTGGGCCTGCGCTGCGCCGACGGTGCATAGGCTTAGCAGCGTGGCCTCCCCTTCAGTGACCAAAGCGGCGTCAACGCGGGCAAAGCGGCCCGCGCCGCCCGCGCCGCCGACGACGGCGCTCGTCCGGCGCGCCCGCAAGATCAACCGTGAGCTCGCGGTCCTGTACCCGGAAGCGCACTGCGAGCTGAACTTCAGCACTCCGCTCGAACTCCTCGTCGCGACGATCCTGAGCGCGCAGACGACCGACAAGGGCGTCAACCTCGTGACGCCGATCCTGTTCGCCAAGTACCCGACGGCGGCCGATTACGCGGCCGCCGACCGGGACGAGATGGAGCGGATCATCCAGCCGACGGGCTTCTTCCGCGCCAAGACCACAAGTCTCATCGGGCTCGGCCAGGCGCTGTGTGACCGCTTCAAGGGCGAGGTCCCGCGCCGCCTGAAGGACCTGGTCACCCTTCCCGGAGTCGGCCGCAAGACCGCCAACGTCGTGCTCGGCAACGCCTTCGGCGTGCCCGGCATCACGGTCGACACTCACTTCGGCCGGCTCGCCCGCCGATTCGAGTGGTCCCAGCAGGATGATCCGGACAAGGTGGAGCAGGAAGTGGGGGCATTGTTCCCCAAATCGGAATGGTCGATACTGTCTCACCGCCTGATCTGGCATGGTCGCAGGGTCTGCCACGCGCGCAAGCCTGCCTGCGGCGCGTGCGCGATCGCGCGGCTGTGCCCGGCATACGGCGAGGGCCCGACCGACCCCGAGATCGCCCGCAAACTCGTGAAGCCGGGACCGTTCTCGTGACCGTGAGTTCCGAGGAGTCCGGGAACGGGGCGGTGCCGGGCTGGCTTGCCCGGCTGGCCGCGGCGGTCGAGGGCATGGAGGTCCCGGCGCCGCTGAGCCCCATCGGCCGTGACGGTCGTCCGGCGGCCGTGCTGATCCTCTTTGGTGACGGCGATAACGCCGGGCCTGATCTGCTCTTCGTGCGCCGCAGCGCGGCGTTGCGCAATCACCCGGGGCAACCCGCGTTCCCTGGCGGGGCCATCGACGCGGAGGACGGCGGCCCGGTCGGAGCCGCGCTGCGGGAGGCGGCCGAGGAGACCGGAATCGACCCGCGGGCCGTGCACGTCGTTGCGGTCTTGCCCGAGATGTACATCTGGCGGAGCGATTTCCGGGTGACGCCGGTGATCGGCTGGTGGCACACGCCGGGGCCGGTGGCGCCGGGCGATCCCGCCGAGATCGACCTCGTCCGCCGGATCGCGGTGCGGGATCTGGCCGATCCGGCCAACCGGGTGACGATCCGCTATCCCGGCGGCCGGGGCGGGCCGGCGTTCCGCGCCGGCGGGCTGTTGATCTGGGGCTTCACCGCAATGCTGCTGGACCGCGTCCTCGCCCTCGGCGGCTGGGAGCGACCGTGGGATACCGAGCACGTGACCGATTTGGCTATAGGTTGATGCCGTGCCCGGCGACTTCCTCGACCTGATCCTGCTCGCCCTGTGCGCGGCCTTCGCGGTGGCGGGCTACCGCCAGGGATTCATCATCGGGATTCTCAGCCTGATCGGCTTCGTCGGCGGAGTTGCCGGAGGCGCCATTATCGCGCCGCCCATCTCGCGCGCGCTCGCCCACAGCGCGCCCTACCAGGCGATCATCGCGCTGATCGTGGTGTTCGGCGCGGCGGTACTCGGAATGCTGCTGGCATCCGGCATCGGGGTCGCAGTCCGGTCACGGATCACCGGCCGGTCGGCGACGCTGCTCGACTCGCTCGGCGGCGCGGGCATCAACGTGCTCTCGGTCCTGCTGCTGGCCTGGCTCATCGGCTCCCTCGTCCAGGGCGCCGCGCTTCCCACGGTGACCCGGCAAGTCGACGGCTCGGTCGTGCTGCGCACCGTGGACCGGCTGATGCCGAGCGGCACGCTCGACCTGCCGCTCTTCCCGCCCATTCGCGAGCTGATGAGCAGCTCCAACGGCCTCTATACGCCGGTCTTCAGCGCGCTCGGCGCCGAGAACGCGACCAACCTGCCTGCTCCGAACTCCAGCGTGCTGCACTCGGCGGCGGTCGGGGACATCGACCGCAGCGTGGTCCGGATCGTGGGCGTCGCCCAGTCCTGCTCGCTCAAGATCGAGGGCTCGGGCTTCGTGATCTCGCCGCAGCACGTGCTCACGAACGCGCACGTGGTGGCCGGCGTCAATCAGGGCCCGACGGTGTTCGACTCCGAGGACAATCCGTACCCGGCGCGGGTCGTGCTGTACGACCCGAACCGGGACATCGCCATCCTGTACGTGCCCGGCCTCGACGCGCCCGCCCTGCACTTCGCCCGGCCAGCCGCGTACGGGGCCAGTGCGATCGTGGCCGGCTATCCGCTCGATCATCCGCTGACGCTGCGTGCGGCCAGGGTCGGCCAGAGCATCAACGCCTACGGCCCGAACATCTACCAGGACGCCAACGAGCGCCGCCAGATCTACCCGATCCGGGCCGATGTCGAGCCGGGCAACTCCGGCGGGCCGCTGATGGCGCCCGGCGGCAAGGTCTACGGCGTGGTGTTCGCCGCGTCGACGGCAATCACGGACACGGGGTACGCGCTGACCGGCGCGGAGGTCTCCAGTGACGTGCAACTCGGCCAGCAGGACACCTCGCCGGTTTCGACAGAGGCTTGCCAGAGCCAGTAGTCAGGCGGATCTCGGCGGCTGCTCTGTCAGCCGGAGCCGCAGGTCAGAGGGCTGCAGGGTAGCCAGGCCCTGCTGCTCGATCTGCCCGGCAAGCGCCTGCGCCGATGCCATCAGCCCGTCGGTGTCGATCCCGTGCGGGCTGGCGCCACGGTAGCCAGCCAGCCGGCCGGCCCCGCGGCGCAGCAGCGCGGCGGCGCCGCGGCCGTTGCCCCGCAGCGCATGCGTCAGCCCGACCGCCAGCTGGGCTAGTCCCTGCCACAGGTCGCGGTCGGCCGGCTCAGCCGTCTTCCAGGCTGCCTCAAGTACCTCGTGCGCATGGAACGGGCGATCGGTGTCCAGGAGGAGCTGGGCCGTCTCCAGCGCCCACTCGGGAGTAACGGCCAGATCGTCGGGGAGGACAGGCTCGCCCGTCGCGGTTCTCGGCAGGGGCCTGCCCAGGGAGTCCCGCGGCCGGGCGCTCCTGGCCCGGCCGGCCATGTCCCGGTCGCGGTCGGGCATCGGCTATCGCTCTGGCTCTGGGTCGGCCAGCCATGAGCGCAGCTCCAGATCGAACCGCTCGGGTACCTCTTCGTGCGGGAAGTGACCGGCGCCGTCCAGCAGCCGCCACCGGTACGGCGCCTCGACGTGCACGCCCGAGCCGCGCGCGGCGCTCGGCAGCACGCACGGGTCGAGGGCCCCGTGCAGGTGCAGGGTCGGCGCCTGGATCGGCCTGCGCATGGCCCTGGTGTACCGGACTCCGTCCGGCCGGAACCTCGACCGTCCGTACCAGCGGTGGTATTCGAGCGCGCAGTGGGCGACTGACGGCACGCACATCGCGTCCTGATAGCGCCGGGCGGTCTCCGGATCGGGCCAGCCGGGCCCCGACCAGGCCGTGAGCAGCCGGTTGACCCGCTGGGCGTCGTCGCGCAGGAGGCGCCGTTCTGGCCACATCGGCAGCTGGAAACCCAGCGCGTAGCCGATGCTGCGGCCCTGGCCCAGCGGGTCGGACAGGACGGCGGACCGCAGCCGCAGCGGGTGCGGCATGGACACGACGGCCAGCCGCCGCACCACCTTGGGGAAGTAGGCGGCCATCGTCCAGGCGATCAGGCCGCCCCAGTCGTGACCGACGACCACCGCGTTGGCCTCGCCGAGCGAGCGCACCAGCCCGGCCGCGTCCGAGGCGGCGGTGACCAGGTCGTATCCGCGCGGCGGCTTGTCGCTGCCGCCGTATCCGCGCAGGTCAGGAGCCACCACCCGGTAGCCGGCCGAGCTCAGGGAGGCAAGCTGCTCGCGCCAGGTCCACCAGAACTCGGGGAAGCCGTGCAGCAGCAGTACTAGCGGCCCGTCGCCGCTCTCCGCCACGTGGAACCGGGTGCCGTTCGCGCTGACTGATCGATGCGACCAGGGTCCGCTGATGTAGATGGAGGAGTTGCCGCGGGCCGTCATGTCTACCCGTGCTTCGGGTGCCGGAGCATGGACAGGCCTTCGGCGACGCTCCGCCTCGTCTTGCTCATCCCGGTCATCTTGCGCACGAGCCTGAGGCCGATCAGCACCGCCAGCCCGGTCAGCAGGACGCAGGTGCCCGCCACGATCAGGAACGACGCCCACAGCCAGATGCCGAGCGTGTTCAGGCCGTAGGCGAAGGCGAAGCAGAGCAGTATCAGCATCAGGCAGGCGACGAACCCGCCGATGGCCATGAGCGCGCCGCCGATGGCGACCCGCTTGACGTCGGTCTTCAGTTCGATCTTGGCTAGGTCCAGCTCGTACCGGACCAGTTGCGAGATGTCCCTGGCAGCCACCGAAACCAGGTCCCCGATGGACTGATCGGTCCCGCTGGCGGACATTCGTCTTACCGCGGGCTCGGCCATGAGTGCCTCCCTGTATCGCGTCAAGTCAAAGTCTTGCTTATACCCAATGGCGGCAGGAGCCGGCATGGGGTAATTGGCGAAGCCTTTGCGACGGGCAGGCCAGACACGCAGGACATGGCCGGACACGCAAACGGCGCCCCCGGCAGGGGCGCCGTCGCAACACGTCAGGTCCAGGTTACCAAGCGTGCAACATCACTGCCGTGGTAGGCATACTCCGCCTGTGCCGCTTCAGTCCTCGGCACACTCGCGGCCGAATTCGCCTGCCACGGCACGCCTCCCGCGGCTGGTCGCGCGTGGGTACCTGGGCTGCCGTGTACGGGCCGTAGGTCCGTGATTCCTTTCTACTGGCAATCCCGGGCCGTGAAAAGACCTGGGCGTGATCAATTCGTGATCTCGATCGATACCCACAGTCACATGCCCGGAGCCGTCTGGTCGGTTTCTTGCGAGCTGAGAGCATAGGTGGGCGTTTGGCAGAACGAGCTGAAGGAGAGGACCGGCCAGTCGCGGCTGCGTGCGACCTTGCGTAGTGCCCGGTCGGGGTTCACCACGCGAGGGCGGCCGACGAGCTCGAGCAGCGGCAGGTCGGTGACCGAGTCGCTGTAGGCGAAGCAGTCGGCCAGCCGGTAGCCCCGCTGAGCCGCCAGCTCACGGACCCGGTCCGCCTTCGCCTGGCCGTAGGCGTAGAACTCCATCGCGCCGGTGTAATGGCCGTCGGCCACCTCGAGCCGGGTCGCGATCACGGCGCAGGCGCCGAGCATGGCGCCGATCGGGCCGACGATCTCCTGTCCGGACGTGCTCACGATCAGCACGTCGTGGCCCTCGCTGAGGTGATGCGCGACCAGATCGCGGGCCTCGGCGTACACATGTGGCTTGATGACCGAAGCGAGGTTGTCGGTCACGATCTGTGCTATGCGCTCGGCGTCCCAGCCGCGGCACAGGTCGCTGACCTGGTCACGGACTCGCTCCATGCGGGAATGGCTGGCCCCGGTGAGGCGGAATGCCACCTGCGCCCACGCGCCTCTTACCGCCTTGGTCCGGCTGATGAGGCCCAGTCGGTAAAACGACGGCGCAAACGCCAGCGTGCTGGACTTAGAAATGATCGTTTTGTCGAGATCAAAGAAAGCCGCAGTAGTTCTGCCGCTGCTCTCGACGGATGTACCCACGGTCCGGCAGCATAGGGGATGCACCGAGATCCCTTTGCGGGTCGGCATGACCAACTGGTAACTTGCCGGGATTAGAACTAGGCTTTCTCGGGTAACGGAACCGGCTCTGCCCCCCCGGAGCCGGACCGTATGGCGACCCCCGTTCTCCCCCCCGACGGGGGTCGCCCCATGTCCGGGCTCTTTTGCCCGCAGCCACCCTCAGGTGTCGGGCCGCTACTGTCCTGTCCCTGACCCGGCGAGCAGACAGTTGAGCAGCGTGATCGCACCGAGTTTCGCCAGCGGCTCGTTCCCGTTCCCGCACTTCGGCGACTGGATGCACGACGGGCACCCGGCGGTGCACTCGCAGCTCGCGATCGCGTCGACGGTCGCGGTGAGCCACTGATCCGCCGTCGCGAAGCCCCGCTCGGCGAAGCCCGCGCCGCCCGCGTGACCGTCATACACGAACACGGTCAGCCGTCCGGTCTGCGCGTGCAGGTCGGCGGAGACGCCGCCGACGTCCCACCGGTCGCACGCCGCGAGCAAGGGCAGCATGCCGATGGACGCGTGCTCGGCTGCGTGCGCCGCGCCCGCCAGGTCCACCCCGCGGGCCGCGAGCGCAGCCCGCTGCGCCGGCGAGATCGTCCACCACACGGCCTTGGTCGGCAGACTGCGCTCAGGCAGGTCAAGCGCGAGCTCGTCGTCCACCATCCCGGTCTCCAGGCTGCGCTGGACGTAGGAGACGACCTGGCGGGACACCTGGACGTCACCGAAGCACACCGCCGCATCGCCCCACTCAGCGTGATGTATCTCACCGGCCACGTCGATGCCGGTGACTTCCCGCGCCACCGTGATGTAGCCCGGATCGGACTGGTCGACGAGCGCCACGCGCTCGTCGAGGTCGAGGCGGTGCACCACGTACATCTCGCCCTGATGCGGGTAGACGGCGCCGTCATGCGCGAGGAAGTGGGCCGACGGCTCGTCCACAGTCCCGACGAGCCTGCCCGTCGTCCGCTCGACGATCCGGACCGGCCGCCCGCCGGTGGCGCGCAGCCCGGTGCGCACGGCCGAGCCGCGGCGCGTGCAGTACCACCGGCCGCCGCGACCGCGCAGCAACCCGCCTGCCGCCATCCGCGCCGCGACCGCGCCGGCGGTCTCGCTGAAGCTCACCAGGTCGGGCTCGCTCAGCGGAAGCTCGGCCGCCGCGGCGCACAGGTGCGGCGTGAGCACGTAGGCGTTGTCAGGATCGAGGACCGTCGCCTCGACCGGCGTGCCGAGAAGCGCTTCCGGGTGGTGCACGAGGTAGGTGTCGAGCGGGTCGTCCCTGGCGATCAGCACGGCCACCGCCTCCCGGCCATCGCGCCCGGCGCGGCCGGCCTGCTGCCACAGCGCGGCCCTCGTGCCCGGCCAGCCCGCCATCAGGACCGCGTCCAGGCCGCTGACGTTGACGCCCAGCTCCAGCGCGGACGTCGCGGCCAGGCCCGTGAGCTGACCGCTGCGCAGGCCCTCCTCGAGCGCGCGCCGCTCTTCGGGCAAGTAGCCGGAGCGATAAGCGGCCACGCGCTCGCTCAGGTCCTCCGCGCCGGCCTCAGTCAGATGCCGCCGCGCCGACAGCGCCACCGATTCGGCGCCGCGGCGCGAGCGGACGAAGGCCAGCGACGGCACGTTCTCGATGACGAGGTCGGCGAGCAGTTGCGCGGCCTCGGACGTGGCCGCCCGTCGCACGGGCGCGCCAGCCTCACCGCGCGCGCCGGTCAGCGGCGGCTCCCACATTGCGAACGTCATTGGCCCGCGCGGAGCGCTGTCCGCAGTCACCGCGGCCGCCGGCCTGCCGGTCAGCAGCTGAGCGCAGCGCGCGGGCTCGCTGATCGTCGCCGAGGCGAGGACGAACACGGGATCGGTCGCGCTGTGGTGACAGCCCACGCGGCGAAGCCGGCGCAGGACGTGGGCCACGTGCGAGCCGAATACCCCGCGATAGGTGTGGCATTCGTCAACGATCACGTAATGCAGCCGCCGGAAGAAGCCATTCCAGCGCGCGTGCTGCGGCAGCAGTGAGTGGTGCAGCATATCGGGCGTCGTGAGCAGGTAGCTGGCGTGCGACCGGGCCCAGGTCCGGTCCGCCCATGGCGTGTCGCCGTCCACGACCGCGGCGCGAAGGCCGCGCAGGTCCAGCGACTGCACCAGCCGCAGCTGGTCGGCGGCCAGCGCCCGGGTCGGCGCGATATAGAGCGCGGTGCCGCCGTTCAGCACCGACGTGAGCGCGGGCAGCAGGTAGCCGAGCGACTTCCCGGACGCAGTGCCCGTGGAGATGATGACGCTTTGCCCGGACCTGGCCAGCTGCGCGGCGTCGGCCTGGTGCTGCCACGGCGCGGCGACGCCGATGGAGCGCAGCGCCGCCAGCAGCTCGGCGGGCACCCAGTCCGGCCACGGCGCCTGCTGGCCGTCGCGCCCGGGGAGTTCAGTGCGGTGCGTCAGCCGGCCGTTACGCGCGCCAGCGGCCAGGATGACTCCCGGTCCGGCCGTCGCGCGGGCTGCAAGATCTGCTACCGAAGTCATCAGCTTCCAGTGTGTCATCCCGAGGCAGGGTGCTCGGGCCGCCGATCTGGTATAGACATGACGTTGGACCGTGGTTGAATGCGCGACAGGGCACTGGAGGATTTGTGGATCTGAAGCTGGATCACCACAGCAAGGATGGGATCGAGATCGTCGACGTGGAAGGCGAGATCGACGTCTACACCGCCCCGCGCCTGCGTGAATTGCTCATCGAGCTGGTGAACAGCCGTTTCTACCAGCTCGTCGTCAATATGGAGAAGGTCGAGTTCCTCGACTCCACCGGCCTCGGCGTGCTGGTGGGCGGGCTCAAGCGAGTTCGGGCCCACGACGGCTCACTCGACCTTGTGTGCACGCAGGAGCGGATCCTGAAGATTTTCAGGATCACCGGCCTGACCAAGGTCTTTGGCATCCACGACACCGTCGACGAGGCCATCGCGGCCAGACGGTCAGAGAAGTAGGCGGCGGCGCAGTCCTCACGATGGCGACCGTAGAGCTGAGCTTCACCCCGCTGCCGGCGCATGTGCGGACGGCGCGGCTAGTCGCGACCGCGGTCGCAAGGCGGAGCGGGGTCGATGAGTCCCTGCTGGATGTCGTCAGGCTCGCTGTCGGCGAGGCGTGCTCGCGTGCCGTTGAAGGGCACCAGCTGCACTGCCCGGCCGAGCCCATCCGGCTGGCGCTTACCGACACCGCCGACCGCTTCGAGGTCGAGGTCACCGACAACTGCGCCCCGGCCGGCCGCCCGGGCGGGCTGGACGGCCCGCAGCCGCCAGTGAGCACCGCGGTCCCGGCAGGGCTCGGGATTGCGGTTATCACCGGACTGGCCGATGACGTGCAGATCAGCGAGACGTCGGCGGGCACGAGCATCAGGATGAGCTGGCCGTCGGCCGGAGCCGTCCGCTAGCCGGTATTAGTCATGGGTACCGATAATCTCTGGCCGGCCACTGTAGCGTTACGAAAACATAGCGAAGCTGGCTGGATCGGGGCCCGATTTACCATCCGCTTACCTGGATGCGTAGACTCCGGCCACCGTTGGTTACCGGTCTCCTCTGCCCCCCGCATCAGGCCCGGCGATCAGCAACTAATGCCTCCGGGGACATGCCGACGCGCATGAGCCCCGGTACTAGCTTTTGATCCTGTCAAGGAGGACGGATGAGGCCCAGTTCCCTGGCGGCGGGCGTGGTCAGCGTGACCGGCGCCAACCTGACCTGGGTAGTCGTGGTGGCCGTGATCGCGCTCATGGCGCTGGCGGTGGCCGGCTGGCTGGTCAGGGATGTGCTGGCGGCGAGCCAGGGCTCCGCGAAGATGCAGGAAATCGCCACGGCAGTCCAGGAGGGCGCGGCCGCTTACCTCAGACGCCAGTTCAAGACCCTGGCCGTCTTCGTGGTCATCATCCCCTTCGTACTGCTGCTGCTCCCGGCGCCCGACGTCTCGGTCCGGGCGGGCCGGTCGATCTTCTTCGTCATTGGCGCGCTGTTCTCGGCCACGACCGGATTCACCGGCATGTCGCTGGCGGTCAGGGGCAACGTCCGGGTGGCCGCGGCGGCCAAGGAGAGCGGCGAGCGCTCGGCGATGCGGATCGCCTTCCGTACCGGCGGCGTGGCCGGCATGTTCACGGTGGGCCTCGGCCTGCTGGGCGCTGCGATCGTGGTCATCTCCTACCGGGCCAACGCCCCCGATGTGCTGGAGGGCTTCGGCTTCGGCGCGGCCTTGCTGGCCATGTTCATGCGTGTCGGCGGCGGCATCTTCACCAAGGCCGCGGACGTAGGCGCCGACCTGGTCGGCAAGGTCGAGAAGGGCATCCCCGAGGACGACCCGCGCAACGCCGCCACGATCGCCGACAACGTGGGCGACAACGTGGGTGACTGCGCGGGCATGGCGGCCGACCTGTTCGAGTCCTACTCGGTGATGCTGGTCGCCGCGCTGATCCTGGGCAAGGCCGCGTTCGGCTCGCAGGGCCTGGTCTTCCCGCTGATCGTGCCCATGATCGGCGTGCTCACCGCCGTGCTCGGCATCTTCGTGGTCGCACCGCGCAAGGGCGACCGCAGCGGCATGACCGCTATCAACCGCGGCTTCTTCATCTCGGCCGTCTTCTCGCTGGTCCTGGTGATCATCGGTTCGTTCGTCTACCTGCCGTCGACCTTCAGCAAGCTGACCGGCGTCACGGACCACTCGGTCCTGGCTCAGACCGGCAACCCGCGGATCGTGGCGATCCTCGCCGTGCTGATCGGCCTCGTGCTGGCCAGCGCGATCCAGCTGCTGACCGGGTACTTCACCGAGACCAACCGGCGGCCGGTCATGGAGATCGGCGAGAGCTCGCTGACCGGTGCGGCCACCGTCATCCTGTCCGGCATCGCGGTCGGCCTGGAGTCGGCCGTGTACTCGGCCCTGCTGATCGGCGGTGCGGTCTACCTCGCGTTCCTGCTCGGAACCGGCAGCGCGACGCTCGCGCTGTTCTGCGTGGCCCTGGCCGGCACCGGCCTGCTGACCACGGTGGGCGTCATCGTGTCGATGGACACCTTCGGCCCGGTCTCCGACAACGCCCAGGGCATCGCCGAGATGT
>DAIOWC010000137.1:0-16763 GCA_036758685.1 Streptosporangiaceae bacterium | reverse complement strand
CCGCGCGGGAGCTCCACGTCTTCTGGCCGGACAGCAGCCAGCCCCCGTCGGCCCGCACGGCGCGCGAGCGGATAGCCGCGAGGTCGCTCCCGGCTCCCGGTTCGGACCACGCCTGGGCCCAGACGTCGTCGGCGCGCGCCATCGCGGGCAGGATCCGCGCCTTCTGCTCGGCGGTGCCGTGCGCGAGCAGCGTCGGCGCGAGCACGAAGAGCCCGTTCTGGCCGACCCGGACGGGGCCGCCGGCGGCGTGGTACTCCTCCTCGAAGATGAGCCATTCCAGCAGCGAGGCGCCCCGGCCGCCATACTCCGCGGGCCAGGACACCGCGGCCAGGCGCGCGTCCGCGAGCCTCGCCTCGAACGCGCGGTGCTGCGCGAACCCCTCGGCGGTGTCGACGGACGGCAGCGGCTGCGGCGGAACGAGCTGCGCGAGGCGGGCGGCAACCTCCGCCCGGAACTCGGCCGCGGGCGGATCGAAGTCCAGGTTCACCCTGACGCTTTCTTCATCGACCGCGCATCCATCCCAGCCAGCGAATCAGCACCGGTCTCGGCGTTGTGCGCGTGCGCGACGTGATGCAGGCCGAAGACCGAGTCCATGCCGTTACGCAGCCCCATCTGGTCCTCGCACTGGTTGACCGCGCGCTTGGCCAGCGCCAGGCCGAACTGCGGCATCTTGGCGATCTTGCCGGCCAGCTCGAGGGTCGTGTCCGCCAGGTCCGCGCGCGGGACAACGCGGCTGACCATGCCCAGCTCGTAGGCGCGCGCAGCCGTGAACCGGTCCCCGGTGAACAGCATCTCCTTGGCGAACCGCGGGCCGAGCACCCACGGGTGCGCGAAGTACTCGACGCCGGGGATGCCCATCCGCACCACCGGGTCGGCGAAGAACGCATCGTCGGCGGCCACGATCAGGTCGCATATCCAGGCGAGCATCAGGCCGCCCGCGATGCACGCGCCCTGCACCATCGCGATCGTCGGCTTGGGCAGCTCCCGCCAGCGGCGGCACATGCCCAGGTAGACCTCCATCTCCCTGGCGTACCGGCTGTCGGCGCCTTCCTTGTTCACGTGATCCCACCAGATCACGGCCTTGCGGTCGAAGGACTTGTCGATGTCGCGCCCTGGCGTGCCGATGTCGTGCCCGGCGCAGAAGTGCTCACCCTCGCCCGCCAGGACGATCACCGCGACCTCGTCGTCGCTGACCGCCCGCTGGAAAGCGGCGTCCAGCGCGTAGGTGACAGCCGAGTTCTGCGCGTTGCGGTAGCGCGGCCGGTTGAGGGTAATCACCGCGGTCTGACCGCGGGTCTCGTAGCGGACGACGTCCTTCTCGACGACTTCGTCCGGCCCGGTTCCCGGCTTCACCGTCATGCTGATTCCTCCCTGAGCTGCCGCTTGAGTACCTTGCCCGCCGGGTTGCGCGGCAGGACGGGAACGAACTCGACCTGCCGGGGCACTTTGAAGTTCGCCAGCCGCTCCCGGCAGAAGCCGGTGACGTCGTCCGGCGTCAGCTCGCGGCCGGGGCGGAGCACAACGAAGGCCTTGCCGACCTCACCGAGCCGCTGATCGGGGATGCCGATGACCGCGGAGTCGGCGACGCCATCCAGCCGGGCGAGAGCCTGCTCAACCTCGGCCGGGTAGACGTTGAACCCGCCGCAGATGTACATGTCCTTCAGCCGGTCGGTGATGGTGAGATTGCCCGCCGCGTCGAGCCTGCCGACATCTCCCGTGTGCAGCCAGCCGTCCGCGTCGATGGCCTCGCTGGTCGCAGCCGGGTCATCCAGGTAGCCGAGCATGACGTTCGGGCCGCGCAGCAGGATCTCCCCGGCGCCGGTGTCGTCCTGGCCCGCAAGCCTGATCTCGAAGCCGGCCGCGGCCCGCCCCGAGGTGGTGGCCACGACCTTCGGATCGTCGCCGGGCCTGCACATGGTCGCGACGACGGCCTCGGTCAGCCCGTAGGCCGTGAGCACGGTCTCGAAGCTGAGCTCGGACTGCATCCTCTCCACGAGCGCCACGGGCACGACCGCGGCGCCGGTCACGGCCAGCCGCAGGCTGGCCAGATCCAGCTTTCCCCTGGCGGGGTGGTCGAGGATCGTCTGGTAGATCGTGGGCGCCCCCGGCAGCACGGTGATCCGCTCGGATTCGATCAGCTGCATGGCCTGCTCCGGGTCGTACACAAGCTGCGGAACGATCGCGGCGCCGGTCAGCAGGCACACCAGGATGCCCGCCTTGTAGCCGAAGCTGTGAAAGAACGGGTTCAGCACCAGGTAGCGGTCGTCCCCGCTGACCTCGCCGCACTCGGCCCAGGCCCGCGCGACGTCGAGCGACTGGCGATGGGCGCTCATGGCGCCCTTGCTCCGGCCGGTCGTGCCCGAGGTGAACAGGATGTCGCTGACGTGCCGGGGCTCGACGGCCCCGGCCCGCTGCCCGGCCGCTCGCTCGTGCCCGGCGCCCCGCTCCTCGAACTCGGCCCAGGGAAGCGGCCGCGGCCCGGTCGCCGCGCTCCCGGCCGGGCTGAGTCCGACCGGGATATGAACGACCAGGCTCAGCCGGTCGAGCCGGCCGGCTTCCGGGTGTGCCGCCGCGGACCGCAACTCGGCGAGCCGGTCGGTGCCGAGGAAGTGGTCGGCGACCAGCAGTGCTCGCACCCCGCTGCGGCTGATCACGTCGAGTGCCTCGGGCCCGGTGAAGCGCGTGTTAACCGGGACGAGCGTCGCGCCCGCGTACAGCGCGCCGAGCGCGCCGAGTACCCAGTGGTGGGTGTTCGGCGACCAGATGGCGACCCGGTCTCCCGGCTCCACGCCGTGCTCGATGAAGGCTCCGGCGACCGCGCGCACCCGCGCCTGCAACTCACCGAAGGTCAGCCGCGGTCCGCCCGGCTCGGCAATCGCGGTCTGGCCGCCGAACAGGCTGGCGGCCCTGTCCACGGCCGCCGGGATCGTCAGTGTCACCGGGCTCCTCGGTCCACCTGCCAGGCAAGCAAGTGCTTGGTAGGTAGAGCGTAACGGTTGCTTGGTAGGGTGGCCACCTGCCAGCGAGCGCAGGAGGTGCGGTGCAGCTGACTGACGAGGACGGCGAGTTCCGCGCCCGCATCCGGCAGTGGCTCGAGGACAATCTGACCGGCGAGTTCGCGGCGCTCCGGGGCCAGGGCGGACCCGGACGCGAGCACGAGCACTTCGAGCAGCGGCTCGCCTGGAACCGGCACCTCGCCGCCGCCGGCTGGACCTGCCTTTCGTGGCCCGCCGAGTACGGGGGCCGGGACGCGACGCTCGCGCAGCAGGTCATCTTTCACGAGGAATACGCGCGCAGCGGCGCTCCCGCCAGGGTCGGGCACATGGGCGAGGAACTGCTCGGGCCGACGCTGCTCGCGTTCGGCACCGCCGGGCAGAAAGAGCGGTTCCTGCGCCCGATAGCCGAGGTCGGGGAGCTGTGGTGCCAGGGGTACTCCGAGCCCGGTGCGGGGTCCGATCTCGCGGCGCTGACCACATCGGCGCGCCCGGACGGCGACGAGTGGGTGATCACCGGCCAGAAGGTCTGGACCTCGCTCGCCCGCGAAGCGGACTGGTGCTTCCTGCTGGCCAGGACCGACCCGGGATCGCGGCGGTCGGCGGGCCTGACCTATCTGCTAGTGCCGATGCGCCAGCCGGGGATCACGATCCGGCCGATCACCCAGCTCACCGGTACCTCGGAGTTCAACGAGGTGTTCTTCGACGGCGCGCGAACGGCCGCCGGCATGGTCGTCGGCGAGGCCGGTGACGGCTGGCGGGTGGCCATGGCCACGCTGGCGATCGAGCGGGGCGTTTCCACGCTCGGCCAGCAGGTCGGCTATGAGCGCGAGCTCAACGCGCTGATCGCGGCGGCCAGGCAGACCGGAGCCGCCAGTGACCCGCTGCTGCGCGACCGGCTGGCCCGGGCGTGGATCGGCCTGCAGGTCATGCGCGAGCAGGTACTGGCCATGCTGAGCGGCGAGACCGACCCGGCGGCCGGCGGCGCGTCCGCGGTGAAGCTGATCTGGTCCCGGTGGCACCGCGACCTCGGCGAGCTCGCGATGGACATCCTCGGCCCGGCGTCAATGCTGGCGCAGGGCCGGCCCTATGACCTGGACGACTGGCAGCGGCTGTACTTGTTCAGCCGGGCCGACACCATCTACGGCGGATCGGCGGAGATCCAGCGCGGCATCATCGCCGACCGTGCGCTCGGCCTGCCGCGACAGCCCCGCGGCTAGCGGTGCTCACCCGGGGGACGACCCCGGACCCCCGCGGACATACAAACGGAGGCAGGAACGTGACGACTGGACAGCCGATGCCGCCCGCGGGCCGGGACATGCTCGCGGGCAAGGTCGTGGTCATCACCGCGGCCGCGGGCGCCGGCATCGGGGCCGCGGCCGCGCGCCGCTGTCTCGACGAGGGCGCGCAGGTCGTGATCAGCGATCAGCACGACGCGCGGCTCGCCGCGCTCGCCGACGAGCTGGCCGGGCAATACGGCGACCGGGTCTGGTCCAGGCCCTGCGACGTCACCGACGACGACGCCGTCCGCGCGCTGATCGACGGGGCCGCCGGTCACTTCGGCCGGATCGACGTGATGATTAACAACGCCGGCCTTGGCGGCACCCGGTCAATCCTGGAGATGACCGACGCGGAGTGGTCACGCGTCCTCGACATCACGCTGACCGGCACGTTCCGCTGCACCAGGGCCGCGCTCAGGCAGATGGTCGCCCAGGGTCACGGCGGCGCGGTCGTCAACAACGCGTCCGTGCTTGGCTGGCGAGCCCAGGAAGGCCAGGCGCACTACGCCGCGGCCAAGGCCGGCGTCATGGCGCTGACCCGGTGCGCGGCCATGGATGTGGCGAGCCACGGGATCCGGGTCAACGCGGTGGCGCCGAGTCTCGCGACGCACCCGTTCCTGGCCAAAGTCATGAGCGAGGAACTCCTGACCGAACTCGCAAGTCGCGAGGCGTTCGGCCGCGGCGCGCAGCCGTGGGAGGTAGCCAACGTGATGGTGTTCCTCGCCAGTGATTACGCCTCTTATCTGACGGGAGAGGTCATCTCCGTCAGCAGTCAGCACGCATGAAACTCAAGCGCATCAGCAATTACCTCAGTTAGCTCTTTTTATCAGCGCATACGCAGGTCTAGGGTGAGTCCGATTTGGATCATCCGAAGCTGGGAGGTATGAGTATGCGCTCGCGCAGGCTCACAAAGTGGCTTGTCCTGGGAGCGGTGCCCGCCACCGTGACCATGATGGTCGTACCCGCAGGCATCGCCGCCGCGAGTTCGGCCGCCACTGCAGGTGCACAGCAGTACGTGGTCTTCTTGAAGACGTCATCGACGGGCTCGGTATCGGCGCGAGCGGCCGCGGCTCGCCGCGCGCAGGCGCCGCTGGCTGCCCAGATCAAGTCACTCGGCGCGCACGTGACCGGCACGACCACCGCGGTCAGCGCGGTCTTCGCGACGATGACCGCGAGCCAGGCCCAGGCCGTGGCCGCCAATCCGGCCGTCGAGCTCGTCGCCCCGAACGGCATCATCCAGGGAGCGACCGCGCCGAGCATCAGCACCGCCGGCGGCAACCCGAGTGCATCCCCGGGCGCCACCGCCCCGGACACCCTGTGCGGCACCTCATCCGACCCCCAGCTCAATCCCGAGGCTCTGTACAACATCAACGCCCAGGCGCCGACGCCCGGCGCGGACGGCGCGGGCGTCAAGGTCGCGCTGATCGCGGACGGCCTCAACCCGGCCGACCCGGACTTCAGCCGGAACGCGGCGTTCGCCTCCACGGGCTCGGCTGCCGGCTCGCCGGTTGTGACCGAGGAGGACTTCTCCTCCGACGGCACGAACGCGGCGACTCCTGGCGGCGAGGCGTTCCTCGACGCCAGCTCGATCGCGGCGCAGGGCAACACGGCCTACGACCTGTCGCAGTACGTCAGCTCCGCGCACCCGCTGCCGGCCGGCTGCGACATCAAGGTCCAGGGCGTTGCCCCCGGCGCGAGCGTCCTCGCGCTCAAGGCCTTTGCTGAGAACAACGACACCACTACCTCCGGTTTCGTGCAGGCGATCAACTACGCCGTCGCGCACGGCGTCAAGGTGATTAACGAGTCGTTTGGCAGCAACAACTTCCCGGACCTGACGGCCGACGCCACCCGCATCGCCGACGACGACGCGGTCGCGGCCGGAGTCACCGTCGTGGTCTCGACCGGAGATGGCGGCCTGACGAGCACTATCGGCTCGCCCGCCACCGACCCCAACGTGATCAGCGTCGGTGCCTCGACCACGTTCCGGGCATTCGAGCAGTTCAACTTCGGCGGCATCAATGACCCGGCCGCCAAGCCCGGCCAGTACCTGGACAACAACGTCGCCGCCATCTCCTCGGGCGGTATGGCGGAGAACGGCAGCACCGTCGATCTGCTGGCGCCCGGCGACTGGAACTGGGCCCTCTGCGACACGGACATCACGCTGTACACCGACTGCACCAACGAGTCGGGCACCGGTTCCCCGATCCAGTTCACCGGAGGTACCAGTGAGGCCTCGCCGCTGACCGCGGGCGCGGCTGCCGACGTGATCCAGGCCTACCGGGGCAGCCACGGCGGCGCATCGCCATCGCCAGCGCTGGTCAAGCGCATCCTGATGAGCACTGCGACCGACATCAACTCCCCGGCCACCGAGCAGGGCGCCGGCCTGCTGAACGTCGCCGCCGCAGTCGCGATGGCGCGCTCGATCGGCGCCCACGGCGGGGCCGCGGGCGGCGGAGTCCTCGTCAGCCAGGGTCAGGTGGACGTGCAGCAGAAGCCTGGCGCGACCACGAACCGGACGATCGCCGTCACCAACACCAGCAACGCCACGATCAGGGTGCGGCTCGGGACCCGTCAGCTGACCAACAAGGTTGCCAGCCACAGTGGCGAGTTCTGCATGCAGCCGGGCACCCCGACCAGCGCCTGCCCGGCCAACACCGGGGTCTTCCCGATCTGGAGCGGTGTCGCCGAGGTCTACCAGAACGTGACGTTCAATGTCCCGAGGACGACCGGGACGTCACGGCTCGACTTCTCGACCGACTACCAGTACACCGGCCAGACCTCACTGCTCCACGTCGCGCTGATCGAGCCGAACGGGACCTACGCGGCCTACGACGACCCGCAGGGCCTGGCCGACTTCGGTGCGGCCCAGGTGTCGAACCCGCCGGCCGGTAAGTGGACGGCAGTGTTCTTCACCGAGCAGAACGGCGCCACCTCGGGCGGCGTCGGAACCTCGGGTCCGGTCCAGTGGAACGCCACGACCCTGACCGCTGTCCCCGGCAGCCGGATCAGCCCGTCGGCGTTCACGCTGCACCCGGGTCAGACGGGCGACGCGCTGCTGCGCGTCAAGAGCCCCGCGGCCGCGGGCGACACCTCCGAGTCGGTCGTGATTTCCGCGCCCGGCCAGCGGACCTCGGTGCCGGTCGCGATCCGCACGATCATCCCGACGAACCGTAACGGCGGCTCCTTCCACGGCGTCCTCACGGGCGGCAACGGCCGCGCGGGCACGCAGGCGGAGGCCAACGACTACGTGTTCGACGTGCCGAAGCACGCCAAGGGCCTCGACATCAGCGTGAAGCTGGCCAACGATCCGAATGACCTTCTGATCGCCCAGCTGATCGCGCCCAATGGCGAGGACACCAGTTACACGACCAACGTCACCTACCTCAAGAAGATCATTCCGGCTGACGCCTTCAGCACCAGGTTCGCGAACCTCTATCACGCGAATCCGGCTGCAGGCCAGTGGACTCTGCTGCTCGCGTGGCAGAACCCGGTCAGCGGCCTCGAGCTGTCGGAGCCGTTCAGCGGTCAGATCAGCTTCGCCGCTCCGGCTTCGTCCAGCACGCTGCCGCGAGGATCCGCGCTGAAGCGGGGCAAGCTGTACACCTTCAAGGTGCGCATCCACAACAGCGGGCCGTCTCCCGAGTGGTACTTCGCCGACCCGAGGAAGAACACCGACGAGACGATCTCGCTGCTCAACCAGAACGGGAACGTCGCGAGCACGTCGAAGCTGACGCTGCCGCTGGCAGAGCCATCAGCCGGGTTCGCCTTCCCCTACTACCTGGTGCCGTCCGACAGCCGCCAGCTGACCGGACGTCTGACCAGCACCGTTCCAGTCAACTTCGACATGGAGTACTTCCCCGGTGACCCTGACCTCGAGGGCGTCCGGGCCGGGCACGAGGCCAGCCTGACGGTGAGCGCACCCCAGCTCAGCTCGGGCCTGTGGCTGCTGAACCCGGACGAGGTCGGCCCGTACCCGGCGACGGGCGCACCGGCCGCGAAGGCCTCCGCTTCGATGAAGGTCACGACTCAGGCGTTCGACAGCAACGTGGGTTCCTCGACCGGCGACATCTGGTCGCTGTCCAACGGCATCGGCAAGGGCGGCTTCACGCCGGTCTACGTGCCCGCCGGCGGCACGGCCACGATCAAGGTGTCGATCAGGGCCACCACCGCCGTCGGCTCGCGTGAGTTCGGCGACGTTTACGTCGATGACCTGGCGGTTGCTGGTTTCACCGGCATCTTCGGGCTTCCGAGCGCCGACCAGATCGTCGCCATTCCGTTCAGCTACCGGGTCGTCCGGTAGTCCGCTTTCTAGATAAGGCGCCAGGCCGGGGTTCCCCGGCCTGGCGCTTTGCTTTGCGGGCCGGAATCTAGACGGCTCGCGCCGGCACTGGCTCCTCGGTGTATCCGCCGCTGCCGTCCGGCTGCACCCGCCACGCCCGCTTGCCGGCCAGCATGCTGACCGCCTCCTGCAGGCCGGTGTCGACGTAGTGCAGGCCCACGCCGTCCTCGGTGGCGTAGCCGGCGTCGAGTGTCCCGTCGGCCACCATCCGCCGGTACACCTCGCGGCGGGGCTGCGCGGCCGAGTCGTCATGGACGCCGTTGCTGGCCGGCAGGAGGCCGATGCCGTCGGTGAACGGGTCGAGCCCGTCGCGGAAGGAGTCCGTCGGGCCGCCGCGATACCAGCAGAGGCTTCCGGCGCTCCCGCCCGCCAGCACGACGCCGGCCTCCCAGCACTCGCGCATGATCTCGCGCAGGCCATGCGCGCGCCAGATCGCCATCAGGTTCACCACGCTGCCGCCCTCGACCAGGATCACGTCCTGGGCCAGCAGGTGCGCGCGCGGGTCGGGCACGCTCGGCTGCGTGAAGAGCGTCAGCACGCTGAGGTCGACATCCTTCCGCCGGCCGACCGCGGCCCTGAAGACCTCGATCGCTATCGCGGAGTCGCCGACCGCGGTGGGCACGTAGCAGAGCTGGCACTGGCCGTGCGGCTCGGCCAGGCTCAGCGCGTGCTCGATGAGCGGCAAGGGGCCGCCAGGATTCGACCTGCTTCTGGTCACGCCGGAGAAGGCGAAGATCTGTCGCGGTTTCGGCACCGGGTCAGAGTAGCGGGACGGAGCCGCAGTCGCCCCGGGTCACCGTCGTTCCGCACATAATATTTGTGCTAATGAACATTACCTCTGTACGTTAGAGGCGTGGACGGAAACGCGCGCCTCAGCGCCCTGGTACAGGTCCTGCAGCAGGACGGCCATCTCGACGTCGCCGATATGGCGGCCCAGCTGGGCACGGCCGAGATGACGATCAGGCGTGACCTCGACCGCATGGTCACGATGGGCCTGGCCCGCCGGGTGCGCGGCGGCGCGATCAGCCTGCTGATGCGCGGCCAGGAACTGCCGTACTCGATGCGCGTGCTCGACCGCGCCGACGCGAAAACCCGCATCGCCGCCGCAGTGGCCGACGTGCTGGGCGACGGCGAGGCCGTCGTGCTCGACAGCGGGACGACCGCGGTGCTCGTCGCCAGGGCGCTCGCGGGCCGGCGGCTGACCGTCATGCCGATGTCCCTGCACGCAGCGTCGGAACTCGCGGGCCGCGACTCGATCCGCCTCCTGATGCCCGGCGGCGATACCAGACCGGGCGAGCTGTCGATGATCGGGCCGCTCGCGCTCGCGAGCCTCCGGGCGCTGCGCTTCGACACGGCGGTGCTGAGCTGCTGCGGCTTCGCCGACGGCCGGATCACGGCGCACGATCTCGGCGACGCCGAGGTCAAGCTCGCCATGGCGCAGGCAGCCGCGCGGGTCGTCCTGGCGACCGACAGCTCCAAGTTCCGCCAGACGGCGATGGCCGTCGTAGGCGCGGCGACCGAGGCCGACATGGTCATCACCGACACCGACGCTCCGGCCGAGGCGGTCGAGTCGCTTCGCTCCGCCGGGCTGGAGGTTCGTTGTGTCTAACTCAGTCCTGGCCCGGACGACTCCGGGCGACCGGGCCCCTGGCCGTGGGCAGCGCGCCGCGACGATCGCCGTTTTCGTCAGTCACGGACTGCTGTTCGCCTCGTGGGCCGCGCACATTCCTCAGGTCAAGGCACACCTGGCCCTGAGCGACGCGACGCTCGGGCTGGCGCTGCTCGGCGCCCCGCTCGGCTCGGTGGCAGCGATGCTCCTCGCCGCGCGGCTACTGCCCGAGCTCGGCAGCGCCCGGATGGTGCAGATCAGCCTGCTCGGCTACTGCGCGGCCGGACCGCTCGTCGGCCTGGCCGGCTCGCTGGCCGGGCTGTTCACGGCGCTGTTTGCCTGGGGAGCCTGTCAGGGCGCGCTCGACGTCTCGATGAACACGCAGGCGGTCACGGTCGAGCGCGCCGAGGGCCGGCCGCTGATGTCCGGCTTTCATGCCAGCTGGAGCCTCGGAGCCTTCGCCGGGGCTGGGATCGGCGTTCTGGGCGTCGCTGTCGGCCTCTCGCTGACCCGCCAGCTGGTGCTGCTGGCGGTGCCGGTCCTGGTAGTCGCGGGTTCGCTGACGCGAGGGATGCTGCCCGATCCGCCCGGCCGCTCGCACCCGGCGGGCCGGCGGGCCGCGCTCCTGTCCCGGCCGGTACTGCTGCTCGGCGCGATCGCGTTCGCGTCCATGCTCTGCGAGGGTGCGAGCGCCGACTGGGCCTCGGTCTACCTGCGCGGGTCGCTGCATCTGGGCGCGGCGGTCGCCGGCATCGGCTACACGGCGTTCTCCCTGACGATGGTGATGGTCCGGCTATCGGGGAACCGGCTGCTGGCCCGGTTCCCGAGCCGGCGCCTGCTGCCGGTGCTTACCGGCTTCGCCGCCATCGCCTTCACCGTCGGGATCCTGGCTGGCAGCGGAGCGAGCGTCATCGCCGGATTCGCCTGCCTCGGAATCGGACTGGCCCTGGTGATCCCGTCGGTGAACAGCGCGAGCGGGCGACTGCCCGGCGGCACTGGCACCGCGATCGCGATGGTGTCCGCGTTCGGGTGGGCGGGCTTCGTCTTCGGGCCGCCAGTGATCGGCCAGATCGCCTCGGCGACCTCGCTCACGGTCGCGCTTCTCCTGCTGCCCGTGCTGACCGCGCTCATCGCGGTGGCGACAGCGAGGACCCGGATCCTCGGCACCGATCCCGCGCCGCCGCCGTGATAACGTCGCGATGCCCGCTACCGACCGGAGGAGGTGAGACCCATTACCGCTCGTAACCGGCTGGGTGCTCCCTCCGTATCGGTGACTCATCTGACCTAGGTGGCCGGTCGCCACGGGAGCGCTCTTGGAGCTTCCCGAAAGGTGTTGCACCTATGCAGTTCACTCACGACACGACCTCGGATGACGTTCGCGAACGACTCTTCACCCTCGACGACGTCGCCGGCGCGCTGTGGACGCCCGTCGGCCCCGCCGGGCCGAGGCCGCTGATCCTGTTTGGTCACGGCGGCGGCCAGCATAAGCAGGCACCAAGCGTGGTGGCCAGGGCCCGGCGCTGCGTCGCGGCCGGATTCAGCGCGGTGGCTATCGACGCGCCCGGCCACGGAGACCGCCCCAAGACCGAGCGCGACCAGCAGGCCATCGCGGCGATCAGGCGGCGGCGCGCAGCCGGTGAGCCCGTCCTGGAACTGATCGTCAGCTACAACGCCGCGCTCGCGGCCGAGGCGATCCCCGAGTGGCAGGCCACTCTGGACGCGCTGCAGAAACTGGACGAGATCGGGCCCGCCGCGCCCGTGGGCTACTGGGGCGTGTCGATGGGCACGACGATCGGCGTTCCCCTGGCCGCGGCCGAGCCGCGGATCGCGGCCGCCGTCCTCGGGCTGATGGGAGGCGACGCCCTGGCCGAGCCCGCAGCGCTGGTCACCGTCCCGGTCCAGTTTCTCGTGCAGTGGGACGACGAGCTGGTGGCGCGGGAAACGGCGCTGGCGCTATTCGACGCGCTCGGCTCGGCGGAGAAGACGCTGCACGCCAATCCCGGCGGGCACGCGGATATACCGGCCTTTGAGCATGAAAGTGCCCTGGCCTTCTTGGCCCGTCACCTAGATGATCAATTCCAAGGGATGCCTACGGAGGGTGTGGGGTGGGCGGCGGCCGAAGCCACCGCGAGACGGTGAGGCGGCGGGCTGCCGGACCTGGTTGTCGAGGTGGCAGCGGGCGGTCAGGCGTCAGGGTCGACTTCGGGGTGCGTGAACCGCACGGGCTTGCCCAGCGACCGGGCGTAGGCGATTTCGGCTCGGGTGCTGTCTCCGATGTAGTCGCCGACTACGAGTACCTCATCAGCGAGGCGGATCTTCGCCCGGTGCAGATCGTCGAGTCGAACCTTCAGCGCCTCGGCCTCGACAGGATCGGACCAAAGTTCGTGCGGCGACTTCATGTCACAGCCCGGTTTGACGACAATCTTTCCGGCTTTGGTCTCCCGCAGATCGGCCTCGTTCATCTCGGTCATGAAGCGGGTGGAGCCGCAGATCACGACGATACGCGGGAGGCTCAACAGCTTCTTCGCGTCGGCGAGCTTCTGCTCGGGAGTGAGCAGTTGCGGGTATGACACTGGTTCCTCCTGGTGGTGCGGTCCAAGGAGTGCCTGCGGAGACGACAACGAGAGTGTCCAAGATAGTTTTGTGACGAACGATGTGGACACCTAGCCGGCCCCGCCGACGTTTGCGTGTCTAGTACGAACTGTTCGTACTAGACACGCAAACGTCCGCGCTGATCATGATCCGATGCGGCTGGCCGGACTCCGGGGCGGTCAGTTTGCGGCTTCTGCCTGATATGCGCGGGCGGACGGAGATCATGACCCGAACGTTTGTCTGATCGGTGTGGCTGGCGCAACACCATTCAGGCGAACGTCGCGTCGGAGAGGTCGCGGCCGGGTCCGCCGCGAGCAGGTCAGATTCGCTCGATGATCGTGGCAGTCGCCATCGCGCCGCCGGCGCACATCGAGACGAGCGCCGTAGTGGCGTCCCGGCGCTCCAGTTCATGGAGCGCGGTGGTCAGCAGCCGCGAGCCCGTGCTGCCCACGGGGTGCCCGAGCGCGATCGCGCCGCCGTTCACGTTGACCTTGTCCGGATCGGGATCGTGCTGGCTCATCCACGAGAGCACCACCGAGGCGAACGCCTCGTTGACCTCGAACACGTCGATGTCATCGATCGTCATCCCGCTGCGCTTGAGCACCCGCGTCGTCGCGGCGACAGGACCGTCCAGGTGGTAATAAGGCTCATCCCCGATGAGGGCCTGAGACACAATGCGCGCCCGCGGCCGCAGCCCGAGGTCGCGCGCCCGTTCCTCGCTCATGAGCAGTACCGCCGCGGCGCCGTCGGAAATCTGCGATGACGTGCCGGCCGTATGCAAACCGTCGGGCAGCACCGGCTTGAGCCCGGCTAGCGCCTCGAGCGTCGTCTCCCGCAGACCCTGGTCCCTGTCCACGACCCGGTATTCGCCGGTCGGCTTGCCCTCGGCGTCAAGCACTGGCGCCTTGACCGGCGCGACTTCGCGGTCGAACCGGCCCTCGGCCCAGGCGCGCTGGGCATTGCGCTGCGACTTCAGCCCGAACGCGTCCAGATCCGCCCGGGTGATCCCGCGCCGGACGGCGATCCGCTCGGCCGCCTGGAACTGGTTCGGCATGTCGATGGCCCACCCCTCGGGCCGGGGCGTGCCGATCCCGGTGCCGATGTTGGCGCCGAGCCCGACGCGGCTCATGGCCTCCACCCCGCAGCCGATCCCCACGTCGATGGCGTCGGCAGCGATCAGGCCGGCGATCAGATGCACGGCCTGCTGAGCCGAGCCGCACTGAGCGTCGAGAGTCTGGCAGCCGGCCTGGATCGGCATTCCGGCGTGCAGCCAGGCAGTGCGGGTCACGTTGCCGGCCTGCTCACCCGCCTGGGTGACGCAGCCGCCGGCGATCTGCTCCACCTCCGTCGGATCAATCCCGGCCCGCTCGACCAAAGCGGTCTGCGCCCGGCCGAGGATTTCCGCTGGGTGCAGGCCCGCGAGCGCACCCCGCCGCTTGCCTATGGGCGTCCGGACCGCCTCGACAATCACCGCTCTGGCCACATCAGCTCCTAACTCCGCGCGTTCCCATACTAGAACGTGTTCTTGAAATTTCGAGTCCTCGCCCATTCACCGCTGGCGCCGGGCATGCTTGAATCCGACTAGAACACGTTATAGATCCCGGCGGCCCGGACCCCTCTGGAGGCACGGCATGGCTGAGTCGCAGCTAGCGCCCGGCTTTGACCTGACCGACCCTGACCTCTACGCGCACCGGGTGCCCCAGGAGGAGTTCGCGCTGCTGCGCCGCTCAGCTCCGGTCCGGTGGAACCCGCAGCCGACGGACATGGGCTTCGCGGACGAGGGTTTCTGGGCCGTCACCAAGCACAAGGACCTGGTCGCGGTCTCCAGGGATTCCGACACCTGGTCCAGCTATGAGAACTGCGCGATCGTCCGGTTCCCGAGCGGGAACACCCGCGAGCAGATCGAGCTGCAGCGGGTGATCATGCTCAACATCGACCCGCCGCACCACACCAAGGTGCGCGGCATCGTCTCGCGCGGGTTCACGCCCCGTGCGATCAGCAACCTGCGCGACGTCCTGCAGGACCGAGCCGAGAAGATTGTCAAGGAGGCGATCGAGAGGGGATCGGGCGACTTCGTGACTGATGTCGCCTGCGAGCTGCCGCTCCAGGCGATCGCTGAGCTGATCGGCGTGCCGCAGGAGGACCGGCACAAGCTGTTCTCCTGGTCCAACGAGATGGTCGGCTACGACGACCCCGAGTTCGAGGGCGATGGCGAGGCCGCCTCCGTCGAGATTCTCAGCTACAGCATGGTGATGGCCGAGGACCGGCGGGCCTGCCCACGGGACGACATCGTCTCCAAGCTCGTCAGCGCCGAGATTGACGGCGACCAGCTGACCTCCGACGAGTTCGGCTTCTTCGTGATCCTCCTCGCGGTGGCAGGGAACGAGACCACTCGCAACGCGATCTCGCACGGAATGCTGGCGTTCCTCGACAACCCCGACCAGTGGGAGATCTTCAAGGCGCAGCGTCCCGAGACGGCCGTGGACGAGATCGTCCGCTGGGCCACCCCGGTCACGGTGTTCCAGCGCACGGCCACCAGGGACACCGAGCTCGGCGGCCAGGAGATCAAGAAGGGCCAGCGAGTGGGCCTCTTCTACCGGTCGGCCAACTTCGACGAGGAAGTGTTCACCGAGCCGGAGCAGTTCGACGTCCTGCGTGACCCGAACCCCCACGTCGGGTTCGGCGGCACGGGCGCGCACTACTGCCTGGGCGCCAACCTCGCCCGGCTGGAGATCAGCCTGATGTTCAACGCGATCGCCGATGCGATGCCGGACATCGCCAAGGCGGGCGATGTGCAGCGGCTGCGCTCGGGCTGGCTCAACGGCGTCAAGCGGCTGCCAGTCAGCTACCGCTGACGATCATCGGCCGTCCTCACCCGGCGGGAAGACTTCGTCGAGCGAAATCGCGGTAGCGGCCGCGTCGGCCCAGGCGCCTAGCTGGTCTAGATTGCCGCACGCCATGACCCGCTCCCGGATGCTATCGGGCAGATCGAAACCGCGCGCGGCGAGGAAGCGGATCAGCATCGCGGCCTCACCCTTCGCGCGGCCCTCGGCCTCACCCTTCGCGCGGCCCTCGGCCTCACCCTTCGCGCGGCCCTCGGCGAAGTAGCGGTCGATGAACTCGTCCTTGAACACCATGGTCATCAGGGCCTCCAGCGCATTCCGCGCCGACGCCGAAGCCGCGGCGCGAATGAGATGAGTATATGTTCGGAGCCGATCATCGCTCAGGCCAGCGGCCGCGACCGTGGCCAGGACGAACCGACGGCCGTCCTCATTCTCCAGGTCAATGGCACCGGTGAGCGCCCCGAGGACTGCCAGCTCAGCGTTGGCCGCGCTGGCCTGTGCCGGCGGGGCCGGCGTGGTCTGCGCGTCGATCACTAGCGGCGCAAGATCGAACCCCGGATGCCCCGTGACGATCGTCTGCCGTGCCCATCGCGCGGTCGTCAGGTCCCGGCAAATCACCATGAGGACCACCCGGCAGCGGTGCTGAGCGCGGGCTAAGACGAGGTAAGCCGGCCAGACCCAGGACTTGTCGTTGTCCGGTGCGGTCTGCACCTCGATGACGACCGCCAGCTTTCCTTCGGGCCCCTCCAGGAGGATGACCGCGTCGGCGCGTAACTCGGCCGGCAGGGCCGAGCTCACGTCGCCTGCGGCCATCACCGCAGCGCAGCCTGACGGGACAGCAACTCCCAGACCATTAAGCAGCTCTGCCGCCAGCAGCGGATTGCAGCGCAGAAGCTCGACCGGACCTTCGTGCACGATCCCCGGCATCGGCCACCTCCGAGCCCGGAACGAGGCCCGGCCGGACGGCTGGGCTCTCAGCCCATGACACCAGCCGCCACCGACAATCGACGCAACTGCGAACAGAGCCGGATGCGGGACCGTGGGCGAGCCCAGTCAGTCGGGCGTGTCGGCGACGACCCACATCGAGAAGTACTGCGACCCGCCGCC
>DAIOWC010000136.1:15056-16903 GCA_036758685.1 Streptosporangiaceae bacterium | reverse complement strand
AGCGCCAGCGCCACCGGCACCGGCACCGGCACCGGCACCAAGACCGTCAACGGCCCGAGCGTGAACTACAGCTTCGGCGTCCTGTCGGTCGCGGTCACGGTCAACCTGAGCACCCGCAAGATCGTCAAGGTCGGCATCGCGTCGCTGGAAGATGACGGCTCGTTCCGGTCGGAGATGATCGACCAGCAGGCGATCCCGATCCTGGAACAGGAGGCGCTGCAGGCGCAGACCGCCAACATTCAGAGCGTATCGGGGGCCAGCTTCACCAGCTCGGGCTTCCAGCAGTCGCTGCAGGGGGCGCTGCACACCCTGGGCCTCGCCTGACCGGTGGCCGCCGACTCCGTCCACACGATCCACCACCGCGAGACCGTCATGGGCACGGTCGTCACGATCGATCTCTACACGACCGACGGTGAGGCCGGCGACCGGATCGACGGTCAGCTCACCACGGCGCGGGAACTCCTCCACCAGGCCGACGCGATCTTCAGCACCTGGCACCACGACAGCCCGGTCAGCCGTCTGCGGCGCGGCGAGATCACCGCCGCCCAGGCACCCGCCGAGGTGTCGGAGGTGCTCGCCGAGTGCGCGGTCGCGCGCGAGGCCTCAGGGGGCTGGTTCGATCCGTGGGCCATGCCCGGAGGCGTCGACCCGACTGGCTACGTCAAGGGCTGGGCGGCGCAGCGCGCCCTGCGTGCCTTCGGTGCCGAGAACCTCTCCGGCGTCATCGTCAACGCCGCCGGCGATATCGCCTGCTCTGGCGGCCTCGGCCAGGAGAAGCCGTTCCGCATCGGCATCACCGACCCGTTCGCACCGCGCCGCCTCGCGGCGATCGTCGAGCTGACCGCCGCGATCGCGACCTCGGGAACATACGAGCGCGGCGAGCACCTCATCGACCCGCACACCGGCCGGCCGGCCGCCCGCGTCGCCTCCGCCAGCGTCACCGGCCCCGACCTCGGGCTCGCCGACGCGCTCGCGACCGCTCTCGCCGTGGCCGGGCCCGATGGGCTGCTGCGCGTCGAGGCGCTTGACGGCTATGAGGCGCTGCTCATCGCGCACGGCGGCGAGCGCCTGAGTACGGCCGGTTTCCCGTTCGCGCCGGATCAGCCCTGAACACTGACGCGGAATGGCGGGAAAACTATATGTTTGGCCCGCACCGGGTTATGTTCTGGGCGAGGCGAGGAGCGTGTCATGGCAGAGGCAGCCTTCAGGATTGGTGAACGCGTCACCTGCTCGGACGGTGATTGCGGCCGCGTAACCCGGGTTGTACTCGACCCGGTCGCCGCTGCGATCACCCATCTGGTGGTCGAGCACTGGCACCAGCACCGGCAGGCCCGGCTCGTCCCGGTGGACCTGGCCGAGGGTGAGGCCGCCGAGATCAGGCTCCGCTGCACGAGGTCGGAGTTCGACAGCCTGCCGCCAGCTGAGGAGCGGGATTTCGTCGACGCTGATCTCCCTGGCTATGAGCCGGACCAGGTAGTGGCCCTGCCCTATTTCGGCCTGAGCGCGATGGCGGGCATCCGGCCAGGCAGCGGAATGGACGGCGAGTGGACCCGCGGCCAGGGATGGGACCCGGCCGGCAGCCACGGCCCGGCCCGGCGCCTCGTCACGCTGGACTCGGTACCGGCGGGCGAGGTGCAGGTGCGCCGAGGCGATCGCGTCCACGCCACCGACGGGGAGATCGGGCGGGTTGAGGGCCTGGTCATTGACCCTGACAACCACCACGTCACGCATGTGCTCCTCGCCGATGGCCACCCGTGGGGCCGCAAGGACATCGCGATCCCGATCGGCGCTGTCTCGGGACTGGAGCTCGGCGTCCGACTAAGCATTTCCAGGCAGCAGGTCGAGGA
>DAIOWC010000136.1:3575-14956 GCA_036758685.1 Streptosporangiaceae bacterium | reverse complement strand
GCGGCTGGCGCTCGTCGATCAGCTGGCGAGCTCCGGATAGCCCTGGTGCACGGCCCACTCGCCCGCCAGGATCGACATCACGTCGGCGTCGATCCACTCGCCATCCCAGCGCAGCGCGTCCCGCTTGGTGCCCTCGTAGACGAAGCCGACCTTCTCGTAGACCCGGCGGGCTCGCGGGTTGAACGCGAAGACCTCCAGGTCAACCCGGTGCAGCCCGACGGTCTCGAACGCGTGGCCGAGGATCAGCCGCGTCGCCTCGGTGCCGAGCCCCCGGCTCCGGTTGCGGGGGTAGAACAGCAGGATCCGGAAGTTGCAGGACTCGTTGTCGGTGTCGAGCTCGTTGAGCACGACCTCCCCGGTATACGAGCCAGTGGCCAGGTCGACGACCGCGAGATCGAGCCGGTCATCGTGGTCAGCCCTGGTCGCGTACCACTCCTCGCGCTTCTCGACGGTGAACGCGCCGGGCCGCGGGTGACTGCCCGTGAACCGGTCGGCCTCCGGGTCAGGATCCAGGGCCGCGGCCACGTCCGCCGCCGCGACCGGCCGGAGCAGCACCTTCTCGCCGCGCAGCGTCGGCTTGTCAGCGAGTGAGATCGGTTTTGACACGGTCCGCGAGCCTACCCCGCAGGCTCCCCGAGCCGCCACTCAGTAAGAATCGGCCCATGGACACTGCCCGCGCGATCGGATTGTTCATCGCGGCCGGTATCGCCGAGATCGGCGGAGGCTACCTGATCTGGCGGTGGCTCCGCGAGGGGGCACCGCTCATCGTGGGCATTACCGGCGCGATCATCCTGGTCGGGTACGGCGTCATCCCCACGCTGCAGCGCAGCTCCGACTTCGGCCGCATCTACGCCGCCTACGGCGGCGTATTCGTCGTCGCCTCACTCCTGTGGGGCTGGGGGATCGACAAAGTCAGGCCCGATCGCTTTGACTGGGCGGGCGCAGCCGTCGTGCTCGTCGGTGTTGCCATCATTTTCTTCGCGCCCCGCTGAGGGCGGCCGGGAGGGAAACATGACCAGCGCCGACCCGGTCGCAGCGATCGCGGCGTTGTTCGCCAGTGAGGGCGCGGCGGACTACCTGGGTGAACCCGTCACCCAGGCGAGCCACATGCTCCAGGCGGCCGCGCTGGCCGAGCGGGCAGGCGCATCCGGCCCACTGGTCGCCGCGGCCCTGCTGCACGATGTCGGGCACTTCACCGGCACGATCACCGGCCACGACCTGATGCGCGGCACCGACAACCGGCACAGCGACCAGGGCGCGGCCTGGCTGGCGCAATGGTTTGGTCCGGAGGTGACCGAGCCGGTCCGGCTGCACGTCGCGGCCAAGCGCTACCTGTGCGCCACCGAGGCCGGTTACGAGGCCCGGCTGTCGCCCGCCTCGGTCTACACGCTCGGCGTGCAGGGCGGGCCGATGGGACCGGACGAGGCGGCCGCCTTCGCCGCCGGCCCCTACGCGCAGGACGCGTGCCGCGTGCGCCGCTGGGACGACGAAGCCAAGGATCCCGCGATCGAGCCGCTGCCCTTCGAGCATTTCGCGGCGCTGCTGAAAGGCCTCGCCCGCTGACGCCAGCCATAACCGGCATAACGAGTACGCGAATGGCCGACCCGGTGCACCAAGGCGAAAAGGGCGCCGCCAGGAGAATAAAGTCCGCCCGGGCTTACTCCCGAGCCATTATTTCTTCGCCTGCTCCGACATTAGTGCAGGTCAGGGGCCAGTAGAACCAGGCCGTGCCGAATACGCACGTACGGCACCGCGGAATTTTTGACGATTTGGTTTTATCATCGCCGTCAGCCGCTAAACCTGGTTAGTGTTTAGTCCCACAAAGCAATGCGCACGTGCCGTGAACTGGCCCAGTAATGCATTGACCAATGCGGGATAGACCAATTTCCGCCGCCGAGCGCCCATAATCTGAGGGGAGCGTGTTGTGGCCACCTTCGCGGACCTCCTTGGTCCCGATAGCGAGCCGGAGTTCGCCAGGTCGCCATTGGCGTTCCTGGCCGTCTCGTACGAGCCGGGAGCCCGCCCCGGCGCCGACGGCAAGGACGGCGTCGGCCCTGGCACCGAGGCGCGGGTGCGCGCAGCCGCCGCGATGATCACCGATCAGTGCCCGCGCTCCGTGGGCGGCGGGACGTACGTCTGGCTCAACGGACCGGTAGCCGACGTGCCATCGGGCTCCGGCTGCGGATTCGCCGCGCTGCTCAGCCGCCTCCCCGAAGACGGTCCCCTCGCTGCCGAGCTCGGCCGCGCGTTCGCCTGCGCTCGCTCGCAGCCGCTGGACGTCGGCACGGCCGCCGGGCGCCTGCTGCGCGGGATGACGCCGCCGTTCGCGGTGGTGACCTGCACCGGACCGCATCAGCCGGTCTTCGCGGCGACGGACCTGATGGGCTGCCGCCACCTCTACTGGTATCAGGGCGACCGCTGGGCCGGCGTGTCGACATCGCTGCTGGCGCTTGCTCGCTGCGCCGGCGCGGCCCCGGACTGGGAGGCGCTGGCGATACGCAGCACGCTCGGCTTCCACCTCGGCACCAGCTCGCCGTTCGCCGAGATCCGCAAGCTCGGGCCCGGCGGTGCCTGCGCGCTGGCCGGCGGCCGGGTTGGGATCAGCCAGTACTCCGATCCCCGGCCGGAACCGTCGGCCGCCGCGCACTCGAGCGCCGGGCTAGTCCGGCCGCTGGTCAGGTTCCTGCGCGAACAGGGCGAGCGGTACGCCGACCTGAAGCCGGTTATCGAGCTGTCGGGGGGGCTGGACTCGAGAGTCCTGCTGGCCTCGATCCCGGAGACGCGCCGGAGCGGACTGCGCGCGGTGACGCTGAACCAGCCAGGGGCCAAGGACGGCCAGATCGCCCGCCAGCTCGCCGCGGCCACCGGTCTCGACCACTGCCTGGTGCCGATGACGGAGATCGGCGACCTGACCCCGGCCGGGGCGTGGGCACTCGTGCGCGCCGCCGCGGCCAGAGACGACTGCTCGTCCAACCCCGTCTCGCACGCCGTGCTGGACTGGGCGGAGGAACACATCGGCACCGACCCGCGTATCCACGGCGCGGGCGGCGAGATCGCGCGCGGCTTCTACTACCTGGGGCAGCGGCAGCACGCGCGCGCCACCCCCGCGCTGAGTGCCCGGCTGGCGCGCTGGCGGCTCATGACCAACGAGGCGGTCGACGCCGCCTGCCTCGGCAACGGCCTGGCCCGCTGGGGCCGCGCGACTACTGCCCGGGCGGTCGAAGAGGTCCTGTCGGGCTACGGCTGCGACTGGCTGAGGTCGACCGACGAGTTTTACACCTGGGAACGAGTCGTCCGCTGGGCCGGTCTCCGCCTGTCCGCTAGCAGCACCGAGCGGACGGTGCTGAGCCCGCTCCTGGCGCCCGAGTTCGTCGCGGTTGCCAGAGCGTGTCCGCCGACGCTGAAGCGGAACTCGCGGTTCATGGCCATGATCTTGTCGGAACTCGATCCGGACCTGGCCCGGATGCCGCTCGACACCGGATACATCCCGGCGCGACTCGCTGCGCCGGCGGTGCTGGCACGGGCCCGGAGCTATCCCGTTACCGGAAAGAAGGTAGTCCGCAAGGTCGGCCAGCGTATTGCCCGCAGGGGCCGGCCGGGCGTCGGGGCGCCAGTGCTCAATCGGCTGGTCGTTGAGCACTGGCGCCAGGAGCCCGGCGTCCTGGCCGGAGTGGCGGCGACCGGGCTGGCCGATGACGCCTGGATCGGCCGGATGCTGGCGGGCGCCTGCGAGCCTGACCCGGCCACCGTCGGCTACCTGGCGAACCTCGTGGTCATGACCGAGGCCGTGGCCGTCGCTCCGGCTCTGGCCGGCGTTAGCCTGTCGCGACCCTAAGCTCCCCCGGCTAGCGGATGATGCGCGGGTTCTCGAAGACCCGATTGTCGATGACGATATCCGCGAGACCCCGCGGATGAACTTCCGCAATATAGATCTCCTCGGCGGCGTGATACCGATCGCGGTGCAGCCGGGCGGCGGCATCCTCGCCACCTTCCCTTTCGCGGTCGCGGCTGATGCCGCGGGCGAGCGCCAGCTCGGCATCGATGTCGAGCCAGATCCGGTAGTCCCAGAGGTCGTCGTACTCCGGCCGGAACGCGAACACCGAATCGACGATCAGCACCGCGTGGGCGGGCGCCCGGACCACGGTGTCCCGGTGGTCCCGCCCGGTGAGCGGATCGTGCGCGCACAGCACCACCTGCCCGGATCCGTCCGGTCCGGCCGGGCCGAGGAGCAGGTCGCGGGCCGAGCGGATGTCGTAGGCGTTCCGGTAGTAACCCTCCCCGCTGAGCCGGTCATAGCCGAGCTCGCGCGCCTCCCGCCGCGGGTTCTTGAAGTCATCCATCGACGCGCGCAAGGTCGGGCGGCCGAGCTCGCGAATGGCCGCCGCGAGCTCATGGCCGAAGCTCGTCTTGCCCGCTGCGGTGAATCCGTCCACCGCGACCCGAAGCCGGCCCGGACGCAGCGCACAGACGCGGCCCGCCACCTCGCGCACCAGCCGGGTCCTGGCCGTCGACAGGGGCGCGGGCTCGGGCTGGCGCCAGGTCGAAACCGATTCAAGACGGTCAGGCCGGGTCATAGCGAGAGCATCGCACCGAGGACTAGTTGTCGCCCCCGGCGGGTACCGGTGAGAGATTCGGCGCGCGGCCCGCCGCGTGCCGTCCTCGGGGGGAGGTGCGGGGGTGGACCTACTCGTGGTTTTGGCAGTACTCGCAGTTATTGCCTGGCTCAGGAAGTTATGCCGGGCCGCTCACGAGCTGCGGCTGCGGGGTAACAGCAGGCTGGCGCAGCCCGTTCCCGCAGCAGGCTTGAGCATTGCCGTGATTCGCCGGCGGTGCCGCATACGGCCGCCCTGATCGAAATGCCATCAGCGAGGCGCGCGCTCTTCGCCGCCCGAGCGCAAAGTCATGCCGTTTTGGTAGGTTTGGCTGCCCGGGAGAAGGAGTACCGACGTGAAGGCGCTCGTGTTCAGGCACAGCCTCGCCCGCGAGGCCGCCGCGACCATCGGCGGGCGCGTCGACCGGCGGGCGTTCGTGTCCCGTCTCGCGCCCGCGCGCATCGAGGACATCGACGAGCTCCCGCTGCCAGCCGCGGACTGGGTTCGCGTCGAGACGACCTTCTCCGGCCTGTGCGGCTCGGACGTGAAGCAGATCCTGCTCAACGGCGCCCGCGACAACCCGCTCACGGCTCTCGTCTCATTTCCGCACGTGCTTGGCCACGAGGTGGTTGGCCGTCGCACGGACACCGGCGAACGCGTGGTACTCAACCCGTGGCTGTCGTGTGGCCCGCGCGGCGTCGACCCGCCGTGCGATGCCTGCAAGGAGGGCCGCTACCCCTGGTGCCGCAACTTCCGGTCGGGCGACCTGCCGGTCTCGATCCACATCGGGAATTGCGCCGCAGCCGTGGGCGCGCACGCCGAGCGCTTCGGCGCGCACGCCTCCCAGTTGTTTACGATCCCCGATGGCGTGTCGGACGAGGCGGCGGTGCTAGCCGATCCGGTCAGCGTCTCGCTGCGCACGATCCTGCTGGCGCCGCCTGCTGAGAACCAGCGGGTCCTGGTCTACGGCTCGGGCACGCTCGCGTTCGCTGCGATCGGGCTGCTGCGCCATCTCTACCCGGCCGCGCAGATCTGGGCGGCCACGCGACCCGGCGCCCGCGCCGCGCTCGCGACCCGCCTGGGCGCTCACGAGGTCTTGCCGTCGACACCGGACGAACTGGTCGCGCAGGTGGCGCACCTGGTCGGGACGACACCGCTCGAGCCGTGGAGCAAGCGCGACTGGCTGCAGGACGGCCCGGACATCGTCTACGACACGATCGGCTCGACCGAGACCGTCGAGACCTCGCTCCGGCTGCTCGCGACCGGCGGCACGCTTGTCGTTTCCGGCGTGGAGCCGCCGAAGCGCTTCGAGTGGACGCCGCTGTACTTCAAGGAGCTTCGCGTTGTCGGCTCGAACGGCTTCGGGATCGAGGAGGTCGGCGGTGTCGCGAAGCACGCCATGGAGCACTACTTTGACTTCATCGCCGCGGGTCTGGACCTGACGCCGGTCATCACGCACCGCTTTCCGCTGGAACGCTGGGACGAGGCGGTGCTGGCGGTGAAGGACTCGCGCCGGACCGGAGCGGTCAAGGTGCTGCTCGTGCCCACCCGGAGGTAGTCCGATGACGGATAGCTCGCCCGCTGCCGACAACGCGACCCGATCCTTCGCCGGGAAGCTCGCCGTGGTGACCGGAGGCGCATCCGGCATGGGCCGGGAGCTCGTCCGGCAGCTGGTGGCCGAGGGCTGCTCAGTCGCCGCCTGCGACCTGAACCTGCAGGCGGTCGAGAAGGTCGCCGCCGCGGCCAAGTCCGACGCCCCGCCCGGCGTCCTCGTGAGCGCTCATGTCTGCGACGTGGCCGACGAGGCTCAGGTGCTGCAGTTCCGCGACGAGGTGGTTGCGCACCACGCCAGCGATCACGTCGACCTCGTCTTCAACAACGCCGGCATGGGCGGCGGCGGCAGCTTCGTCGAGGACGACCGCGACGAGTGGGAGCGCGTGTTCGCCGTCGACTGGTGGGGCGTCTACAACTGCACTCGCGCGTTCCTGCCGCTGCTGATCGCGAGCGCTGAGGGCGTGCTGGTCAACACCAGCAGCCTGAACGGGATCTGGGCCGTGCTTGGGCCGGGCATGCCGAACACCGCGTACAGCACGGCGAAGTTCGCGGTGCGAGGCTTCTCCGAGGCCCTCATCGAAGACCTGCGCACGCACGCTCCGCACGTCCGGGTCGCGGTCGTCATGCCCGGCCACGTGGGCACGGACATCGTGGCGAACAGCTTCCGCGCCCGCGGGCTGCCCGAGCCGGCGCGGATGAGCGATAGCGAGGTCGAGCAGGTGATCCCGCCGGACGTGCGGGCCAAGCTGATCGCGGCCGGGGTGGTTCCTGAGAATGCGACCGTCGATGACGTGCGTCAGTTTCTCGTGCGCATGAACACCGACTTCCGGGACAAGGCGCCGGTCAGCGCCGCCGAGGCGGCGACCACCATTCTCGACGGGGTGCGATCGGGCACGTGGCGGATCCTGATCGGCGAGGACGCGAAGCGGATCGACGCGCTCGTCCGCTCGCGGCCGGAGGCGGCCTACGACTGGGCCGAGCTGCGGAAGGCCGCCGCCGCGGCTAGGGAGTCACCGTGACCGTAGCGGAATTGATGTTGCCGTTGCCCAGATAGGCATAGATGGTGACCTGGTCGTCTGCGGTCACCGGCACGGTGGTCGCCATGAAGTTCACCGAGCTCTGACCGGCCGGGACGACGACCGTCACCGGAACGCTCACGACGCCATCCGTCGACTGCAGGGCGACCGTCGTGTTGGCGTCCACCGGGCCGGCGAGGTTGAGCGTCGCGCTGAAGGGGTCGCCGCCGGTCACCGTCGCGGGCACGTCCGTGAACGAGTCCAGCCCGGGCTCGATGACGAGCGGGAGCGTCGCCGTGACGCCGTCCACGGTCGCGACGAGGTCGGTGTGGACCGGGCTCGTCACATCGGCGGTGTTGATGTCAACGTACGCGTCGTCGTCGCCCGGGCTGATGTCCCAGGTCGGGCTCGAAATCTCGACACTTGAGCTGGGCGAGGAGAAGGTAACGGTCTCGCCGCCTGGCGGGGCCGGATTGCTGAGCAGGGCCAGGTACTCGAGGCTGAATTCCTGCCCGTAGATAGGTCCCGATCCGGCCTCGGCCGAGAGCGTCAGGCTGTCTTTGTTCGTCCACGGCGGGAGCAGGGTCGTTGATGTGTGGAGCGTCCGCCCGCCGAATGTTGCCGACAGCGTCACCGTCGTGTTCTTGGTGACCGGGCTGACCCTCACGATGAATCCGCCGCCGAGACTCCCGGCCTGGAATGTCTGCGTTGCCGGCACGGCGATGGCGGAGTTGTTCGAGCTGAGATGAACCGTGTATCCGCCTGCCGGAATGTTGCCGGTGAAGAGGACGTCAGGAGCGACGCAGTCGGGTTCCGAGCAGGGCGGGATGGCGAAGACAGACAGGCCGGGGTCGACCGTGATCGCGCGGCTGATCGCCTTGCCCCCGTACCGGACGGTCACGGTCGCCCGGTACTGCCCGGCCTCGTCGGCCTTCGGAGCGAGCGCGACCGCCGCATAGTCGTAATAGCGGCCGACGGCGATCCTGGCCGGGACCGGAAGCTCGGCGTTGTTGCTCGCCAGGGACAGCCGGATCGTGGCCGTCGGCGCGCACGACAGCCCGATGGCAAGCCGGACGGGGTTGCCTACGTACGTCAGGGCAGGCGCAGAGACGCTGGTCAGCTTCGGTGTCTTGCAGGCGCGGGGCGTGCGGGTGACGGTGAGCCGGTCGGACCGGCGCGCCCGGCCGAGTATGGCCTCGATGTCGCCGTGCCTGGTCGCGCGGGTGACGCCGGTCCTGATGGTCGCGGTCGCGGAACTGTGCCGCTTCGCCACCTCGATGACGGTGGGAGCGGTCACGCCCTTGAATCCCTTGACCTGCACCCTCACCGCCGCAGGGGCCGCGCAGGTCAGCCTCACGGTGGCCTTCACCGAAGCGCCGCCGGGGACCGACGCGGCCGAGAGCGTGAGCGAGCTGAGCGCCGGATGGCAGGAAGCGGTACCAGCCTCCGCCGCCTGGATCGGCACGACGAGCAATCCCGCCGCGAGCGCGAGCGCGGCCAAGGCAGAGCGCTTCATTTTCAGGCCCCCGGACCTAGGGATTCACGAATTGATGGTCAATATAGTGAATTTCCAGGTCTGTGGGCAGAGGCCTGTCAGTGGCGCGAAGCGAACTCGTAGATGTAGCCACCGGGGTCAGCGAAGTAGGCAGCGCGCGGTCCCCACGGCCGGTCGGCGGAGCGGGCTAGCGGCGCAGCATCCGGCGCAGGCTGCGGATCGCCCGGTCGAAGTCGCTGCCGAACGGGTTGTCTTGCACGAGGTACGTCCACGTCGCGGTCGGACGCTTGAGGCCGACGGCCTCAAGATCGGCTCCGTCGTCGGTGATCGTTACCGAGCGGAAGGTCTCGGCGCTGTCCTCGCTGACCTGGTCGAGGAACCGGTCGAACAGCTTGATCGACTCCTTGTGGAACTCGCTCAGCGGATCGCGGTGTCCGAGAGCGCGCAGGTGAATGCCCTCGCGGACCGCCGCGAGCGCCGCGAGGTGATCGGCCCAGGACTGATCCAGGTGGTAGAGGACGATCTGGCGCGCAGCTTCGGTGAGCGGCTCAGGCCCGACCGACGCGGCCAGGTCCCGGTGGCGGTCAGGGCAGCTCTTGGCCAGCGCCGACAGCGCCGCGTCGGTACGCAGCACTCGCTCACGATGGTGCAGGATGATGCCGCTCTGGTCCTCGATCATCTTGTTGTAGCGGTAGGTGTTCCGGTGGATCTCAAGGTTCGCACCCTCGGCGACGCGCTGGGCGTGCCCCGCCGCCTGGTACGCCGCTACGTCATGCACCCGCCCGTCCGGATCGGCGTCACCCGGCGCCTCCGTGTCGGGAGCGCAGGTCACGATCAGCTCGTCGGTCATGCTGGCGAAGAAGACCGAGCTGCCGGGGTCGCCCTGACGGCCAGCACGGCCGCGAAGCTGGCCATCAAGCCGGCTGCTCCAGTTCTGCCCGGTGCCGATGACGTGCAGACCGCCAAGTCCGGCAACCTCGCCGCCGTCTCCCGTACGGCCGCCCAGCCGGATGTCGGTGCCGCGGCCGGCCATCTGAGTCGAGACGGTGATCGTGCCGCGAGTGCCTGCCTCCGCGATGATCGCGGCTTCCGCGGCGTCGTTTTTGGCGTTCAGCACCGTGCTTGGCATACCTGCGGCCGCTAGCAGCCCGGCCAGCCGCTCGGACTCGGCGATGTCCAGCGTTCCGATCAGGACCGGCCTGCCGCTGCCGTGCGCGACCGCGACCTCAGCCACGATCGCGTCCTCCTTCTCGTCCCGGGTCGCATAGAGCCGCACCGGCTCGTCCAGGCGTACGCAGGTCTTGTCCGGCGGGATGACCGCGACCTCGAGACCATAGAAGTGCCGGAGTTCCTCGCCGACCGCCACGGCGGTGGCCGTCGCCCCGCACACGGTCCGGAACTGACGGACCAGCGCTTCGATCGTGATGGTGTCCAGGATCTCGCCGGTAGCGCTTGCCTGAAGGTTCTCCTTGGCCTCGACCGCGGCCTGCAGCCCGTCGGGCCAGCGCTGCAGCACGGCTACCCGGCCGCGGGAGGTGTTGATCAGCTGGACCCGGCCATCGCGGACGATGTAGTCGACGTCGCGATGCAGCAGCGCGTGGGCGTGCAGCGCGATGTTGAGCTTGGTCAGCGCGTCGAGCTGATCAGCCGCATAGAGGTCGACGCCGCCGAGCGCCCGCTCCGCGGCCCGGGCGCCGGTCTCGGTCAGGGTGACGTTCCGGCCGTCGGCGTCGATCTCGAAATGACGTCCGGCCACGAACGTGTGGGCGATGTGGGCGATCCGGTGGTCAGCGCTGCCATCCTCGGCTGACCCGGCCAGCACCAGGGGCACCCTGGCCTCGTCGATCAGCACCGAGTCCGCCTCATCGATGACGGCCACGTCGAGGTCGGGAACGACCTGGTCATCGGCCGTCGTGCGGAGCCGGTCGCGAAGCACGTCGAACCCGATCTCGCTCACCGAGGCGTACGTGACCTGCGCTGCGTGCGCGGCGCGTCGTTCCGGGCGGTCGGTGAGCTGGCCGAGCCAGCCGACGGTGACGCCCAGCAGGTCGAAGAGCGGGCCCATCCACTCCGCGTCCCGACGGGCGAGATAGTCGTTCACCGACATGACGTGGACCGACCGGCCCCGGAGCGCATAGCCTGCCGCCGCCATCGCCGCGACCAGCGTCTTGCCCTCACCGGTGGCCATTTCGGCGACGTTGCCGCTCAGCATCGCGAGGGCGCCGAGAACCTGGACGTCGTGCGGGCGCTCGCCGAGCGCCCGCCGGGCGGCCTCGCGCGCGACCGCGCAGAATTCCGCGTCATCGGCCGCGGCGCCAGCCAGCCGGGAGAGTTCGTCGTCGGGGACTGCCAGCAGGGCCTCCTCGCGGGCAGCCACGGCGGGCAGCAGCGAAGTGATCCGGGACAGGCTCAGCGTCCCTGGCCGTTCCAGGATCCGCCGCATCCGGTCGCGGACGGCGCCTAGCACGCGCGACCGGCTGAGCGCGCCAATACAGTCACGAGCTAGTCAACGGGTGGCCGGACCGCCCTGTTCCCGCAGGCCGACGGGGAGGTAAATGTGTTGGCGGCGGCCGGCGATCTTGGGACCATCTGCTTCATGCACGCTGTCGTATCCACCGTCAGGATCGAGGACGTACCTGCGGCCCGTGAGGCCCTGGCCGGCCTGAGGCTGGACGTAGTTCCGAGGGCGCCGGGGTTCGTCAGCGCCTACTGGCTCGAGCCGGT
>DAIOWC010000136.1:0-3475 GCA_036758685.1 Streptosporangiaceae bacterium | reverse complement strand
GAGGCCGTTTCCGCATCGTTGGGGCGGCATAGCTACTGCCATAGCGATAGCTTTGCCGCCCCCGTGGAACGATCATGGAGCGTTTTGTCGGTTTTGACCCGGCGACCCGGCGGCCATAGGCGGCCCGGCGGTTGATCCACCCGGGCCGCGCCAGGCTACTGTGGCTCGGGTCGGTGCTGGGCTCAGTGCTTCGGGGGGAAGGCCATGACCAGCCGCGCGCGGATTCTCGTGCTGGGGGCGGGCTTTGGCGGGCTCGAGCTGGCCGCGGCCGTGTCCGCCGCGCTGGGCGAGGACGCGGACATCGTCCTCATCGACAAGAACCCGGGGTTCGTCTTCGGGTTCTCCAAGCTCGACGTCATGTTCGGCAAGCAACTGCCCGCGGATGTGTTTCATCCCTACGCCGGGATCAGCAAGGCAGGACTGCGGTTCGTGCAGGCCAGCATCACGTCTATCGACCCGGCGGCCAGGCGGGTCGAGACGGACGCAGGCTCTTTCGAGGGCGAGATCCTCGTCGTGGCGCTGGGTGCCGACCTGGAGCCGGCGGCGACGCCGGGACTGATCGAGGCCGGGCTCGAGTTCTATACGACCCAGGGCGCGTTCGCGGCCCGCAATGTCCTGGCGGGCTTCGGCGGCGGCCGGGTGATCGTGGGCGTGACCTCGACCCCGTTCAAGTGCCCGCCGGCGCCGAGCGAGACGGCCCTGCTGATGCACGACTACCTCGCCGGGCGCGGTCTGCGCGGTGACTCCACGATCTCGCTGGTCATGCCCCTGGGCACGCCCGTCCCGCCGTCACCACTGGCGTCGCAGGCGCTGCTGGCCGCCTTCGCCGAGCGAGGCATCGACTGGTATCCCGAACGCCTCATCGACAGGCTCGACCCCGACCGCAGGGTCGCCGTGTTCAGCGACGGGACCGACCTGCCCTACGACCTGTTCCTGGGCGTGCCCCGCCACAAGGTGCCGGCCGTGGTCGAGGAGTCTGGCCTGACGGCCGATGGCTGGATCCCCGTCGACCCGCTCACGCTGGAGACCGCATTCCCCGGCGTGTACGCCGTCGGCGACGTCACCAGCGTGGGAACTCCCAAAGCCGGGGTGTTCGCCGAGGGGCAGGCTTCGGTGGTCGCATCCCGGATCATCTCCCTTATCGGCGGAACGACAAGCGCTGTCGCGTACGACGGCCGGGGTACGTGCTACCTGGAGTTCGGCCATCAGAGCGTCGCCCGGGTCGACGTCACCTTCGTCAGCGGCCAGGCTCCGGTCGGGGATTTTGAGGGTCCCTCGGAGCAGCTGGCCGCCGACAAGGTGAGGTTCGGGACCGACCGGATCCGGCGCTGGTTCGACGAATAGCGGCGCTGATCACCAGGCGATCGTCAGCTGCGACGACGGACCGGTGCCGAGGTCAGGCAGCGGCACGAAGGTGTGGTTGTAGAACGCCCCGACCTGGCTACGTCCCGGGTACGTCACCGCTCCGATGACGACCTTGCCGTCCGCTGACGCCCACCAGATGGTCGCGCTGTCGGCCTGGCTTACGCACGTAGTGGCGGCCGAGTAATCGGTGCCGACCCGGCGGCCGCCAGCCGCCAGGCGCACGAACTCAATGTGGACGCGGCCGTGGCTCGTGCATTTCGGCTGGCCGGGCGCCGGTGGCATCAGCTGCGAGATTCCGGTGACCTCGTTGCAGGCGACGGTCGTCCCGGTCGCCGAGACCTGCCAGTCGGATGCTCCGATGCAGGGGGCTGACGGCGAGTTGCCGATCGTCAGGAGCAGCGTGCTGTGAGCGGAGAAGCTGCTGCCGGGCGCGGCGATATCGTGCCGCCACAGCTGCGAGCTATTGAACTGGTACACCAGGGCCTTGCCGTCGCCCTCCCACTGCAGCGCGTCGACCAGGCCATTGATCGTCCAGCTGTGGAGCACGGCGCCGGTCGCCACGGAGTACACCCTGATCGGCTCAAGGCCTCCGTCGACCTGCGCGTTGAGCGCAGCCGCGACCTCCGTGCCGTCGGGAGAGACCGCGATCGACATGGGCATATTGGCCAGCGTCCAGCGCAGCGGGGTGTAGTGCACCGGGTGGGCCGTGCCGGGCGCGAGGCGTAGCATCCACCACGCGGTCTGCGGGCCCGTGGAGCTCGGGTGACTGGCGCTGATCACGAAGACCCGGTCGCCCGCCGCTCCGAATATCCCGCTGACCATGTACTTGCCGGACGGGGCGGCCACCGAACCGAGTACGGCCCCGGTGCTCGTGTCGGCCGCGACGAGCGTTCCCTTGCCGCCGGTCCCGGCGCACAGCTCGACGAAGTATTTCGGCACGACACCGGGGAGCAAAGCGCGGGCGCCCGCGTCAGCCGGGACCCGCGGACCGCCGCAGACTGGCCCGGCTCCCTCATTGACCTTCGAAGACGGAACGACAGACGATGGGGCCGGTCCTTTCCCCGTCAGGTGAACCGTGACCAGGGCGATCGCGACCACGACCACCGCGGCGGCGGCCGTCAGCGGGATGAACCAGTGCTGCCAGCGGCTGCGCGGCGACGTGCGACCGGATGCCGGGACCGACGGCAGCGGCGGTACCTCACGAATCGTGTCGGCAGCCGCCGTCGCGGCCGCGCGGACCCGGTCTTCGATGCTGCTCATGACTCCTCCTTGAGCATCCGGGCGAGCGCAGCAACGCCGCGGGACGTGGCCGACTTGATGGTGCCGCGGCTGATGCCCATCGCCGCGGCGGCGTCAAGCTCAGGCATGTCCAGGTAGAAGCGAAGAATGACGGCTTCCCGCTGCCGCCCGGGCAGCCGGCGGATTGCGGCCAGCACCTGGGCGTGTTCCTCGCCGAGCAGGACGCCGCTGTCGGAGGACTCGGCCGACGGCGCGTCGTGGGTGCGACTGAGGTCGCTGTCGAACTCAACGACGTGCCGCCTCTGGTGGCGCAGCACGCTGCGGCAGCCGTTCAGGACGCTGGACCGGGCGTAGGCGAGAGCCTTCGCAGGGTCGGCGAGGCGACCCCAGTGCCGGTACAGCCCGAGGAACGCGTCCTGCACGACGTCCTCAGCGGCCGGCCGGTCCCCGAGCATGACGAAAGCGAGCCGGACTAAGCCCAGCGCGTGCTCGGCGTAGAGAGCCGTGATGAAGGCGTCCGCACCTGCCGCTGACGGCACGCTCGCCGCGGATCTCCTCCCGGGCGATGCTGTCTCCATATATCAGAGACGCTGGCGGTAGGCCGAGGTTGCCTGACGGAGCTTTCGGTCCCGTGCTTGCCGGACCGTACTCTGCTGTAGCCTTGTCTTATGGCTATAGATAAAGAAGTCAGCGAGCCGGGCGGCCGGGCCGGATCGCCGATCGAGTTCCGCCTCGATACGACGTCGGGCGTGCCAACCTACCTGCAGCTTGTCCAGCAGGTCGAGCACGCGCTGCGGCTCGGCTATCTGAACCCGGGCGATCAGCTGCCCAAGGTCAGGGACGTGGTCGCCTCGCTGGCCATCAACCCGAA
>DAIOWC010000135.1:0-16932 GCA_036758685.1 Streptosporangiaceae bacterium | reverse complement strand
GGCTCGCTCCCGACGGCTACACACTCGGCTGGAACGACCAGGGCGGGCTCCACCCCCACCTGCATGTCATCCCGCGCTTCGATGACGAGCCGATGGCCGACCATGGCGTCCGATCGGGTATCAAGGATCCCGCCAACCGGCGACCCGATCCGTGGCGTCCGGGCACCGGGAGGCACATGGCCGGATCGTAAGTCCAGCCCGGGCGGTGCTGGCGCCCGGGACGATCCCGGCGCCTATCAGGACGACGGCGACAAGGGCATGATGTTTCCTATGACGGAACGGTCATCTACGCTGCGCGACTGCACCAACCGGGCTGGCCAGGGTGAGTAAGCAAAATTCTCATTCGCCTGCCCGGCCGCAGAAGGTCAGCCGGAAGCAGGCGGACGAGGCGCGGGAGCAGCTGGCCGCCGGCGGCCTGTCGCATCAGGAACGGCGCAAGCTTCGGTCCGTGACCGGCGCACGCGACGCGGCCGCACGTCGGCGGCACCGTGAGTTCAGGCACCTCGTCATCGTCGTCGCCGGGGTCCTAGCCGCCATGGCGCTGGTCGCGGGCGCTTCCGGGCTGATACCAGCGATCGAGGCGACCAGCGGACAGGGCACGGCTGGAACCTTCGTGGTGGGGACTCAGCCGTGCTTTATCTACCGGGGCGGGTGTGCGTGGTCGGGGACGTTCCAGTCACGGAACGGCACGATGCAGCACGTGGACTATGACGGGACCTTGCCGGCTAGTGCCGGCGGCGGCAGTAGCATTCCGGCCATCTACCCGGCAGGTGGGTCGCACATCGTCTACCCCCCGCACGGCTCCCATGCATGGATGACGGACGTGCTGCTGATGGTGCTCGTCGGGGGGGTCGTCGGACTGCTCCTGTGGATCTTCCCAATCGGGCTCGGCCGGCGCGAAACGCCCGGCGCCATCGTCTGACGGTGCCGCGTATGCGTGAGCTCGCCGCCACTACTGCCGCCAACCGCCGGGGCTGGAACAGCATCGCCGCCGATCGCGGCTGCGAGCCGGCCCAGTTCTTCGTTCAGGGCGGTTCGACGCTGGAAGACTTCGAACTGGGCTTGCTCCCCGACCTGAGTTCAAAGTCCCTGGTTCATCTCGCCTGCGCTAACGGTGACGAGTCGCTCTCGCTGGCCGCGCAGGGAGCACGCGTCACTGGCATTGACATCAGCGACGTCGCTGTCGGGATTGCCCAGCGGACGGCTGAGGAGGCCGGCCTCGACGCGCACTTCGTCGCCTCGGATATCTATGATCTGCCGGCTGGTCTCGGTCAGTTTGATATCGCCTATATGAGCTGGGGTGGCATTTGCTGGATGCCCGACCTGGACCGGTGGGCTGCCATCGTCGCCGGCCTGCTGAAGCCGGGCGGCACGCTTGGCCTCTTTGAGCATCATCCGATCTGGGAGGTCGTTGGCGTTCAAGACGGGAATCCGGCGCTGATCGGGGATTACTTCGGACGGACGCCGGACGAGGTACAGCTCGTCGATCCGTCCAAGTGGGCGACTGGATCCACGCCGGAAACCGAGCTGGAGTCGTTCGTGTGGCCCGTCAGCCAGGTCCTGACCGCGGTGATAAATGCCGGGCTCACGATCGAGAGGTTCACCGAGGGAGCAAAAGGCAGTATGTACAGCGGCCTCAACCCGGACCCCTCATGGCTTCCGGCTTACTACGTGATCATCGCGTCGAAGCCCGCTGATTCCGCAACCTGAAATTCATGGACTATCCGGGCCGGGACGGAGTGCGGCTGGCGTACCAGGAGACCGGGGAGGGCCGATCGGTCATCCTGGTTCACGGGCACATGGCGCGGGGCGCGCACTGGGTCGAGTCAGGGCTCGCGGGGCGGCTGGCGGAGCGCGGTTACCGGGTGATCATGCCGGATCTGCGCGGGCACGGGGATAGTGCCAGGCCGCGTGATCCCGCCTGCTATCCGCCCGACGTCCTCACCGACGACGGCCTCGCGCTCATCGGGCATCTCGGGCTTGCCGACTACAGCCTTCTCGGGCACTCTCTGGGCGGACGAACCGTGATCCGGATGCTCGCGCGCGGCGCGACACCCCGACGGGCTCTGATTTCCGGGTACGGGCTTGACGCATTGCTGCACGCGGCTGAGCGGACGGCGTGGTACCGGGAGTTCTTCTCGGGGTGCGGTACCGGCAATTTCGAGCCGGGTAGTGACGAGCAGGAGACCGAGGAGTGGCTCCGGTCGACTGGCGGTGACCCGCAAGCGCTGCTCCTGGCCCTCGACTCCTGGGTGAACACGGCCCCGGAAGAACTGAAGTCGATCACCGTGCCTACCCTCGTCCTGACCGGAGTCCAGGACTGGCACAACCAGTCCGCCAAGGCACTCGCGGTCGCCTTGCACGGAAGCCAAGTCGAGGTACCCGGTGACCACTTCACCGCCGAACAGTCGCAAGAGTTCTGGGAAGCGCTGACCGCATTCCTCGAGTAGCGAAGGCCCTCAGGCGACGACGGGGCACCCGGCAAACTCAGCGACTAACCCAGCACAGGCAGAACGGATGGCCAGCCGGGTCCGCGTAGACCTGGTAGTTGTCCGGCGACTCAATATCCTCGACCGGCTTGAGCAGCTTCGCGCCCAGTGCCATCACCGTGTCGTGGGCGGCGCCGAACTCATCAACCCACAGGTCGAGGTGGATCTGCTGCGGAGTTCCATCAGGCCACTCGGGCGCGACGTGGCTCGGCGCGAGCTGGACGCCTACCCGCGGCTGATCGTCCACGAACACCATGTGCCAGTCGTCCTCAGCATCCACTCTCCCGCCGAGCACGCCCGCCCAGAAGCTGCTCTCGCTCGCCAGATCGGCGGCGTCGAACACCACCACCTGATGCCTGATCCTCACGACGATGATCCCTTCGCTTGGTCGCGAATGCCCTTACGCAAGAACCCTAGAAGGACCTACGGACGATCTACGTCCGGAATGCCGGGCGCTGGCCAGCTAGCCGGCGGGATGCCAGGGCAGCAGGTAGGCGCGGTAGCTGCCGACGCCAGGAGGGAGTTCCGCGCTGAACAGCAGCCGCCCGGACGGGCTGAACTCGGAGATGTAGGAGAGCTCCCCCCAGCCAACGAACAAGTCACCGGTGCTGGTGGTCTGCGCGCTGCCCTCCGCCGATGTCACCAGGCCCTCCGGCTGGCCGACGGACTTCACCAGCGTGGCGACCCTGGTCGTGAGGTCCAGCTTTACGGTCACCACCCTGCTGTGGGCCAGCAGCGTGGTGGAACCGTCGGATTCATCGTCGAAGAACGTGTACTCGCCACTCCCGATGGCCTCGGGATCGTGCTGGAACGCGAAGATCTCGCCGGCGCTGTCGAGGGCCTGTCCCCGGGCAGCCGTGAGTCTGAAGGTGCTCTGCCTGCCGCCAAGCTCCCACATGATCTCGCCGGTGTGCCGGTCGACCTTGTAGGTCGTCCAGGTGTAGCGCGAGTTGATCAGCAGGTTCCCGTCAGTGTCCAGGTGCACGGCGTTGATGTGGAACCAGTCCCACGGCGCCGACGCCGATGCGGGAAGAGGCTCATGGCTGTCGCGATAAGGAACGTGGTCCGCGCTGTCCCACTGGAAGAGCACCCTGCCGGTGCGGATGTCGATCTCCTGGACGATGCCATCGAATACCTTCTGGTCGGCCGGGCCGCCCATCGACGTCAGGTTCGCGGTTCCGAACGCGTCCGCGAGGATGAGCGCGGTGTTCCACGGCGTGATGAGGAACTCATGAAAGTCCGTCAGATCGCCATCAGCCGCTCTCACCGTGGCGATCTGCTGGTAGCGGTCGTTATAGATGTAGTCCGTCCCGTTCAGGCCGCTGCCCTGGAACCACGTGAGCACTGGCCTGCCCTCGTACGTCTGGGTCCGGAAGTCGGAAGCGAACTCGCCCGTCGGCAGGGCGTGGAACCAGATCACCTTGCCCGTGCTGCTGATGATCTCCGGGCCGCTCGGATAGCCGCATCCCTGCGGCGTGATGAAGATGTCACCGCTCCCAGCATCGGCGGCTCGCGCCAGGACTCTCACCGGCGGCGCGTGGTCGGTGGCGCCAGCGGGCGCAGGCTGACAGGCGGCTCCGAGGCCTGACCGCGAGGTGCCGCAGGCCGGCAGAGCAGCGACGACGACGAAGCTGGCCAGGATCGCGGCGGCGCGTGCGAGTCGCGAAGGGACGCGCGGCAAGCCGGCACCACGCCCTGAGAACGGTTTCATAAGCGAGTGCTCGCTCTCGTAGAGCCTGGCCGGATGGGCCGGCTGGCCGTTGCCGGCGGAGTCAGGCTTCTAACGGAGCAGAACGTCAGGCCGATAGAGCCCGTTGCCCTGGGCGTCACTCTTTCCACCCGGCCGGAGCACACTGAAGGCATGAAGTTGCCGGAGCGACCACAGCCTGCCGCCGAGGATCCGTTCGGCGGCCGGCAGCCGACTAGTCACGAGCGGATGACCGGGCTGCCCTGGGATGCGTCGTATACCGAGGGCCAGGCGCCCTGGGACACCGGGCTGCCGCAGCCAGCCGTGGCGCGCCTGGTATCCGAAGGCGCGTTCGGCGGACCGGTTCTCGACGCCGGCTGCGGGACGGGCGAGAACTCTCTCCTGATCGCCTCGCTGGGTTTGCCGGTCGTGGGCGTGGACGTGGCCGAGACGGCGCTGGCGATGGCGAGGGCGAAGGCCGACGACCGCGGGATTCAGGCCGAGTTCGCGCTGGCTGACGCATTCGAACTGGCGCGGCTCCGGCGCGAGTTCCGTACGGTACTTGACTGCGGGCTGTTCCACTCCTTCAACGGCGACGAGCGGCCGCGCTACGTGGCGAGCCTGGCGTCGGTGACCGACCACCATGGAACCCTGCACGTGTTGTGCTTCAGCAATGCCGGTCCGGGCACTGGCCCGCACCCGGTCCGCCAGGAAGAGCTGAGGACGGTGTTCAGTCGCGGCAGCGGATGGGACATCGCTGCCATCGAACCGAGCCGGCTTCAGACGCGATTTCACGACGAGGAGGGCGCGCCGGCCTGGCTCGCGACGATCCGGCGGATCTAGACCCGGCGCCGGCGCGGGATCACCCGGCCTGGTGCCGCCGGTACTCGTCCAGTATCCGCACGACCTGGTCACGCGCAGCGGTCAGGTCCGCGCCGAGCCCCGTCAGTACTCGGGACGCCACGCTATCGGTCTGATGGATGAGCGCGAGCAGGATGTGCTCGGTGCCAATGTAGCCATGGCCGAGTTCCTGCGCCTCGCCCAGCGACAGCTTGAGCAGGTCCTTCGCCTCCTGGGTAAACGGGATGCGCCCGGACGGTGCTTCCTGCCCCCGGCCGGCAATCTCCTCGACCCGCTCCCGGACCACGTCGGGGGCAATGCCGACCGCCTCCAGGACTTTCGCCGCGACGCCGCCGGCACCGAGGAGGCCCAGGAGGATGTGCTCTGGGCCTAGCCGGTCATGCTTGAGGTTCCTGGCTTCTTCCTGGCTCTGCACGACAACTCGCCGCGCCCGGTCAGTGAACCGCTCGAACATGCTTAGCCGCCCTCACCCTCGTCCGCGCCCAGGCTCTATCGCCCAACGATAAGCCGCGGCCACTGATGGACCAAGCGTGCTACCCAGCAGCGAAATCCACATCCTTGGTCTCGACCGTCCCGGCCTTCCGTCCCGGCGCGGCCTGGTACTTCCAGTACAGGTTGGTGTGCGCGATGACCTGGTCCGGCGGGGGTGCGCCCCAGGCCGTCTGATCCTCAGTTGTGTGGGCGTCCTGGACGAGAGTGGTGTCGTATCCGCGGACAAACGCGCCGTGCAGCGTCGAGCGAATGCACGCATCCGTCTGTGCTCCGACGACGACGAGCCGCCCGATCCGGAGACCCGAGAGCACCGCCTCCAGCGTGGTGTCCTCAAAGGAGTCGCCGTAATTCTTGGCGACCAGCGGCTCGGAGTCGGCCGGATTGAGCTCGGGAACGATGTGCCATGCCTGGCTGCCGGGCTCGAGTTCCTCGTCGGAGTGCTGGACCCAGATGACGGGGACCTGCTCAAGGCGGGCCTTCTCGACCAGGCTGGCTATATTCGCCACTACCGCATCGCTCTCGTGCGCGCTCGCGATGGCGCCGTTCTGCACGTCGACAACGAGCAGTGCGGTGTTCGGCCGGTTCTGGAGAGTTGTCATGCGCCCACGCTAGATCCCGCCGCCGACATTTCCCGCCGGGCCGGTGCTGTAGACATAACTCGTGAGCCCCGAACCGGCCAGCATTCGCGGGTACCGGCCAGCCGATCTCGACACCCTCTACCGCATCTGCCTCCAGACGGCGGACAACGGCAGCGATGCGACGCACCTGTTCAGTGAGCCGCGGCTGCCCGGCGAGATCTGGATGGCGCCGTACGCAATCCTGGAGCCGGAGCATGCCTTCGTGGCCGAGGACGCGGACGGCGTCGGCGGGTACATCGTCGGCGCGCTCAACACGTCCGCTTTTGAGCAGCGGCAGGAACGCGAATGGTGGCCCCGGCTGCGGGCCCGGTACCCCGAACCGTCGCCGGAGGCTCGCGAGGGGCTATCGGAGTCCGACCGGTTCGCGATCGGCAACATACATCACCCGTGGCTAAGCCGGCCCGAGCTGACCGGCCGGTTCCCCTCGCACCTGCACATCGACCTTCTCCCGCGTCTGCAGGGGCACGGGATCGGCCGGAGCCTGATCGCGACACTTGTATCCAGCCTCCGTGACCAGGGCTCTTGCGGCCTGCACCTGTTTGTCGCGCGCGGGAACGAGCGGGCGGTCGGGTTCTACCGCCACCTCGGCTTCAGCCAGATTCCAGCCGATGACGCGCTAATCTTCGCCCTCAACTTCGGCGACCTGCCAGCCGCGCTGCGCTAGCCGGGTGCCGGGTGCGCCAGATGCCCGCCGTCGCCGACGTCGTGCGCTTCGGCGAGCCACTCCCCGAACTCTGCATCCAGATCCGACAGCGACCTGACCCGGTACACGTGGTTAATATGCGGCGCGTGCCGCACGGGACGACCGGACCGTGGATTTGCGCATTCATCTCCCTCGGCGCCGTAACTGGAGGCCATGTCATGCCCGGTTTAGCATCAGGCGCCCGCGACGGCGAAGTGATTGGCTAGGGCGATGGCAGAGCAGCTACCTACCCGCCACGCGGCCAGGGTCGTCCTTCTGGATCCGGACAACCGCGTTCTGCTCATGCGCTACGACGACGGGCCGCCGAACGGCAGGCACTGGACGACGCCCGGTGGCGGCCTGGAGGCCGGCGAGGCTTACCCAGCGGCGGCGGTGCGCGAGCTCGCCGAGGAGACCGGCTGGCACGACATCCCTCTTGGTGATGAGCTCTACCGGGACACCTTCGAGATGGAGTACGCCGGGCAGATCGTCAATCAGCACGAGCGCCTCTATCTGGCCCGGACGGACCAGTCACGCCGTGCCATCGAGGGTGTCGAGGCGATGCACGAGTCGGACGGCATCGCGGCCTGGCGCTGGTGGACGCTCGCGGAACTGGAAGCCACCGATGAGGAGATCTGGCCGTCGAGCCTGGCCGAGCTGATCCGACCGATAGCCGGCTGCCACTAGCAGGCTCAGGCGTCAGAGTGCTTCCACGCGCAGACGCCGTGACTAGGGGCAGACCCGGCCGTTCCGCTCGAAGGCGGCGTGGGTCAGCGGCATCAGCCCGGCCCACAAGGCCTCCATCTGCTCGGCGACCATCTCAATCTCACGCTGCGGGAACGACGGGAACGTCGCGTGCTCGTCCGTGACACGCAGCGACAGGAAGTTCATGAGCGCCCTGGCGTTGCAGGTGGCATACATGGATGAGTACAGGCCGACGGGCAGCACCGCGCGAGCGACCTCGCGGGCCACACCGGCGTCAAGCATCGACTGGTACGCGGAGTAGGCCTGCTCGCAGGAGGCCTCGATCGTGTGCCGGACGATCTCGTGCTGGGCCGCGCTCCCATCCTCGAACACGTACGCGCCTGGCTTGCCCGTCTGCACGAGCTTGCGGTCCGGCCCCGGCACGTAGAAGACGGGCTCGAGCTTGCGGTACCGGCCGCTCTCCTCGTTGTAGCTGAACGTCCGGTGCCGCATGAACTCGCGGAACACGAAGATCGGCGCCTGGACGTAGAAGGTCATCGACGAGTGCTCGAACGGCGTGCCGTGCCGGTCGCGCATGAGGAAGTTGATCAGCCCGGCCGAGCGCTCCGGGTCCGCGTCGATCTCCGCCAGCGACTGCTCGCCCTTGGTGGAGACGCGGGCGGCCCACAGCACGTCGGCGTCGGACGCTGCGTGCTTGATCAATTCGACCGTCATGTCGCTGCGGAACGTGATGCCCTGCACGGATGTCATTGTGCTCGCGGTCATGCTCGCCTCCGTCGTCTGCCCTGGGCCAGGAGTCATCATGCCTGACGGGACCGACATTAAGAGATCGGTTAATCCGGTGTCGCGGGCTCTTCCCGACGGGGATTACAGTCGTTTACATAGACGCGAGTCGGCTGAGGGGTGGCCGCAAATGGGTACAGATCGTACCGATCAGGACGAGGCGCTGGAGGTTCTTCGCGCGGTCTGGCGCGGTCAGGGCCAGGCGGCGGCCGACCTGGAAGCCGCTGCCGAGACGGGCAAGTCGTGCAAGAAAATGGCCGAGGTCGGGTTCGACGACTTCGGCGGCGACGGAACCGACCTGACCGCCGCATGGCGGGCAACGCTTGAGCGCGAGGGCAAGCTCCAGCCGGCGAGCGGCAGCATCAGGGAGCTGATCCTCGGGTCGGCCGAGTCCCCCTGATCCTGACCAGCACCGCCCTGATCAGCCGACGGCGAGGAGAACGCTCTCGTGGAGTACCCGCTGACCGTCGCTGAGCTGACCCACACGCTGCGCGAGAGCGGATACCTTGCCGACCGCGGCCTGGCGACATCTTTGCTGGTCGCGCTGTCGCTGCACCGGCCGCTCCTGCTGGAGGGCGAGGTCGGGGTGGGCAAGACCGAGCTGGCGAAGGCGCTGTCCGGTGCGTTCGGCCGGCGGCTCATCCGGCTGCAGTGCTACGAGGGCATCGACACCAACCAGGCGCTCTACGAGTGGGACTACGCCCGCCAGATGCTGCAGATCCGGGCCCTGTCCGAGCGTCAGGCGGCGGGCGACGAGGCGGTGGACCAGCTGTTCGGCCCCAAGTTCCTGCTGGAACGGCCGCTGCTCGCCGCGATCCGGGCAGGTGAGTCGGCCGTGCTGCTGATCGACGAAATAGACCGCGCTGACGACGAATTCGAGGCGTTCCTGCTCGAAGTGCTCTCGGACTTCCAGATCAGCATTCCGGAGATCGGCACGATCTCCGCGGCCACACCGCCGGCCGTGATCCTGACCTCTAACCGCACCAGGGAACTCCACGACGCGCTGCGCCGGCGGTGCCTGTATCACTGGATCGGCTATCCGAGCGCGGAGCGGGAGCTGGAGATCGTGCTGACCCGCCAGCCGTCGGCGGCCGAGGCCCTCACCCGCAAGGTCGTCTCGGCCGTGCACCGCCTGCGCGAGCTTGACCTTGCCAAGCCACCCGGCGTGGCGGAGACGATCGACTGGGTCGCGACGCTCGGCTTCCTGGGCGAGAGCGAGCTGACCGAGGCGTCGGCCAGCGACACGATCGGCGCGGTCATCAAGGATCGCGACGACCTCGATCTTGTCCGCGAGCAACTGGCGGAGATCACCTCAGGTGCCTGACCAGTCCGCGTTCGCGGGGGTGCTGACCGGGTTCGGCCGCGCGCTGCGAGGGGCGGGCGTATCCGTGGGCACCGGCGACGTGGTGACCTACTGCACGGCGGCCGCCATGCTCGATCCGGCCGACCTGGTCGACCTGTACTGGGCTGGCCGCACGACACTGTTGCGCCGCCGGGACGACATCGCCGCCTACGACAAGACGTTCCGCCAGTACTTTCTGGGGGCCGCCGCGCCGGTCAGCGAGGTGCTCATGCTGCGCGCGAGCACCGCGGCGGAGGTTGAGGCGGAGCTGATCATGGCCGCGACCGAGCCTGGCGACGACCCAGAGACCGAGGAACGGGCGCTGCTCGGGCTCATGGCCTCCGATGCGGATGCGCTGAAGCACCGGTCGTTCTCCGCGTGCACGCCCGATGAGCTGGCCGCGCTGCGGCGCATCATGGCCAGGCTGCGCCTGACGCCGCCGCGCCGCCGGACGCGGCGGACCAGGCCAGGCCCGTCCGGCCAGCGGCCCGACGTGCGCCGGACGATACGCGAGTCGATGCGGATGCACGGCGACCCGGCTCAGATGTTCTGGCGCAAGCGGCGGCTGCGGCTCCGGCCCCTGATCCTGATTCTGGACGTCTCAGGATCGATGGCCGACTACTCAAGGCACCTGCTGCAGTTCGCCTACACTGCCCGGCACGCGGCGGCCAGGGTCGAGGTGTTCTGCTTCGGCACGCGGCTGACCCGGATCACCGGGGCCCTGGAGCATCGCCGGCCCGACAGCGCGCTCGAGCAGGCGTCCAGGACCGTCGTCGACTGGGACGGCGGCACCAGAATCGGGGCGTCACTGGACACATTTGTCCGGCGGTGGGGTCGCGGCGGGCTTTGCCGCGGCGCGGTCGTGGTGATCTGCTCCGACGGCCTCGACCGCGGCGATCCGGAGGTGCTTGCTACGGCGATGGAACGGCTGGCGCGGTTGTCACACCGAATCGTCTGGCTGAACCCGCACAAGGGAAACAATCAGCTGTTCCGGCCGAGCACCGTCGGCATGATGGTAGCCGCGCCGCACATCGACCTGCTGCTGTCCGGCCATGACCTCGCCAGCCTTGAGGAACTCGCCGCACTGCTGCCCGTGCTGAGCTGAGGGAGCCCGCCATGAAGTGGAGCGTGGGGATCGAAGCCCAGTGCGATCGCGTGCTCACCAGGGAGGACATCCTTGAGCTGGCTGACGCAGTCGCGACGAGCGCCGGGATCGCGACCGGCATCGGTACCGACCGCTACGGGGCGCAGCTCGTCGTGGACGCGGACACGCGCGAGGAGGCGCTCGGCAAGGCGACGGTGGCGTTCCAGCATGCCGCCGCCACGGCCGGCCTGCCCGCGGGCCCGGTGATCCGGGCCGAGGCCATCGGCGAGGACGAGGACGAGGCACCGTGATCCGGCTGGGGTCCCTCGCGGGCTATCCGTTCGAAGGGCCGCGCCTGCTGGCCGGCTGGACGCCGCCTGCCGCGGCGGCCGTCTACGCGATCGTGTACAGGCCCGATCCTGACGGCAAGCCCGAGCACTACGCGGTCATCTACGTCGGGCACAGCGATGACCTGTCCGCCGAGCGATTCCCGTTCCAGCACCCGCGGGCACCGTGCTGGATCCGCCGGGCCGGCTCGAAGTGGCGGGTCTACATCTGCAGTTACGAGGTGCCCGGCGGCAGCCGTCCGCACCGGGAGCAGATAACGCGCGAGCTGACCGCCGTCTACCGGCCGGGCTGCAACGACCAGCAGTTCGACCAGGCCTGGAAGGACGAGTGGATCGGCGACTACTCGGCGCCGACCACCCGGTCAGTGACCCGCCGCGGCCCCGACCAGGCCTAGCGCGCTAGCGCTACCGAGGGGCGTAGCCGACCGCGTCGTGCAGACGGGAGCGACGGGTCCCCGAGGCCGGCCGCGCCGGCTCGGGCTCGGCCGGTGCCTCGGGACGCGGGGTCACGTCGGCGACGATCTCCTCGGCCATCCCGTACAGCAGCGGCAGGGCACCCGCCACCACGCCCCCGGTCTCGTTGATGTGCCCGACGGCCGGCCCGATGACCTCGGCGTTGCTGCCGATCGTCGCGACGAGCTCCGAGCACTCCTCCAGGTTCCCCGCGATCCTGGTCAGCAGGGTTCCGGCCCAGTACAGGTAGAACGCCAGCCCCGCGACCAGCAGCAGGATGTCGATCACGGTCAGGACGACGAGCAGCGTCATGACTTCACCTTCCCGAGCACCCGGCCGAGGAACAGATGATGCTTCAGCCCCTCGGCGAGCACCGCCTCGACCCCGCCAGCTACCTGCGGGATCAGCGACGCGTCCGCAGTGTTCGCGGCCGCGGCCTTGAGGGTGTCCCTGACGTCGACCACGCGCCGGTCGATGACCTTGATCAGGTAAATGAGCAGGCTCAGCAGCGCCGCCACGGCGAGCACGACGACGAAGCCGACGATGATCGCGATGACCCAGCGGGTGTGCTCCGCCGAGGACATCGCCAGTACGTGGGTGTGCATCGCTAGCCTCCCAGCCGTTCGCGGCCGCGCTGCAGGCCGCCGATGATGACGCCGGCGTACTCGATGGTCGTCCGCAGCGCGCCCAGCGGCGCGGTGTTGTGCACGGCGTCGCCCAGGGCCGAGTTGATCTTCGGTGCCTCCTCGCCGATCGAGCGGGCCAGGAGCAGGATCGGCACGACGAGCGCGACGACGGCGAGTACGACGACGATGCCGATAATCCAGCCGAGGGTCCAGCCGAAGTTACTCGGGCCGCTCGCCGCCGCGGCCAGGTGGACTGCTGCGCTCACATGAGTCTCCATCGCGGATCACACCGTCTCGCAGAAGTCGCGGACGGGCTTGAGGTTGGCGTTGACCGAGGTCAGCCGTTCCGGAACGGTGCTGGTGAGGTCCGCCACGGCCCGGACGCCGCCGGTCGTCGCGACCAGGGTTGCGCGCACGGCCCGGAGGTGGAAGATGACCCGCAGCAGAGCGACCGCGGTCAGCGCGACTATCAGAGCGGAGACGATGAGCGTCACCCATGCAGCTGCTGGCATAGCCGTTCTCCTTTCTGGTCTCAGCCGAGGAGCTTGGCGACGGAGCCCGCGTACCTGACTGCTCCTACGGACACCGCCCGAATGGTCTCGTCGGTGGTTGCGAGGGCGTCGGGAACGTCGGTGAGCTCGCCGACCAGCGCGACGCCGCCGGCGAGAATGTCGTCAGTTGCGTGCCGGATCCGCTCGACGGCCGCCAGCACCCGGTTCAGCAGGTAGATGACGACGGGCAGGATCACGACTAGCAGGATCGCGTTGCCGATCCACCACCACACCATGGCTAGCTCCTCAGCTCGCGTGCTGGTAAGGGACGAAGAACCGCCGGAATACCCGGGTCAGCGCCATCCGGGCGGCGCGCAGGCCGAGTGCGAAGCCGCTCGCGGGCCTGGCGGCCGAGGAGGCGGCGAGCTGCTCGGCCGACTCGCCCCGCTCGAGCCGGGCGATCCGGTCCTGCATGTTCGCGGCGAAGTCCTGCATGAGGACCGACGAGACGTCGGAGATCATGCCCCGGCCGTACTGAGCGGCTGCGCCCGCGAGCTGGAGGTCCTGGGACACCTCGACCTTCGTGCCCCGGCCCGCCGGGGTCAGCACGGCGGTAACGACCATGTTCGCCTGGCCGCGGCCGCGTTCCTCGGCGCCGGCCGCGTGCACGACGAGGCGCCGGGCCTGCTCGTCCCGCTCGGTGATGTCCGCCGTCCCGGCGAACTGCAGCCGGACGGGGCCCATGCGGACCGCGACCTTGCCCTTGTACTTGCCGTCGCCGAGGTCCTCGGTCAGCTCGGCACCGGGCAGGCAGCTCGCGACCTGCGGGATGTTGTCGAAGAACTGCCAGACCTTCTCGACCGGCTCAGCGACCTCGAAGTCGTTCGTGATCAGCATCGGGTCTCTCTCTTCGCGTAGGCAGCCGGGTCGGCGGTAAATGCCTGCCGGCAATGCGCGCTGCAGAAGTAATAGGTGCGCCCCTGGTGCTCGGCGCTCGGGCGGTCAGCGGCGGCGTCGACGGTCATGCCGCACACCGGATCGGTCTGCGCCGCGGGGTCCTGGCCCGGATCCGCCTGGCCCTGGTCCTGGAACGACTGCTGCTGCTGCTTCTTCGGCGCGGCGGCGAGCGCGCCCGAGGCACGCAGCTGAACCAGCTCCGCGAGGATCGACACCGCGATCTCCTGGTGCGTCGTCTGGCCGAGATCCAGGCCCGCGGGCACGCGGACGCGCGACAGTAGCTGCTGGTCGACGCCCCGGTCGGCAAGGTACCCGAGGACGGCCGCTCCGCGCCGCTTCGACCCGACGAGACCGAGATACGCCGGCCTGGCCTCGGCGGCGCGCTCGAGCACGGCCTCATCGTTCTTGCCCTGAGTCGCCACCACGACCCAGGACCGGTCGCCGGCATCGGCCGTGGTGAAGTCCCGGCCCGCGATGAGGTCGGCCTGCCAGCCGATGGCGCGCGCCAGCTCCGCAAGCGTGCCCGCCATCGGTGAGTCGCCCACGATTACCAGGTGCGGAACGGGGAGCACCGGCTCAATGTAGACCTCAAGCGCGCCCTCGCTCTGGCAGGCGATGGGCACGAACGTCATGCCGTCGGGCAGCCGCCGTGACCCGGACACATCTGTCTCGCCCGAGTCGGGCGGGTACCCGAACTGGTCGGGGCTGCCGAGCAGCAGCAGCCGGGCGGTCCCGGAGGCGATCACCTCGCGCGCCTCGCGGATGACCGCCGGCTCCGCGCACGCCCCGCCGATCCAGCCGTGCAGCTCGCCGTCCGCGGTGATGATCGCCCGCGCGCCCTGCTGGCTGGACGAGGGACCCTGCCGCCAGACGACGGTGGCCTGCGCGAACGCTTCGCCGCGCCGCGCCAGCTCCGCGGCCTGCTGCATGATCCCCCAGCTGTCCACAGCCAGCTCGCTAATCATCCGACCGGACGGGCGGGGCGCCCGATACGTCACGGTGGTAGGTCAGCGCCTCCCACACCCGGTCCGGCAGCAGCGGCATGTCGATGTTGCGGACGCCGGTGCCCGACAGCGCGTCGATTACCGCGTTGACGAAGGCAGCCGGGCCGCCGACGGCGGCGCACTCGCCGATGCCCTTAGCGCCGATCGGGTGGTGCGGGCAGGGGGTCACGACCTCGCTGTGCAGCTCGAAGCCGGGCGTCTCCCAGGCGGTGGGCAGCAGGTAGTCCATGTAGTTCGAGCCGACGCAGTTGCCGTCGGCGTCGAACGTGATGAACTGCATGTTCGACATCGCGTAGGCCTCGGTCAGGCCGCCCATGATCTGGCCCTCCACGATCATCGGGTTGATCCGGACGCCGCAGTCGTCGACGGCAGCCACCTTCAGCACATCCCAGACGCCAGTCTGCGGATCAACCTCGACGGTGACGATGTAGACCGCAAACGGCCACGTAAGGTTCGGCGGGTCGTAGTACGCGGTGTTCTCAAGCCCCGGCTCCATGCCGTCGGGCATGTTGCTGTAGGCGGCAATCGCGCATTCCTGGATCGTGACGCCGCGGTCGGGGGCGCTCCGCACGTAGAACCGGCCAAGCTCCCACTCGATGTCCTCCTCCGATACCTCGAGTAGGTGCGCGGCCAGCTTCCTGGCCTTGGCCCGGATCTTGCGGGCGACCATCGCGACCGCGGCGCCAGCTACTGGGGTGCTCCGGGATGCGTACGTGCCCATCCCGAACGGGGCGGTGTCGGTGTCGCCCTCTTCCACCACGACGTCCTCGGCGGGGATGCCGAGTTCATGGGCGACGATCTGCGCCCAGGTTGTCTCGTGTCCCTGACCCTGGCCCCTGGCTCCGGTGCGGACGATGGCCTTGCCGGTCATGTGCACCTTGAGGTCGGCCGAGTCGAACATCTTGATGCCGAGGATGTCGTACTCGCGGCTGTTGCCGGCCCCGAGCGGCTCGGTCATGGTCGAGATACCGAGACCGAGGAGACGGCCGCGTTCCCTCGCCTCGCGCTGCTGCTCGCGGAAGTTGTCGTAGTCAATCGCCCGCAGCCCGACGTCCAGGCACTTGCCGTACTGACCGGAGTCGAGCAGGAAGCCGAACGGCGTCCGGTGCGGGAACTGATCGTCGCGCACGAAGTTCAGCCGCCGGAACGCGGCCTGGTCCATGCCCAGGTCATCCGCCGCCGCCTGGACCATCCGCTCCTGGAAGAACATTGCCTCGGTGACGCGGAACGAGCAGCGATAAGCGACGCCGCCCGGTGCTTTGTTGCTGTAGGTACCGCGGGCGGTGAGGTGCGCGGCCGGGATGTCGTAAGCCGCGAACGCGGAGTGCAGCAGGCCGATCTTGAACTTGCTCGGCTGCGCGTCGGAGAAGAACGCGCCGTGGTCGGCGTCGCAGTGCATCCGGACGCCGAGGATCTTGCCGTCCTTGCGCAGCGCCATCTCGCCGTCGAGGTAGATGTCGCGGGCGAATCCGGTGGAGATCAGGTTGCCCGACTTGTCCTCGATCCACTTGACCGGTCGCTCAAGCAGGATGGAGGCGAGGATCGAGCAGACGTAGCCGGGGTAGACAGGCACCTTGTTCCCGAAGCCGCCGCCGATGTCCGGGGAGATGATGCGGATCATGTGCTCGGGCAGCTCGGCGACCATCGCCACGGCCGCGCGGATGATGTGCGGCGCCTGCGTGGTCATATAGACCGTCAGCTTCGAGGTCGCCCGGTTGAAGTCCGCGATCGACCCGCAGCACTCGATCGGCGACGGATGCGAGCGCGGGTAGTGCAGCTTCAGCCTGGAGACGACATCGGCCTGCTCGAACGCCCGGTCGGTGCCGGCCCGGTCGCCGACCTCCCAGTCGTAGATGACGTTGTCGGGCTGGTTCTCCTTGTCATCGCGGATGACCGGGGCGCCATCGGCCACGGCCTGCGCCGGGCTGACGATAGCCGGGAGGGGCTCGTAGTCGACGACGATCGCCTCGCAGGCGTCCTTGGCGATGTAGGGGTCGTCGGCGATCACACAGGCCACTTCCTGACCCTGGAACCGGACCTTGTCCGTCGCCAGCACTGCCTGCGTGTCGTACGACAGGGTCGGCATCCAGGCCAGGTTGCGGGTCGCCATCATCTCGCCGGTCAGCACCAGGTGCACGCCGGGGACGTCCCACGCCTTGCTCGCATCGATCGACTTGATCCGCGCGTGGGCCAGCGGGCTGCGCAGGATCTCCATGTGCAGCATGCCGGGCAGCACGATGTCGTCGGTGTAGTTGCCCTTGCCGCGGATGAACCGGCTGTCCTCGACCCGC
>DAIOWC010000134.1:0-17032 GCA_036758685.1 Streptosporangiaceae bacterium | reverse complement strand
GCCTCATCGCGGGAATGCGCGACGCAATCGAACACGTTGTCCCGTTCGATGAAAGCCGGCCGGGGAGATGGCAACAAGCGGGCCGCCTGCCTGGCGTCCGGCCCTTACAGTGGCAGCTTGCCTGCCCGTATTGCCGACCGATGAGTTATCGAGGTGGATTGCGCGTGCTCACCGCTCCTGGTCAAGGTCCCGCCGACAGCCAGGCCCTGTCCTGCCCGCCCGCGCCGGAGTGCACCCAGCTCCGGCTGATGGCGGTTCACGCGCACCCCGACGACGAGTCGAGCAAGGGCGCGGCGACGATGGCGCGGTACGTCCGCGAGGGCGTCGAGGTCCTGGTGTGCACGCTCACTGGCGGCGAGCGAGGCGACATCCTCAACAAGAAGATGGAACGCCCCGAGATCAGGGCCGACCTGCCCGGCGTGCGCCGCGCCGAGATGGAGAAGGCCCGCCAGGTCCTCGGTGTCCAGCAGCGGTTTCTGGGCTTCATCGACTCGGGCCTGCCCGAGGGTGACCCGCTGCCGCCGCTGCCCGAGGGGTGCTTCGCGCTGCAGTCGCTCGAGGTGGCGGCGGCTCCGCTCGTCGCTGCCGTGCGCGAGTTCAGGCCGCACGTGATACTCACCTACGACGAGAACGGCGGCTACCCGCACCCCGATCACATCAAGACCCACGAGGTGGCGGTGGAGGCCTTCGAGGCGGCCGCCGACCCCGATCGGTATCCCGGCTGCGGCGAGCCCTGGCAGCCGCTCAAGCTCTACTACTTCCTCACCTTCCACCGCGCGCGGTTCATGGCGCTGCACGAGGAGATGGTCGGGCGCGGCCTTGAGTCCCCGTACGCTGACCGGCTCAAGGACTGGACCGACGATGACGACGACAGCGGCAGGCCGCGGCACGAGATCACCACGCGGGTGCCGTGCGGTGACTACTTCGGCATCCGGGACCAGGCGCTGCTGGCGCACGCCACGCAGGTAGACCCGGAGGGCGGCTGGTTCGCCTGCCCGGCAGAGGTCCAGCGCGTAGCCTGGCCAACCGAGGACTACCATCTAGCCAGGTCGGTAGTGGATGCCGCGCTCCCAGAGGACGATCTCTTCGCAGGCATCCGGGAGAAGGTAAGCCTGTGATTGTGCTGGCAGCGTCGTCATCGTCCACCAGCGTGTTCGACCAGCCGGGGACGCTCGGCTTCCTGGTCGTGTTCGGGATGGCCGTCGTCCTGACCCTCCTGTTCCGGTCAATGTCCAAGCACCTGCGCAAGGTCAGGCAGCAGGCAGCCGACGCACAGGCCGTGGAGCAGCCGGAGAAGACCTCTACCGCCGGGAACGGGATAAAGCCCGGGGTCTGAGTCGGCCCGCACGCGCAGCTTGTACCACGCCCGGCCTGTTTTCCGCCGCTACCGCGCTTTGCGGCGTGTCGGCGCGCCGAGGTTGCTAAATTCCTGACGAGGTGGTCCCGGCAAGTTGCGGGAGTGCGGTAATGCTGGCGGTCCATGGTGTCTGGTCTGATGGGGTTCTTTCCCTGTGGGCCGAGGACTCTGAGCTCCCGAGCGCCAGCGCAAATCAGCCCGCAGCAATCCATCCCTTCGCCGCCACTCCTGATTTGCTCGCCGACGTGCTGGCCGAGTTCGGCGAGGCGGCGGGCGACCTCATCCGCAAGGCGGCCGAGTCCGAGCTGACGCTGTGGCTCCCGAGCACGCCGGACGGCCCGGCCGCATCGCCCGACCTGATCGGGTCTCCCGGCGCGAGCCCCGCCGGCAAGCTCACGCTGGCGGCGTGGCAGGTGCCCGCCCTGACCCTCGAGCCAGCGCCGGCCCTGGCGCTGCTCGGCCTCATCGGCCGGCCGGCGGCGACCGAGCCCGGCCTTCGGCCTGGCCGCGGCGTCATCGGCGGCACGGTGGTCTACCTGGCCGCCGCGGCCGCGCTCGCGGCCGACCTCGCCTCCCGCGGCCGGGTCCTGCCGGGCCTGAGCCAGGCCGGAGACCGCTCCTATCTCGCCTGCTGGCGTCCCGTGCTGGCGGGCCCGGATGCGCTGCGGGCCCGCGAGCTGACGACCGCGATGCCGCCGCTCTGCCGCGCCACGGATGAGGCGGGCGAGGCGTCGGCGATCGTGTTCGGCGAGGTGCTGGACGCGCTCACGGACGCTGCCGTGCGCGAACGACTGAGCGGCGAGCCCGGCTTCGCCATCCTGCCCGGCGCATCGGGCGGCCGGGCGGAGCCGCTGGTCGAGCGCTGGCTGGCGGCGCTGACCGGCGAGAACGGCCTGCTGACCGTCAGCAAGGCGGAGGCGGTCGCTGCGGCCCAGCTGGTCTTCGCGCTGTGGACGTGGCAGGACGCCGCGCAGGAACCGCCCGGGCCGGTCCGCACCTGCTTCCGGCTGATCGAGCCGCCGCCCGAGGCCGGCCCCGGGCGTGACGAGGCCGTGCTCGATGATGCCGTGGCCGGCGAGGCGATGTCCGACGCCGACGCGGAACCTGGGTGGCAGGTCGAGCTGGCGCTGCAGTCGACCGACGACCCGAGCCTGGTGCTGCCCGCCGGTGACATCTGGGCCGGTGAGACGACCGACGGCTGGGCGGCGGTTGGCGTTCCCTATCCCGAGGACGAGCTGCTGGCCGGCCTCGGCCGGGCCTCGCGGATGTTCCCGGAGCTTGACCGCGAGCTGCAGGGTACGGCACCGGAATCGGTGCCGCTCGACACCGGCGGAGCGCTCAGGTTCCTGAAGGAAACCGGCCCGCTGCTGGCGGGCGCCGGATTCGGCGTGCTGCTGCCCGACTGGGTCCGAAAGTCACGGCTGGCCCTGAAGCTGACCACCAGATCCAGGACCGCCGCCACGGCGTCGACGGCCACGACGCCGACTTTCGGCCTGAAGGATCTGGTCGACTTCAGGTACGAGCTCGCCGTTGGCGGCCAGACGCTTACCCCGGACGAGCTCGCCGAGCTGGCCAGGCTCAAGATTCCGCTCGTGCGGGTGCGCGGCCAGTGGGTCGAGCTCGACGAACGCCATCTGCAGGCGGCGCTGAGGTTCCTCGAGCGCGGCGCGCGCGGCACGATGACCTCGGGCGAGGCGATGCTCGCCGGCCTCGGCGAGGACGTCGACCTGCCGATCACGGAGGTCGACGCCGACGGCTGGCTGGCCGATCTGCTGTCCGGCGACGCCGAGCACCGGCTCGCGCCGATGGGCACGCCCGCGTCGTTCACCGGCCGGCTGCGCCCGTACCAGGAACGAGGGCTCTCGTGGCTGGCCTTCCTCGGCCAGGCCGGACTCGGCTCGATCCTGGCCGATGACATGGGCCTGGGTAAGTCGGCGCAGACGCTGGCGCTGCTCGCCCACGAGCAGGACGGCAGTCTGAGGACCGGGCCCGCCCTGCTGGTCTGTCCCATGTCCCTGGTCGGCAACTGGCAGCGCGAGGCGGCGAAGTTCGCTCCCGCGCTGGCGCTGCACGTCCACCACGGCTCGGACCGGCTGACGGGCGCGGACCTGACCGCGGCGCTGTCGGCGGCGGACCTGGTGATCACCACGTACGGCGTGGCGACCAGGGATCGCGAGGCGCTGAGCCAGGTGAGCTGGGCCAGGGTGATCTGTGACGAAGCGCAGAACATCAAGAACTCCGGCACTCGCCAGGCGCAGGCCGTCCGGGCCATTCCGGCCGGGTCGCGCATCGCGCTGACCGGCACGCCGGTGGAGAACCGGCTGTCCGATCTCTGGTCGCTGATGGATTTCACCAGCCCCGGCCTGCTCGGCTCGGCGGAGAAGTTCCGCCAGCGGTTCGCGATACCGATCGAGCGCGCTGGCGATGAGGAGGCGGCCGACCGGCTGCGCCGGATCACCGGGCCGTTCATCCTGCGCCGGCTGAAGACCGACAAGTCGATCATCGCTGATCTGCCCGAGAAGCTGGAGATGAAGGTCTGGTGCAACCTGACGACCGAGCAGGCCTCGCTGTACCAGGCGACAGTCGACGACATGATGGAGAAGATCGAGGCCGCCGAGCCCGGCATTGAGCGCCGCGGCCTGGTCCTGGCCACGATGGCCAAGCTGAAGCAGGTGTGCAACCACCCGGCGCACCTGCTCGGCGACGGCTCGCGTCTCGACGGCCGGTCCGGCAAGCTTGCCCGCCTCGAGGAAATCAGCGAGGAGATCGTCACCGCCGGCGACCGGGCGCTGTGCTTCACCCAGTACGCGGAGTTCGGCCAGATGCTGCAGCCCTACCTCGCCGCCCGGCTCGGCTGCGAGGTGCTCTACCTGCACGGCGGGACGCCGAAGAAGCGCCGCGACGAGATGGTGGCCGACTTCCAGGAGGGAACGGGCCCTGCGCTCTTCCTGCTGTCCCTCAAGGCGGGCGGGACCGGGCTCAACCTGACCGCGGCCAGTCACGTGATCCATGTCGACCGGTGGTGGAATCCGGCCGTGGAGGACCAGGCCACCGACCGCGCGTTCCGTATCGGGCAGCGCCGGGACGTCCAGGTCCGCAAGTTCGTGTGCGTCGGCACCGTCGAAGAGCGGATCGACGCGATGATCGAGGAGAAGAAGGCGCTCGCCGACCGGATCGTCGGGACGGGCGAGAGCTGGCTCACCGAGCTGTCGGTCGCCGACCTGCGCCAGGTCATCTCGCTGTCGCCCGAGGCGGTGTCCCAGTGACCGTCATCAAGGGACCGTGGGGTGACGTCCCGGTCGACAACAGCCGGGCTCAGGAGCCGCCGCGGGACAGCCCGTTCTTCACGTCCTCCAGGCCCCGCAAGGCGGTCGGCGGAATCAAGGCCCGCAGCAAGCGCGGCTCAATCGGGGAGCAGTGGTGGTCGCGGCGGTTCATCGACGTCCTTGAGTCGTTCGGCATGCAGAGCCGCCTGACCAGGGGCCGGAACTACGCCCGGTCCGGCCAGGTGCTGAGCCTGAACATCGGCACCGGGCACGTCAGCGCGCAGGTGCAGGGCTCCAGGGTCAAGCCCTACAAGGTGGTCCTCACCGTCGTCCCGCTCACCAAGCCGCAGTGGCGCAAGGTCGAGAAGGCGCTGGCCGAGCGGGCGGTGTTCCGGGCCCGGCTGCTGGCGGGCGAGATGCCCGCGGAGATCGAGGACATATTCGCCGACTGCGGCACGCCCCTGTTCCCGCGGTCGTCGCGCGACCTCATGATGTCCTGCTCGTGCCCGGACTGGCAGGTGCCGTGCAAGCACCTGGCCGCGGTGTGCTACGTGCTCGCCGAGGCCTTTGATGATGATCCGTTCGGCATCCTCGCCTGGCGCGGCAAGGGGCGTGAGGACCTGCTCGCCGCCCTCCGCGGCCTGAGCGGCTCCGCGCGGCCCGGTGGCGGCGGGCAGTCCGTGCGCCGGATCGGGCCCCCGGCCGGCCCCCGGACAGCGGGGCGCCTGCCGGAAGCCGGCGAGGCTGCGGACCCGCCGCTGGCCGAATCCCTGGCCGGCTTCTGGTCGTCGGGACTGAGCCCGGCCCGCCTGCGCGCTCTGCCGCCCGCCGCGGCCGCGCCCGCGGACCTGGTGCTGCGCGGCTTCGAACCGCCGGCCATCGAGGTTCAGGGCCAGGATCTGGCCACCCTGCTGACTCCGGCCTACCTGCTCATGGCCAGCGAAGGGCCACCGGCCGCCGACTGAGGCAAGCCCGTCCCGGCGGCTGCCCACTCGCCTGGTTAGATGACATTTATGGTGATCCGGGAAGCTCGTTCGTCCGAGCTGGAAGCGGTCGGGGAGATCCGGGTAGCGGCCTATGTCGCCGACAACTTTCTCGCGCCCGACTCCGAGTACGCACCGACGCTGCGGGCGCTCGGCGCCGACGGCACGGGCCATGTGCTCGTTGCTGTCGACGGCGACCAGATCCTCGGTACGGTGACCCTGCAATCCTGGCCGCACGGCGGGGACATGATCAGCCGGGCCGGCGACGCCGAGATCCGGGCGCTGGCCGTCCGCCCGGAAGCCCGCGGCGCTGGCCTGGGAAAGAAGCTGCTCGGCGCCGTCATGGACCTCGCCGGGCGCGAGGACGCCAGGCGGCTGCTGCTGCTGACGCAGCCCGACATGAAGGCGGCGCACCATCTGTACGAAGAGGCGGGCTTTGACCGGCTGCCCGCCCTTGACTGGTCTCCGCGTCCGGGGCTGACGCTCCTGGCTTACGGGCTGACCCTGCGGCCTGATCCCGGAGAACTGCCTTAGGCTGGCGGGATGGGTGAACGACTTCCTGATGTTCCGGCCGCGAGCGTGCCCGGCGATGCCTGGCTCCTGGATGTCCGCGAGCCCGAGGAATGGGACGCAGGCCATGTGCCGGGCGCCCGGCACATCCCGCTGGGCGACCTTGGCGCGCGGGCTACCGAGGTACCGCAGGACGAGCTGATCTATGTGATCTGCCGGTCCGGCCACCGGTCGGGAATGGCCGCGCAGGCGCTGGCCGGAGCCGGCTGGCAGACGGCCAACGTTGCCGGCGGGATGCAGGACTGGGCGGCCGCGGGCCGCCCGATGGAGTCCGTTTCCGGGGCCGCGCCCTTCGTCGCCTGATCGTCGGCCGGCCCGGCCCCCGAGGCACTGCGGGCCGGGCACGGTGATTGCCGCTGCTCAGGGGACGGTGACGCGCAGCACGTCCTGCTCAGCGAGCAGTTTGTCGAGCCTGGCCTGATCGACCCGGCTGACGACTTCGGTTTCCTCCTGCCGGTCGCGCACGCACTTGGCGAGCGTGAAGGCAGAGGTCACCGCGTAGAGGACGCCAAGCGCGAGGAATGCTCGCGGCCAGGTGCCGAGCGGGAGGTAGGCGATCCCGACGAAGACGGCCGCGATCGAAACGCCGAATGAGATTGCCGCCTGCGCGTAGAACGCGGCGGTGGTGTGGGGCCGGAGTGGTGTGCTTCTCATGCCCTCGATCATCGGCCGCCGCGGCGGTCCGGCGGATGAGCAGATCTGCCCGGCCGCGCCGAGCTGTTCTACTTAACTGTGGGCCCCGTAGGCCGGGTACTCCAGCCCCACCATGGGCGCCAGGTCGGACAGCATCAGCTCAAACATCGGCGCCGAGTCATCCAGCGCGAACTCCAGATGCCGGCCGACCTCGAGCGCGACCATCCCGTAGAGCAGCACCCAGCAGCGCAGGAACGTCAGCAGTGCGCCCAGCGGCAGGTCCGTGCCGACCAGGTCGCGGTAGCGCGTGAGCTGGCGGCGCAGCGAGGGGTCGATCTCGTCGTCGGTCTGGATCGGGAACGGCCGGCGCCGGTAGAGGTTCCCGAACAGGTCGAGGAACACCTGGCCGAACTGGTATCCGCACTCGGCCACCGGATCGGTGTGGTCGAGGTGCAGGCCCGGCAGCGGGCTGCCGAAGATCATGTCGAACTCCGGCACGTGCGTGAGCGCCCAGGCCCGGAATTCACGGCAGCCCGCGATGAGCTTGACTGCCATCAGGTCCTCGGGAGCGCGGTCGCTGCCCGCCGCTTCCGCAGCCGCCTCGATCGCGGCCCGGACGTGCTGGGCCAGATCGGTGAAGATATCGCCGACCACATGCCTCAGCAGTTCCTCGTGGCTGCCGAAATACCGGTAGAGAGCGGGCGCCGTCATCCCCATCTCTCTGGCGATGGCCCGCAGCGAGATCGCCGACGCGCCCTGGTCAACCAGCAGCTGCCGGGCGGTCTGCAGGATTTCCTGCGTAGTGGCTGCTCGCACGCGGTCCCGGCGACTCAGCGCCTGCGCTTGCACCATGGTCCGCGTCCTTCCTGCCTTTCCAGGCTTGACTAGCGTAATCGCTGTATGCAACAGTTTACATCGTATAGCTTACAGCGTTTACCGAAGCAACGATTGATAACGAGTGTAGCCGCGGAGAGCCACATGTTCGAGAGATGGGGACGTTTTATCTATCGTCGGCGCCGCCTGGTCTTGCTGGTGGCAGGTCTTGTCGTGGTAGCCGCAGCCGTCTGGGGGACCGGGGTATTCGGGAAGCTTCAGTCGCAGGGCGGCTTCGCCCCACCAGGCAGTCAGAGCCAGCAGGAAGCGAACCTCGCCCAGGCGGCCTTCGGCCGCGACGGAGCCGACGTCGTGGTCCTGTACACGAGCAAGGACATGACCGTCAGCTCGCCCGCCTACCGGTCAGCAGTCACGGATTCTCTCTCCCGGCTGCCGCGCAGCCGGGTGGAGGCCGCAGCAACCTACTGGTCCACCGGCTCACGCCAGTTCGTCGGCGCCGACGGCCGGATCACCTATGCGGTGCTGGACCTGACGGGCGGCAGCGATGCCGCGAAGATCAAGTCATTCGACGCCATCCAGGGGAGCCTCGCTGCCCCCGGCCTGACCGTCCAGGCAGGCGGCCAGATCCCGACCGAGGCTGCGATCAGCAAGCAGGTCACCAGCGACATCGGCCGCGCCGAGGCGATCTCGATGCCGATCCTGCTCCTGCTGCTCCTGTTCATCTTCGGCAGCCTCGCCGCCGCGAGCCTGCCGCTGGCGATCGGCGGCATCGGCATCCTCGGCTCGTTCGCCGCTCTGCGGCTGCTGACGCTGGCCACGTCGGTCTCGATCTACTCGATCAACATCACGACGATCCTGGGCCTGGGCCTGGCCATCGACTACGGCCTGTTCATGGTGGGCCGGTTCCGCGAGGAACTGAACCGGCAGCCTGGAACTGTCCGCGGTGGGTCCGGGGGGTCGTCCCCCGGGGCTAGCACTGCAGACGCGCTGGCCCGGACGATGGCCACCGCGGGCCGGACCGTCGCGGTATCCGGCGTGACGGTCGCCATGGCGCTGGCGAGCTTGCTGCTGTTCCCCGAGGTGTTCCTGCGGTCGATGGGCTACGGCGGCGTGGCGACGGTTCTGGTCGACATGCTGGCCGCGCTCACGGTCATGCCCGCCCTGCTGGCCGTGCTCGGCCCGCGGGTCAACGCGCTGCGGGTGCGCCGCTCGGCGGGCCGGCCTAAGGCCGACGAAGCATCCGGCGGGTGGTACCGGCTCGCGCGCAGTGTCATGCGCCGTCCCGTCGCCTATGCCGCCGTGATCGTCGTAGTGCTGCTAGCCCTGGGCACCCCGTTCCTCAAAATCAGCTGGGGTGGCACGGACGCCCGCGATCTGCCGGCGGCGGCCACGGCCAGGGTGGTCACGCAGACCCTCAGCCGGGACTTCCCTGGCAACTCGACGGCGCCGATCGAGAGCCTCGTGCAGTTCTCCGGCCCGGTGGCCACCTCGCCCCTGCGGCAGGCCGAGCTGGCGGCCTACGTCAGTCATGTGCGGGGCGTGCCGGGAGTGGCAGGCGCGCGGCTAACCGGCGTCAGCGGGAGCGTCGGCCGGGTAGCCGCAACCTACCGGCCCGATCCGCTCTCGGCGCAGGCCAGGCAGATCGTCCAGGGAGTCCGCGGCGTCGCCCCGCCGGCGGGGGCCAGGGTGTACGTCGGCGGGCAGACCGCACAGCTGGTGGACGAGCTGAGCAGCTTGTCCGCGACAGTCCCGTGGATGGGCCTGGTCATGGCGGGCGCCACGTTCGTGCTGCTGTTCCTGGCGTTCGGATCGGTCGTGCTGCCGGTCAAGGCGATCGCGATGAACCTGCTGTCGCTGGCGGCCACGTTTGGCGTGGTGGTGTGGATCTTCCAGGAGGGGCACCTGTCGGGGCTCCTGCAGTTCACGCCCACGGGCACCATCGAGCCGACGATGCCGATCCTGATGCTCGCCATCATCTTCGGGCTGTCGATGGACTACGAGGTGTTCCTGCTCTCGCGCATCCGCGAGCGCTACGACGCGACCGGCGACAATGTGCAGGCCATCGCGAGCGGGCTGCAGCGTACCGGCGGCGTGATTACGAGCGCGGCCCTGCTGCTGGTGATCGTGGTCGGGGCGTTCTCCGCCTCGGGGATCACATTCATCAAGCTGCTGGGCGTCGGCATGATCGTCGCGCTGGTCGTGGACGCCAGCATCGTGCGGGTCATGCTGGTGCCGGCCACGATGCGGCTGCTCGGCCGCGCCAACTGGTGGGCCCCCCGACCGCTTCGCCGGCTGTACGCGAAGTACGGCATCCGCGAGGAGCCCTCCGACGAGCCCGCGGGCGTCCCGCACGTTGCCGGGACCCGCACCTGACCCGCTCGGAGACCGAACGTGAACGCGCCGCCCACGTCCGGGCTCCGAGCGGTCGGCTCAGGAGACCGACGCGTTCCCGAGCGTCACCACATTGCTGTTGTCCTGCTGCTGGGTCTGGGTGTTGAGCCCGGTACACGTCATCCCGAGCTGGGTCACGCCCGAGATGTTGAGCTGGACGGTGGCCGTCTTGCCCAGGCTGACCGTGACCGGCTTGCTCAGCTGCGCTCCCGCCTGGTTGGTGAACGTGATCGTCTCGTCCACGCTGGTGGCGTTGGGCGCATCGTCCGGGATGCCGACGACCGCCTTGAACACCGAGTGACCGGCGACGTTGAACGCCTCATCCGGCTGGCCGTTGCCCTGCGGCCCGGCACAGTAAAAGGTGACGCTGTCGGGATAGTTAGCCGCGGACATCACCTGCAGCCCGGTCTGCTCCTCGGCGTTGTCGACCGTCGGCTGGAGAGAAATCAGATATGCGCCGCCGCCCGCGGGCGCGCCGCCGCTGATGCTGGTCGACGGCGCCGATGTCGACGGGCTCGGGTTCGTCGCCGCGCTCGCCTTGACGCTGGCCAGCTGGCTGCTGACCTGGTTGATCACGATATTCTTGTCCCTGATCGTGAGATTGAGCTGGTCAACCTTCGAGGTCTGGTGCGCGGCAAACGCACCCGCGAGCGCGGCCACAATGGTCGCTGTCGATGCGAGGATCCCGCTGAAGGACCTGAACCAGCCACCCACGCCGCTTTTCTTCCGAGTCTTCTTCCGATCAGCCTCGGCCGGAGTCATGGTTGCCATTTTTCCCACCCCTAGAGTCACATTGGCTTACGGCAGGCCCGGGCATGCCGTAACTGAACTGCAGCTAGTGCCCCGATCTGATTGGCGTCGACGGCCTGCCTGCCCTCCATCCACCCGGCTCTTGGCGGCCATTGGGCGCTCGAGAACTCGCCGACGGGTTATCGGCGGGTCTGGACCGCTACCAGAGGTTCGGCAACATCGTCGCCATTGTGACGCGGTGCCTGGCTGCCCGGTTCACGCCATTGGCGAGAATGGCTCAAGCCGACGCCCTGATCTCGACCATTAGTCCCCAATTTCCCGATTACCTCGTGGAGCGACCCAAGTGAAATACGTGAACCTCGGCTCGACCGGAATGCGCGTTTCCCGTGTCTGCCTCGGCATGATGAGCTACGGCAACAACTCCGAACGCCCGTGGGTCCTGGATGAGGACGCGGCCGCGCCAATAGTCCAGGCCGCGGCCGACGGCGGGATCACCTTCTACGACACCGCCGACACCTACTCGCGCGGTGCCAGCGAGGTTGCCACCGGCAGGCTGCTCGGCAAGTTGTTCAGCCGGGACGAGATCGTGGTCGCCACCAAGGTCTACATGCCGATGGGAGAGGGCGAGAACATGAGCGGCCTGTCCCGCAAGCACATCCTGTCCGGGATCGACGCCTCCCTTGACCGCCTCGGCATGGACTACGTCGACCTGTACCAGATCCACCGCTGGGACTACCGGACCCCGATCGAGGAGACGATGGAGGCGCTGCACGACGTGGTCCGCGCGGGCAAGGCTCGCTACATCGGCGCGAGCAGCATGCATGCCTGGCAGTTCGCCAAGGCCCAGCACGCGGCCGATGCCCATGGCTGGACCAGGTTCGTGTCCATGCAGAACCACTACAACCTGGTCTACCGCGAGGAAGAACGGGAGATGATCCCGCAGTGCATCGACCAGGGGGTGGGCGTGATTCCGTGGAGCCCGCTCGCCCGCGGCTTCCTGGCCGGCAACCGCACCAGGGACGGCGAGCGGCACACGGTGCGCTCCGGGTCCGATCCGTTCGGCGACTCGCTGTACAAGGTCGATGCCGACTTCGACGTCGTGGACCGCTGCACTGAGGTCGCGGCGGAACGCGGCGTGCCGTCGGCGCAGATCGCGCTGGCCTGGCTGATGCACCGGCCAGGCGTGACGGCGCCGATCGTCGGTGCCACCAAGCTCTCGCACCTGCAGGATGCTCTGGCGGCCGAGGAACTGACGCTGACCGAGGACGAGATGCACCGGCTGGAGGAGCCCTACGTGCCGCACCCGGTGCTCGGGCATCTGTAGGGACGTGCACCCGCCCGCGTTCCGACCGAGGCGAAGCTGTTATCCGCGCGCGAGCTTAGAGCCGCTGTGCCTGGATACGGAGGAGGTATGCGGCGGTTATCTCTGCGGTCTGCGCCCGGCGCGTTCGCTGCCGGGCTGGTCACGGCGACGGTACTCGGGATCGTGGCGTTAGCGCCGCTCCCTGCGGCGACGGCGGCCGGCCGGACGCGGGTGAACCCCGGCGCTAGCCGTACGGCCGGCCCGGGCCAGGCGCTGGGACCACGACTGCCCGCGGATGAGCGGCAGCCGTGCCCGCGGTCGGCCCAGCCAGGCGTGATGGCCTGCCAGGCGCTGGTGTTAGTTCCGAGCCCGGCCGAGCGGGCGGCTGCGGCGCGGGCCGCGCGGGCAGGCCGTGGCCCGGTCCTGCTCGGCTACAGCCCGTTGGCTCTGCGCAGCGCCTACCGGCTGGTGTCCGCCGCCGTTCACCGTGGCACCGGGGCGACCATCGCGGTCGTCGATGCCCACTCCGATCCCCGTCTGGCGAGCGATCTGGCGGCCTATCGCCGGCAGTTCCGGCTGCCGGCCTGCACAACGGCCAGCGGCTGCCTGCGCATCCTGAATCAGCACGGCGCGCCGAGTCCCCTGCCCTCGCCTAGCCTCGGGTGGGGGATCGAGGAATCGATCGACGTCGAGATGGTGTCGGCCATCTGCCCGAGTTGCCACATCGTGGTGGTCGAGGCGAAGAACGAGGAGATCACGAACCTGGCAGGCGCCGAGATGACGGCGGCCGCCACCGGCGCTCGCTTCATCTCCAATAGCTGGGACGGGGCCGAGTTCACCGACCAGGCAGTGTTTGACCAGGACTTCAACCATCCCGGTGACGCCGTCGTCGTGGCAGCAGGCGACTACGGGTACGCGGCGCTGTATCCGGCGACGAATCCGTTCGTGACCGCGGTCGGCGGTACCACGCTCACCCGTGACCGGACAGCCAGGCGCGGATGGAGCGAGCGCGCGTGGGGCGGCGCCGGCTCGGGCAGCCGCTTTGGCAACCTCTTCAACCCCGGGACCGGTTCCGGCTGCTCGATTCTGGAGCCTAAGCCCCCCTGGCAGCTGACGAAGCCTGACGACTCGGCCGCCGGGTGCCTGAACCGGACGGTGGCCGATGTGGCCGCGGTCGCCGATCCGGCCACCGGAGTATCGGTCTACGACTCGTTCGGGACCAGGGACAATGGCGGGCCGTGGCTCGACATCGGCGGCACGAGCGTGGCAACCCCGATCATTGCCGCCACCTACGCGCTGGCGGGCACCCCGGAAGCCGGGACCTACCCTGCGTCCTACCCCTACCGGCGCCTGGCCGGCCTCTTTGACGTGACCGCCGGCACCAACGGCACCTGTGAGCCCAGTCGTCAGTACCTGTGCAATGCCGAGCGCGGCTATGACGGCCCGACCGGCCTGGGCACTCCCGACGGCACCGGCGCGTTCGCCGCCGCCGGCCCGCCGCCGGTGACGCTCGTCGATCCTGGCACTCAGGACCTCGCGGCCGGCGGCTCGCTCCGGATGACGATCGTCGGGCTCGACGCCCGTGCCAGTGCCGCTTCACTGGCCTACTCTGCGGCCGGACTGCCCGCGGGCCTGTCCATTCAGTCCGTCGCCGCCAGCACCAGCGCGCTGATATCCGGCAGCCTCCCCGCGGCACCGGGAACCTGGCCGGTCACCGTCACCGCGCGGGACACCGTGACTGGCCAGAGCGGCTCGGTCCACTTCATGATCGTCAGCGCTGCGAGCCTGACCAGGACCGGATCCGGACCTGGCCACCTCGGCCTGCACGACGTCGGCCTCTGCCTCGATGTCAGCCCGGCCGGCCAGGTGCTGGTCGAGGACTGCGCGCCGGTCTCAGCGCAGGCCTGGGTCTATACCTCGGCGGGAGCGCCCGGTGGTCCGGGGGCTCTGTCGAACGGATCGGCGTGCCTCCTCCGAGCGGGTCGTCAGGTCACCGTCGCCGCCTGCCAGCCGGGCAGCGCGGCCCAGCAGTGGACGCCCGCGGGTTACGGAATGCTGCGCAACGGGCTGGGCGGCTGCCTGGCCGCTGCGGCGCAGGCGGCCGCGGAGCCAGCCGGCATCGTCCCGTGTACGCGGAAGGCGATCATGCGGTGGACCCTGCCCGCCGGCTTGCTGGTCTCGGGCGAATCGGGTGAGTGCGCCAGCAGCCAGGGTGGCGTCAGCGGGCTGAATACCCTCGTCACCGCCCAGCCCTGCGACGCCGGCTCGGGCGAGCAGCGGATGGCCCTGCACGCAGACCTCAGCATCCAGACCGGCTCGGACTGCCTCGACGTGCCCGGACCGACCCTGGTCGGGTCTGCCCTGGACGGCGTCAACGTCCAGCCGAACTTCTGCGTCGAGGAGTTCGTGCTCTCGCAGCAATGGCTGACCGGACCGTCGGGTGAGCTGATCAACAACTACTCCGGCAAGTGCCTCGACGACCCGGCGCCCGGCACCGGCACGCCGCTGGTCCAGGAGGACTGTTACGGCGAGGCCGGAGAGATCTGGGCGGATAACTAGGGCCTCGCGGCGCAGCCGGTCGTGGCATGCTCGCCTTTGCAGCACCGCGATCGTCGAAGAGAGGCGCTATGACCTTCAACGGCTGGCCGGAGGAAGCCCTCGACTTCTACGAAGGGCTGGAGGCCGACAACTCGAAGACCTACTGGCTCGCGCACAAGGAGATCTACACCGAGTGCGTCCTGCGGCCGATGACCGAGCTGCTCGACGAGCTCGGGCCGGAGCACGGCGAGGGCAAGATCTTCCGCCCCTACCGTGATCTCCGCTTCAGCAAGGACAAGTCGCCCTACAAGACGGCCATCGGCGCCGTCGTCGGCGATGGCTACATTCAGCTCTCGGCCAGGGGTCTCGCCGTCGGCAGCGGAATGTGGGAGATGAGGTCGGATCAGCTTGACCGCTACCGGCAGGCGGTGGCGGGCCACCACACCGGAGCCGAGCTTGAGCGGCTGATCACGGGCATCCGCCAGCACAGCATCGATGTGGACGGCCACGAGAAGCTGAAGTCGGCGCCCCGCGGCTATCCGGCTGAGCATCCGCGGATCGAGCTGCTGCGGTGCAAGGGACTCGTGGCCTGGCAGCAGTTTCAGGTCGAAGCCTGGCTCGGCACGGCTGCCGCCAAGAATCGGGTGACCGGCTTCCTGACCGCGACCGCGCCGCTGGGCGAGTGGCTCGGCCGCTACGTCGGCCCGCCGCGGCAGTAGCTAGCCGGAGGCGACCCGCCTCGACTGCGCGAGCAGCACCGGCTCGGCCGATGCCTCGCTCGGCAGGTACGCGGGCTCGAACTCGTGGACGAGGATCATGACCGATCCCACCGACCCGAACATCCGCGTGAGCGTGTTGCCGTAGGTGTCCAGCTGCGGGTTCTGAACGATCGATCCGTCCGTTACCCCGGCGACCAGGGCGTGCCGGCCATGCCCGTGCAGATCCGTCACGTCGATGTTTGCCTGGCCGAGCGCATAGCTCTGCGCGCCCGATGAGCCGGCGAACTGGATGAGCCAGACCGACACGATGACCCCGGCGGAGGTCCGCCACTCACTGTTGACGGCGGTCTCGAAGCAGCGCGCGGCCAGCAGCGCCTCCTCCGTCGCGTAGTCAGCGCTCGAATACAGCTCGTGGACGTAGGCGTTCAGCGAGTACGGCTTGGGCCCGGCAACCCGGCTCGCGCCGGCCGGCATCGGCAGGAGGTCGCGGAAGAGCCTCGCATCCGGGCTGACGGCGGTGAGCGACGCCGCGCAGGGCTGAGCGTCGGCCGGCGTCTCGCCGGGAGTGACGCCGCTGGCCGGCGGACTCTGCGCGGAGCTCGCGGAGCCAGTCCGGTGCGTGCCGACGAGGTAGCCGCCGCCGCCAGCGGCCACGCCGACGATCAGGACAGCCGCGAGCCAGATCACGTGCACCCGGACGGGACTCTTGCGCGGGGCAGGCGGTGGCTGGCCCGGGTAACCGCCCGTTCCCGTTCCGAAGCCGCCTGGCGGGTTGAGCCCGCGGAACGGAGGAAACGCTGAGCCCGGGTCGTCGGACACCGTGCACCCCCGGCGGTGGAACTGACTGCTAGCGAGTCCGAACTTACCTCAAACCGAGCAGTCAGGACAGAAGCCAAAAAGCTCCACGGTATGCCCCACATCGGTGAACCCGGCGTCCGCGGCGACCTGCTCGGCCCACCGCTCAACGGCCTTGCCCTCGACCTCGACGCTCCGCCCGCAGTTCCGGCAGATCAGGTGGTGATGGTGGGCGTCGCTGCGGCACCGTCGGTAGAGGGTCTCGCCGCTGGCGTCCCTGATCGCATCGACACGCCCGTCCTCGCTGAGCACCTGCAGGTGCCGGTACACGGTGGTCAGCCCGACATTCTCGCCGCGCCGCCTGAGCTCGGCATGGATCTGCTGCGCGCTGGAGAATCCGGGCATGCCATCGAGAGCCGCGGAGACCGCCTCAGCCTGTCGCGTGCCCCGAACCCTGGTCCCGCGGGCCGCCGGAGAAGCGGACGGCGATGTACTCACACACGCACGGTAGCAGCCCTGCCCGCCAGCTTTGGCCGTGCGCGATGGGGACGCCGACCCCGTCCAGGCAAGAGCCGCCGGACCCAGGCAGCTGGCGTCGCGGCGGCTCCTGTGAGCGCTGGCGCGCTATTACTCTGCGGGCAGCTCGGTTACGAGGTCGGCCGAGGTCTCCATGCCCGCGCGCCACACCGAGCGGGCGATGATCTTGCTCGGGTCGACGCGGTGGCGGTACTTGGCGGCGATCTCGGTGATCTCCTCCATCAGCCCTTCCGACAGGGTCGTCGGCTGCAGGCCGAGGGCGAGGAACTGATCGTTGCGGACGTTCAGCTCGTTCTCCTCCGCCTCGCGCCGCGGGTTGGGCAGGTACGCAATCTCGCTGCCGGTCATGTCGCCGA
>DAIOWC010000133.1:0-17071 GCA_036758685.1 Streptosporangiaceae bacterium | reverse complement strand
CTGCCCGCCGAGTTCACCGAGGCCCGCTTCCCGCTGCTGGTGGAGCGGCTCGGCCTCGCGGTCGACTCGGGCGGGCCGGGCCAGTTCCGGGGCGGGCTCGGCTACGAGAAGGTCCTGCGGATGCGCGAGGACGGCTACTTCATGTCGATCGCCGACCGCTCGATCCTGTCGTGCTGGGGCGTGAACGGCGGCCGGGCGGGACGGCCGTTCCAGATCACGATCGACCCCGGCGGCACCGGTGAGCGCGAGGTCGACGCGCTGGCGGACGGTGAGTTCGTGCCCGCCGGGACCGTCATCAGGATCCGCACGACCGGCGGCGGGGGCTGGGGTGACCCGCTGCTGCGGGACCCGGCGCTGGTGGTGCGCGATGTCCGCTGGGGCAAGGTGTCGCGCGCGGCGGCGGCCGCGGACTACGGGGTCGTGATCACCGGGCCGCCTGACTCGCCGGACGCGGACGAGGCGGCGACTGCCGCGCTGCGTGCCCGGCTGGCCGCGGAGCGCCCGGCGGCGCGGCCGTTCTTTGACCGGGGACCCGGCTACGCCGCGCTGTCGGGCGGCCGGAGCGCGGCCGAGGTGGACTGGCTATGACCGTGCTGATCGCGCTCGGCGGCAACGCGATGACGGCGCCCGACGGCAGCGCCAGGCCCGGCGACCAGATGGCCGCGATCACGATTGCGGCCGAGCCGATCGCCGACATCGTCGCGGCGGGCACCCGGGTCGTCCTCACCCACGGCAACGGCCCGCAGGTCGGCAACCTGCTGGTCAAGAACGAGATCGCCGCGTCGGTGGTGCCGCCCGTCCCGCTGGACTGGTGCGGCGCGCAGACGCAGGGCACGATCGGCGTCCTGCTGATGAACGCGCTTGACGCGGCCCTTCGCCGGCGCGGCGTGGAGACGCGGACCGCTGTGCTCGTATCGCGGACGGTGGTGTCGGCTGCTGACGGGAGGTTCGCGGAGCCGACCAAGCCGATCGGCCGCTACCTGCCTGCCGACGCCGCGGCGGACCTGATCGCACACGGCCAGTCATGGCAGGACTTCGGCGAGCGCGGATGGCGGCGGGTCGTCGCGTCGCCCGAGCCGTCGGAGTGCCTGGAGGCGGCGCCGGCGGCCGCGCTGCTGGCGGCCGGCTTCGTCGTGGTCTGCTCCGGGGGCGGCGGCGTCCCGGTGGTACGCGACCCCGACGGCACCCTGCGCGGCGTGGAGGCAGTGATCGACAAGGACCTGACCGCCGCGGTGCTGGCCCGCCAGCTGGGGGCCGACACGATGGTCATCGCGACCGATGTCGATGCCGTGGTGCAGGACTTCGGCTTGCCATCGGCGCGGCCGGTCGGCGAGATCCCGGTGGCGCGGATGCGCGCGCTGGCCGCGGCCCAGGACTTCGCGCCTGGCAGCATGGGTCCGAAGGTCGAGGCCGCCTGCCGGTTCGCCGAGGCCGGCGGCCGGGCCGTCATCACGTCACTGCACCGCATTGGCGACGCGCTGGCCGGGACGGCCGGCACCGTCGTTGTGCCCTGAACGCAAGGAGGTCGCTGGTGCCCGAGCCGATCGAGGTCCGCAAGGTGCCACTGCACCACGTATCCGACGCCAGCGAGCTTGCCCGGCTGATCGATGACGGGGCGCTCGCCGCCGACCGCGTGATCGCGGTCATCGGCAAGACCGAGGGCAACGGCGGGGTCAACGACTACACCCGGATCCTGGCCGACCGGGCCTTCCGCGAGGTGCTGGTCGCCAGGGGCAGCCGGAGCGCGGCCGAGGTCGCGCAGGTGCCGATCGTGTGGTCGGGCGGCACGGACGGCGTGATCAGCCCGCACGCGACCGTGTTCGCGACCGTGGATCCGTCCTCCGTGCCTGCGTCCGCGGAGCCGCGGCTGTCGATCGGGTACGCGATGAGCGACCCGCTGCTTCCCGAGGACATCGGCCGGACCGCGATGATCAGCAAGGTCGCCGCGGCCGTGCGCACGGCGATGGCGGCGGCCGGCATCACCGATCCCGCGGACGTGCATTACGTGCAGACCAAGACGCCGCTGCTGACCATTCACACGATCCGGGACGCGAAGTCACGCGGGCACTCGGTATGGACCGAGAACACCGGCGAGTCGATGGATGTCTCCAATGGCACCGCCGCCCTGGGCATCGCGGTCGCGCTCGGCGAGATCGAGATGCCGGATGACGCCGCGGTGATGCACGACCGGGAGCTGGGCTCGTCGGTAGCTTCCTGCTCCTCGGGGGTCGAGCTGGACCGGGCCCAGGTGGTCGTCGCGGGCAACGTGCGCGGGATCGGCGGGCGGTACCGGATCGGCCACTCGGTCATGAGGGACGCCCTGGACGCCGACGGCATCTGGGCCGCGATCAGGGACGCGGGTCTTGACCTCCCTGCCCGGCCGCATCCAGGCGACCTGGGCGGGCGCCTGGTCAACGTGTTCCTCAAGTGCGAGGCGAGCCAGGATGGGCAGGTCAGGGGCTGGCGCAACGCCATGCTTGACGACTCCGACGTGCACTGGCACCGGCAGATCAAGGCGTGCGTCGGTGGGGTCGCGGCCGCGGTGACGGGAGACCCCGCCGTGTTCGTGTCGGTATCGGCGGCTCATCAGGGCCCGGATGGCGGCGGCCCCGTCGCCGCGATCGTCGACGTCGGCTAGAACACGTGCCGGGTGTGGCTGAACTGCCCCTTCCCGAACGCGAGCACCTTGGCGGGCCTGACCGCGAACACCTGCGCGATGTTGTCCCCCTGCTGGAAAGCGCCGTCGCGGGCTTCGAACTGCCACTGGCCGTCCCACTTGCCCGTCCAGGCCTTGGCCAGGCGCTGCAGGACCTGATCGTCCGTCACCGGGATCGCGTCGCCCTCGACGACCACGTCCAGGCCGGCGTCCCAGGTATTGCAGCCGGTCATGAGGATCACGTGGGGGTTGCCGCGAAGGTTGACCGCCTTCTGCTCCTCCTCGCCGGTCGTGAAGTGCAGCGCGCCGTCCATCCAGACGGCGACCAGCGGCGTCATATGCGGACGCCCGTCCCCGCGCACCGTCACGATCCAGGAGAGCTGGGCCGTCTCCAGCACCTGGCGGGTCTGGTCCCACGTGGTCGCGACGCTGTCGGGGTCGCTGAAGCGGGCGTCAAGCTCGGTCCTGGGCATGTTCACTCAGTTGCCTCCGGCTGTGTTCGGGCACTCCGCCCTCGTCTCCGCGATGAGCGGCGGTGCCAGTTGCTTGAGAACGGAGACCGCGACGCCGAGCTGATCGACCTGGGCGGGCGACGGATTGGCGGCCGTCGCTCGTGCCTGCGCGGCGAGCTGGGCCAGGGCCGCGTCGAGCTCATTCTCCTGGGTCTTGAAGGCAGTTGCCACCTGATGGGTGAGGCCGTCCAGCCGGGCGCGGATGCTATCGAGATCGGCGGCGAGCTGCCTGACCGTAGTCGACGTCACGGAGATATGCGTCAGGTTCGTCAGCGATGCCCGCAGCGCGGCGACGTCGCTGCAGCTGATCGACGGCACTGACGAAGGCGCCGTGCTGACCGGCGGCGAGGTGGCGCCGGCCTGGCTGGCCTGGCCGAACGTCGAGCCGCAGCCGGCGAGCAGCAGCGTTCCGCCCGCGGCCAGGACCGCGGCGAGCCTGACCCTGCCGTGAGTGCAAATGCCCATGCCGCCGCTGCTGCCCACCTGGGGCGCGATCAACCCTCTCGGCCGATTGTTTCCCGCAACTCACCCGGGCGCTGCGGGTAACAAGGGGTGTGCGAATTCGCGCGGGAGAGAGAGGCACCCCATGCATGGATGTGAGCCGTGCTGACCGAGCGGCTTGGTCGGACCGGCCCGGCCAGGCCGGGCATGCCGGCCGATGAGATGGAGCGAGCCGGTGCCGATGACGGCAGCTCTGTCCCGAGCTTCCCCGTGATCGTGACCAGTCCTCTGCTGGGCACCCACCGGATCCAGGTGTCAACCTCGAACTCGACCAAGGTCCTGGCGAGGACCAGCGCCAGCTTGAGTCAGCTGGCAATCGGCGCGCCAACGTCGTGGCGGTCGGGCAGATCGCCAGGGACGGGGTGCTAACAGCGAGCACAGTGGCCCAGACGTCCGGCGTTCGGATGCTCCTGGCCGGCGGTCCGGTCAAGATCCGGACATCCAGTTGCTCGGCGTCCGCGATCACGACGGCCGCCGTGCTGGCCGGTGCCTGAGCCGTCACTCTCGGCCCTCCTGACCCCGGCCCGGACTCCTTCCGGGCCGGGGTCGCTGCATGCACCGGGTCTCCTGGAACCGTCGCGCCCGGTTCTTCGTGCTTGGTCTGCGAGCGGGGAGGAAAGCGGATGCCAGCGGACCGGACGAGGATCAGTCTGGGATCGGGCCGGCTCGCGGTGCTCGCCGCCGTCGCCGCCATCGGGGTCGCCGCCTGCGGCGCGCCCCCCGGCCCGTCCGGTGCGGCCTACGCCGCCGGCAATGGCGGCGGCAGCCTCACCGAGGTCGGCGCTGATACGCCGGGCGCGGGCGTTGCCATTGATCCGGCCTACTTCGCTCAGGGCGCCTGCGTAGCGTTCCCGCCCGACGGGGCGAACCGCCATCTGACCGTATTCCTGGACGCTGGCCACGGCGGACCCGATCCCGGCGCGGTGGGCGTGACCGAGTCCGGGCGAGTGATCTACGAGGCCGACCAGACCCTGCCCGTGGTGCTGGACACGATGGCGATACTGCGGCGCGCGGGCCTCCGGGTCGTGGTGTCGAGGACCGGGGCCACGCCGGTCCTGCGGCTCGGGCCCGCCGACGAGTCGGGCGGCATCCTGACGGACGTGGGCTCGCACGACGACGTGGCCGCCAGGGATGTTTGCGCGAACATGGCCCACGCGAACGTGCTGGTCGGCGTGTACTTCAACGCGAGTTCCAGCGCCGCCGCCGCAGGATGCATCACCGCGTATGACTCCGCCCGCCCGTTCGCGGCGGACAACCGCCGCCTGGCCAGCCTGGTGCAGTCGGACGTCCTGGCCGCCATGAACGCCCGCGGCTGGCACATCCCGGACATCGGCGCCCAGACCGATCAGGGCCTCGGGTCCTCGCTCACCGCCGCCGACCAGGCCTACGACCACCTCATGCTCCTGGGCCCGGCCAAGAAGGGCTACTTCAGCGCGCCCAGCCTGATGCCCGGAGCGCTGGTCGAGCCGCTGTTCATCACCGACCCCTTCGAGGGCTCGATCGCCGCCAGCAGCCGCGGCCAGCACGTGATCGCGGCCGGGCTGGCCCGGGCCATCGAGCAGTACTTCGCATAGCGTCCTGAGCCGGGCATGACGGCCACGAGCCGTAGGCGGCATTCGCTCGCCGGAGGCCGGACGGCGAGTATTGGTCTATGTCTTCCGCGAGAGCCGTGCCCGGCGAGCGTGCGGCCGCACCCGACGACCGGCGCTGGCTGATTCTGGTCGTGGTCGCCGTCGCCCAGCTCATGGTCGTGCTGGACTCCACGATCGTGAACATCGCGCTGCCATCGGCGCAGCGTGCGCTGGGATTCCCGAACAGCGACCGGCAATGGGTGGTGACCGCTTACGCACTGGCCTTCGGCAGCCTGCTGCTGGTGGGCGGCCGCCTCGGAGACATGTTCAACCGCAAGCGGGTGTTCATCGTCGGCTTGATCGGATTCGCGGTGGCCTCGGCCATCGGAGGTGCCTCGGTGTCGTTCACGATGCTGGTGGCAGCCAGGGCCTTGCAGGGAGCGTTCGGCGCTGTCCTCGCGCCCTCCGCGCTGGGCACGCTGGTCAGCACGTTCCGCGAGCCAAAGGAGCGGGGCCGGGCATTTGGCGTGTTCGGCTCGGTGGCGGCAGGCGGCGGTGCCGTGGGCCTGATACTGGGCGGGGTGCTCACCCAGTACCTCTCATGGCGCTGGACGCTGTACGTCAACCTGGTCTTCGCCGCAATCGCGGTGGCTGGCGCGCTCGCCTGGATCCGCCCCAGCCGCCCGGACGTCAGGCCGCGGATGGACTGGCCGGGCACCGTGCTGGCGTGCGCCGGGCTGTTCCTGATCGTCTTCGGCTTCTCCCGCGCCGAGACCGCCGGCTGGACCGCCGCGACGACGATCGTCTCTCTCGTCGCAGGCGCCGTGCTACTCGCCGGGTTCGTTCTGGCCGAGCAACGGTCTAGTCACCCGCTGCTGCCGCTGCGGGTGATCCTCGACCGGACCAGGGGCGGCGCCTACGTCGCGGTCTTCATATCGGGGGTGGCGATCTTCGCAACCTTCCTGTTCCTCACCTACTACCTGCAAGTGGTCAAAGGCGAAAGCCCGCTGAGCACCGGGTTGCTGTTCCTGCCCATGATCGGCTGCATCCTGATCACGTCCAACCTCTCCAGCATCGTGCTGCTGACCCGCGTCGGCCCGCGGGCCCTGATCGCAGCCGGCATGCTCCTGGGCACCGGCGGGATGGTGTACCTGACCCAGGTCAGCGTGACCTCCAGCTACGCCACCGGCGTGCTGCCCGCCCTGCTCATCCTCGGCCTCGGGTTCGGCATGATCTTCGCGCCGGCCATCAACACCGCTACCTTCGGTGTCGCCCGCCGGGACTCTGGCGTCGCCTCCGCGCTGGTCAACACCATGCAGCAAGTTGGCGGCTCGATCGGGACGTCGGCACTCAGCACGATCGCGCTGAGCGCAGCCGCCACCTACCTGATCACCCACCACACCAGCCGGCTAGCTCCGGCAGTCGCGGCCACGCACGGCTACACGGTCGCCTTCGGCGTGTCGGCAGGGCTGCTCGGGCTCGGCTTCATCCTCACGATCGTCCTGATCCCGTCAAACCGCAGGCTTACCGAGCTCAGGGCCGTCTCCACCCCGGCGGCAGACACCGGCGCCCCGGTGCCAGCTACCGCGGTCCCGGCCCCCGCCCAATCGGCGGCCGCCCCCGCGCTGCAGCAAGGGTTCGAGGCGATTCCCGTCGCCCTGTGCAGCTGCTCCCCGCTGGTGACCAGAGTTCCCGGCTCGCCGGCGACGCCCGTCCGCTAAGACCGGCAGCGGTCGGTTATTCTCCGTCGATGAGCACTATTACGCCGCCCGCGTCGGACCTGCGCCTGGTTGTCGGCTACGACGGCTCTCCCCCGGCTAGCCGTGCCCTTGACGGCGCGGTCAACCTGCTCCAGGGTCGCACCGGCAAGATCGATGTGGTGTATGTAGCTCACCTGCCCAGCATGGCGGCGCTCTCGCCCGGTGCCATCTCCGAGCTGGAGTCAGACTTCGACGATGTCGAGCAGGAACTCCGCACCCTGGCCGCTGACCGGCTTCGCGGCCGTGAGCAGCGCTTTGACTTTCACCGCCGCCAGGGCCAGATCGCGGAGGAATTGATCGCGGCCGCGACTGAACTCCGGGAGGCGCACCCGGACGTCACCGTCGTCATCGTGGTCGGCAGTTCCTCTCTCGCGGCGCACCGCGTCGTCGGCTCGGTCGCCGTCAGCCTCGCCCGCCACTCCCCCGTACCCCTCGTAGTCGTGCCCTAGGGCGGCGAGCCCGGTGCGTCCGCGCTGCCTGGACTAGGTCTCGAGCCTTCCGAGACCGAGCAGCAGGCCGTCGGCGGCCACGGCGGGCGAGCTGGTCACGAACATGATCACGCCGTCGGTGGGCGCGGTGATCGTCTCGAGGACCTCGCCCCCGTCGAGCGTGGAGACCGTGCCGAGCACCTCGCTCCCGGCGACGAAGTCGCCCGGGGCCACGACGGGCTCCCACCAGCCGGCCTGCCGGGTGTGCGGCCAGATGGATCCGTTGAGGAACGTCGGCTCCGCCGCCCCGGTCGCATCGTCAGCGCTGATGTCGGCCATGCCGAGGACTGCGAGTACGCCGTACAGGCCGGCCACGTGCATCTGCACAGCCTCCTCGTCTATCAGCCCGCAGCCGCCTGCCTCGGCGGTGATGGCCGGGATGCCGGCCGCCGCGGCGGCTGCGCTCGTGGATCCGGCCACGGTCCGGTCCGGGCCGGGCTCCTGGCGAAGCACATACGGCAGCCCGTAAGCCACTGCCAGCTGGCGGGCCCGTGCCTCCGCCGGACCCCCGTCGTACAGCGCGAACGGCTCCAGCGCCTCGACCAGGTCACCGCAGTGAACGTCGATCAGCGCGTCGCTGCCCTCGATCAGCTGGGTGAACGTATCGTGCGCGAGGCGCTCGGTGAGAGTGCCGTCGGCCTTGCCGGGGAAACAGCGGTTGAGGTTCTTGCCGTCCTCCGGGACCACGAACGGGCTTCGGGCCTCGAAGGCTGGCAGGTTCAGCACGGGTACCACCCGGACCCGGCCGTGCAGCTCGCGCGTTTCCAGCTCCCGAGCCCACTGGCGCACCCCCGCCATGGACGCGTATTCGCAGCCGTGCACGCCGGCGATCACCGTCAGCAACGGACCATCCGAGGCGCCGGTCAGCTCGATGAGCGGAACCTGCAGGCCAGCGAGTTCAATGGTGCGCCGCACGACTCTTGAGACCATGGCTCTACTATCGCGAGTTCATGCCCGAGTCCACAAACGGAGCTCCGCCCTGGCCCGGCGCAGGCCCGCACGGGCGACATCGGTCAGAGCATCTGCGTGCGAATCTGAACGGTCGCCGTGGCCACGGCCACGACCTCACCGGCTTCGTCTAGGAGCTCGCCCGCGAGGAAGCCAACGTCCCGGCCGCGTCGCACGACGCGGCCCCGGCCGAGCAGGCGGCCGGGCCGGGCCGGCCGCAGGAACTGGACGTGCAGGTCCGTCGTCGGGGCGAAGTCGCCGGGAGGAAGGCCGGCGACCAGCGCCGGCCCGAGCGTGTCGTCCAGCATCGCGGCGAGAAAACCGCCCTGGACGACTCCCGCCGGATTCACGAATGCCTCGCTCGCGGTGAACGCGACCTCGATCGTCCCCGCCGACGGGTCAACGGAGACAAGCTGCCATCCGAGCGTGGCCGCCGCCGCCGGGAGCGGAGCCCGGCCCTCCACTGCGTCCCAGAACGGGCCTTCGCGCTCCATGCGTGCATCGTGGCAGGTGCCACTCGGGTTCGTGGACGTCACCGCCAGAATTCGGTGAGCCGCTCGGCAAGGGCTCTGCCTTGCTCGTAACCGGCTCGAGCGGCGGGCGGACGCCTCGATACATCCATCAGATTGGTGCCGAATGCGCCGAGGGAGTCGCTATCCGGCAAGATGGCTTCGACTCTGCTGCCGTCGGCGCGGAGTTCGTCGACCTGCGCTGCAAGTTGCATGCCCCACTCCAGCGGGTGCCGTGTCCTGCCGCTGAGTGGTGACAGCACCAGCACCCGCCCGTATCCGGCGGCCAGATCGGCATTCTCGTTGCGCCGGTAGCCGCCGTCGATGTACCGGCGGTCGCCGATAGTCCAGGGAGGCACACCGAATCCGTTGGCGGTGCTGGCGGCGACGGCGTCCACCAGGTCGACTCCGCTGTGCCGGTCGAACACGACCGGTTCACCAGTATGGGCATCGACCGCAGTGATGAGGACCGTGCGTTCCGGCCAGTGCTGGCTGGGCAGCCGGGCGGCGACTGTAGCGCGCCACTGCGTTTGCGCGGAGCCGTCCGAGGCCGCATCCATTTCGAGCGCCGCCGCGCCCATTCGGCGGCGCATGTCGGCCGGATTCTCAGCGGCGGCGATGATTCCGCTCGTTCGCTCCATGTGGTCGGCCGACGGCCCCAATGGAACGCGTCCGCGGTCGGAGCCGACCCGACCGGTCCGCTGGGGCGCAGCGGACAGGATGCCGGCAAGCAGCTGGGTCGGGCTCGTGCCGGTTATCTGGACCGCGGCCGTCGATCCGGCCGACGTGCCGATGATCAGGTCGGCCTCGGTCACATCCAGCCCGGCATCGAACAGGCCGGCGATGACGCCGATCAGCCATGCATTGCCTGCCGATCCCCCACCACCGAGGACCAGCGCTCGCTCACCCGCGGCGCGGATCCGCCTTGGGTGCAGAGGTGAAGAAGGTGTTGTGTTCATGGGAGTAGCCCTTCGCGAATTGCCTCTGGGGCGCTCCCGGCGACGACTACCTCAGTCGCGCGATCGTGAACTGCAGGGGAGCACCCACTGCGGATGCTGCGCTCATGGGACTCACCTCCTGCTGGTAGATCACGATCAGGGGAACTCTAGCACGCCGCCGACCGCTACACCCTGCATCTATGATGGACCGGCTTTTATTCGTCGGTGAATCATAATCCGACCAATTCTCGCCCAATCCATCACACAATTTGCACAGGTGTATGCAGGCAGATCGATGGGCGTTGCACGGTGCATGCCAGGCGACAGCCACAAACTCGCTTGAGGCGGTGACCAGGCCACTCCGGCGGACCCGCCGAGATCAGCATCGGTGCAACGCAATGGCGCTACGCACTTGCGTAAGCAATTTTCTCGCCGGACATTTGTCGCGCACGGTCTCTTAATTCCAGGCAGCGGTCCGAGGAATCACAGGAGAAACAGCGTTTTTACATCAGGCCGCGATGGTCGGTGTTAGCTTCGGCATCCGGGGGCGAACAATTCATATCCTCACGATCCGCGAGGGATAGCGATCCATGATCCATAAGCGCCCGTCCGTTCGCTTACGCGTAGGCCTGCTGGTCTTAGTGCCCCTGGTGTTCCTCGCCGGCCTGGCCGGCTACAACATCACTAAGTCGGCGAGCAGCGCGCTCACGCTGATCAGATCGAAGACGATGCTGACCGACCTTGGTCCCCCGGTGGCGAGCCTGCAGGAGGCACTGACCGCCGAGCGGACCCAGGCGATTGTCTACTTCGCCCAGCCGTTGCCGGGGGTGCTGGCGGCGTTACAGCAGCGCGAGGCCGTTACCGACCATGCCGTCGCGCAGGTCATACAGGCCACCAATGCCAGTGCGGTTCAGCAGGACGCCTCGGCGGGCGGCAGGAGCGCGATCGCCGGGCTGCGGAAGGACCTCGCCGGCCTGTCCGCCTTACGGGCCGGCTTCGCGGACCGCCTGGTGACCGGCCAGCAGGCATTCGCTTCCTACAGCGGCATGATCGCCGCGAGTTACCAGGTACTGGAGCAGGCGATCATCCAGGACGGCAACTCGACCCAGGTGCTTCCGAGCATCGCGATTATCGAGCTGGCGGTCTCCAACGAGTACCTCCAGCAGGAGAGCGCCCTGCTGGACGGGGACTTCGCCGACCACGCCTTCCCGGCCAGCGCGTATCAGGGGTTCGCCGCGCTGGTCGGCGCGCACCGCCTGCTGTATGCGCAGAGCTACTCCTACCTCGACCCGGCCGATCGCAGCGGCCTGAACCACGACGTCAGCCCGCAGATGGCGGGCAGCGTCACCGGCCTGGAGAACCGACTCGTCGCGAGCGGGCCGCAACGCGGGTCACCGCCGGTCCGGGCGGCGACCTGGAACCGGGCGGTCGCGGCCCTGAGCGCGCACGTCCAGCAGGCAGTGGCGCAGTCGCTCGCGCGGCTGGTCGCCGTGGCCAAGTCGCAGGCCAACGCGACCCTGCGCGGGCTGTATCTGACCGCCGGTCTCGCTCTGGCCGCCGTCATCGCGTCGCTCATCCTGTCCATGTGGATCGCGATCAGCCTGGCGCGGCAGCTGCGCGGACTGCGCGACATGGCACTGGACCTCGCGAATGTCCGCCTGCCCGCGCTGGTGCGGCACCTCGGTGCCGGCGAGGACGTGGATGCCGCATCTCAGGTGCCCGAGGTGAGCGTGGGCACGGACGAGATCGGCCAGGTCAAGGCGGCGTTCGTGACCGCGCAGCGGATGGCCGTCGAAGCAACGATTGACCAGGCCAAAATGCGCCGCGGCATCGGTGACGTATTCAGGAACCTGGCCCGCCGGAGCCAGTCGCTTCTGGCACGCCAGATGATGCTCATCGACACCCTCGAGCGCCGTGCCGCCGGACCCGAGGATCTGGAGAGCCTGTTCCGCATCGATCACCTCACCACCCGCATGCGGCGGCACGCGGAGAGCCTGATCGTGCTGGCCGGCGACCTTCCCGAGCGCACGTTCCTGGATCCGGTGCCGTTCGTGGACGTGCTGAGGGCGGCCGCGGCCGAGGTGGAGGACTACACCCGGATCAGAGTTGTCTGCCGCTCGTCGGCGGCACTCGCCGGACCCGCCGTCGCCGACGTCATCCACATGCTGGCTGAGTTCATGGAGAACGCCACCAGCTTCTCCCCGCCCACAGCCGACGTCCGCGTGACGGGCACTCTGGCCTCCCGTGGCTACGCGATCGACATCGAGGACCGCGGCCTCGGCATGACCGAGCAGGAACTGCTCGAGGCCAACGCCAGGCTCCTCGAGCCGCCGACGTTCGACCTGTCCGGCTCCGACCGGCTCGGTCTGCGCGTCGCGGCCCAGCTGGCTCATCGGCACAGCATCCGGCTCACGCTTCGCGAATCTCCCTACGGCGGCACCACGGCCATCGTCCTGATCCCGATGGGACTCGTTGTGCAGCTCGAGAGCCCGGCTGCCGACACCGTCCTGCCCGTCGCCGCCGAACCGGAGCCCCCCGGTGCCGAGCCGTACGGCCGGCATGCCATCACCATCGCCCCGCCGGCGCCCATGGTTCCGGCCGAAGCGGATCTGGCGACATCGGTAGCCACCGTGCCACCCGAGACTCGCAATGACGCCAGTGAGGACTCCGCCGCCGGCGCGTGGACCGAGAATGGCCTGCCGGTCCGCGTCCGCCAGCAGGCTCTCGCACCGCCGCTGCGCGAGGATCCGGCGCTGGCCAACGGGACCGGGGACGGCCCATCGCCCGACGCAGCCCGCCAGGTGATGTCCGACTTCTGGCAGGGCCGGAGCCGCGGGCTCTCGCAGCCAGACGAGCAGCAGCCGGACGGCGAGGCCCGATGAGTACTCACTTCGCGGGCCCGCCGCTCGGACGGACCACCAGCACCGACAGTCACCTCGACTGGCTCGTTGACGATCTGGTGGTGCGCGCCGCTTACGTCGAAAAGGCAGCGGTCCTCTCAAGCGACGGCCTGGTACTCGCCGCGTCGGCGGCGCTGAGCCGGGAAGGCGCCGAGCACCTGTCCGCGCTGGCCGCCGGGCTGGCGAGCCTCGCGAACGGCGGCGCGCGCCACTTTGGCATCGGCCACGTCCGCCAGATCGTCATCGAGATGGATGAGGGATTCCTGTTCGTCACCGCTGCCGGGGAGGGAAGCTGCCTGGCTGTGCTCGCCGGCAGGCTGGCAGACGTCAGCCTCATTGCCTACGAGATGGCCTTGCTCGTCAAGAAGGTCGGACGGCACCTGGCGGCCGGCAGCCGGTCAGCGCCGGGAGCAGCCGAAGCGGTGTGAAGACGCCGTGGCTCATCTGAACGGGCACCCTCGGCACGGACTTGCGGCCGCCGTCGGCCCGGTCGTCCGTCCGTACTTGCTCGTCCGGGGCCGGACCAGGCCGAGCGGAGCAGCGCTGGACGTCATCGCGATGGTCCAGGCCCGCGGGAGCAGCCAGCCCGATCTGGCTGACCTGGAACCAGAGCACCTCGCCTTGCTCGCCCGCTGCCAGCGGCCGATGTCGGCGGCCGACCTGTCCGCGGCGCTTGACCTGCCGCTCGGCGTCATCCGCATCCTGCTGGGCGATCTGCGCGACCGCGGGCTCGTGGACATCGACCAGCCCCGCCCCGAGCGGGTCAGGAACATCAGATTGCTCAGGGAGGTCGCCGATGGACTACGACGGCTCTGATCGGGTCGCCGCTCCGGTCGCGGTGAAGATCCTGGTCGCCGGCGGGTTCGGAGCAGGCAAGACGACGCTCGTCGGCTCGCTCACCGAGATCCAGCCGCTGCGCACCGAGGAGGACCTGAGCGACGCCGGCACGCTTGTCGACGAGCTCGCCGGCGTCGAGGGCAAGCAGACGACCACGGTCGCGATGGACTTCGGCCGGATCGCCATCCACTCCGGGCTCTGGGTCTACCTGTTCGGCATGCCCGGCCAGCAGCGGTTCTGGTTCATGTGGGATGACCTGTCGTCGGGAACGCTCGGCGCCGTAGTCCTGGCCGACACGAGGCGGCTCGCCGACTGCTTCCCGGCGATCGACTACTTCGAGCGCCGCGATACGCCGTTCATCGTCGCACTGAACTGCTTCCACGGGCGGCGGTTTCCGGACCTCGACGAGGTCCGGCGAGCGCTCGGCATCGAGGCGCGGGTGCCGATCGTCAGTTGTGACGCCCGCGAGGGCCGGTCGTGCCGGGACGCCCTCGTCGTCCTGGTCGAGCACGCGATCGACGCTCTGACCGCGAGTGCCGGCGGCCGTTACTGAACGAGGCCGGCCCCGCGCAGCGTCGTTCCGGTCAGGAAGTCGGTCAGGGCGCTGGTGACCTCGTGCGGGCGCTCGAGCGGCGGAAGGTGCCCGGTGTCGGCCAGGTCCAGCCGCCGCGCACCGGGAATGCCGCGGGCCAGCAGATCCGCGGCGGTCAGCACGCCCGGCACGTCCGCGAGCCCGGCGATCACGAGCGTCGGGGCGCCGACCTCGTGCATCCGGTCCAGGGCGGGCGGCTCGGCGTCCAGCTCCTCGAAGACCGGCCCGCTCCATTCCCGCATGAACACGCCGCGGCACATCTCCAGCGCCAGGTCGCGGACGGCCGGGTCGAGATCGTCCAGCTGGCGGCCGGGACCGGCGACCATGACGCGAACATTGGCCTCGGCGATGGCCGCGACATCGGCCGGGTCCACCCGCGGCGCCGTCCGCTCCCGGTAGGCGCGCCGGCGCTCATCGGGGACGGCCGCTCGCACCGCGTCCTGCATGAGGCGGGAGGTCTCCTCGGGAAACGCGAGCCCTGATACCCAGGAGCAGATCAGGCCCAGCGCGCTGACCCGCTCCGGTGCAGCCAGCGTGGCATCCAGCGCGTACTGCCCGCCCATCGAGCAGCCGACCAGCGCGGCGCGCTCCAGCGCGAGGGCGTCGAGCAGCGCGAGCAGGTCCTCGTGGTGAGCCACGGACCCGGCCGCGTCGGCTGACTCCCCGTAGCCCCTCAGGTCGTAGCGGATCACGTGGTACCGGCTCGCCAGCGCGGCGAACTGGTGATCCCACATCCGCCGGTCGGCCAGCGCGGCGTGCACGAATACGACCGCCGGACCGGACCCGGCCTCGTCGTAGGCAAGATCGGCCCCGCGAACCGTGATTACCGCCATGAATGCACGCTATCCGCCGGGCTCCGATGAGTTTTCCGTGGCTCCCGGGTCTGTATTGGTGCACGCGGGCCAGCCCCGCCTCACCTACATCAGGGAGTTCTTATGTCCGCGGGAACAGATACTACGAAGCCGGTGCACCGCTGGCGGGCGTTCGCCGTGCTGGCGGTCTCCTTCTTCATGACGGTCGCCGACCTCGCGATCGTCAACGTCGCCCTGCCGACGATCGGGCGCAAGCTGCATATGTCCGAGTCGAGTCTGCAGTGGGTCGTGACCGGATACGCGCTCACGTTCGGCGGGTTCCTGCTGCTCGGCGGACGCGCCGCGGACCTGCTCGGCCGCCGCCGCATCCTGCTGGTCGGCCTGGCGGTCTTTACCCTGGCCTCGCTCGGGTGCGCCCTCGCGACGACGGACTCGGTACTGATCCCGATGCGCTGCCTCGAGGGTCTCGGGGCGGCGATCGTCCTGCCGGCGGCGCTCTCGATCGTCATGAACATGTTCCCGGACGGCGCCGAGCGGAATAAGGCGCTGGGCGTCTGGGGTGCCATCGGGGCCAGCGGCGCTACCGTCGGCGTGATCGCCGGCGGCCTGCTCACCCGTTACGTCGGCTGGCAGTCCATCTTCTTCCTCAACGTGCCGATCGGCGCGGCGGCACTGGCGCTCGCCCCGCGCATCGTGCCCGAGAGCAGGCTGGCCACGCAGCGCCGTCGCTACGACCCGTTCGGCGCGGTCAGCGTGACCGGCGGGCTGTCGCTGCTCGTGTATGCGGTCTCGACCGCCCCGCAGGCCGGCTGGGCCACGGCCAGGACGGTGACCTTGCTGGCGGTGTCGGTGGCGCTGCTGGCCGCGTTCCTGGTCATCGAGACGCGCGTCGAGGCGCCGCTGATGCCGCTGCGCATCTTCAGGAGCCGGACGCTGGCGGGCGCCAACGCGGTGAGCCTGCTGCTCGGCGGCAGCTTCTTCGCATTCATTTTCATCGGCACGCTCTACATGCAGCAGGTACTCGGCTACTCGGCCCTGACCGCGGGTCTGGCCTGGCTCGCGGCCTCGCTGACATCGGTCGCGTTCGCCGGCCTGTCCCAGGCGCTGGTCACCCGCGGCTCGGCCAAGCTCGTCATGGCGGCCGGCATGGCGATGATCGGTGGCGGCATCCTGTGGGCAACTCAGGTGCCGGTGCACGGTCGCTTCTGGTCAAGCCTGGCGGGGCCGTTCATCGTCGTGGGCCTCGGTACGGCCTTTGCGTTCATCCCGGTGTCGATCGCCGCGCTGGCGGGGATCGCCAGGCACGAGGCGGGCCTCGCCTCCGGGCTGCTGAATACCTCGCAGCAGCTGGGCGGGGCGATCGGTGTCGGGGTCGCGTCCACGATCGCGGCTACTCGGGCCGGAACGCTGCTTCACCACGGCGCGGCGGCCGGTGCGGCGCTGACCGGCGGGTTCCAGTGGGCGTTCTGGGTCTGCGGGGCGATCGGGCTGGCGGGAGTGCCCGTCACGTTCCTGCTGGTCCGCCGCCACGAGCTGGCGACCGTGGTTGCTGCCAGCACGCCGGCGAAGCCGGAGGCCGTACGCGCCGAAGTCTAGGAGTGCGGGTCACCGCCCTGAAGTCTGCCGGTCAGTAGTAGTGCACCAGGCAGAACTCGTGGTCCTCCGGATCGGCCATGCCGACGACTACCCCCTCGTCGTAGTCGTAGCGCTCGCCGGTCCGGCGGCCGCCCAGGGCGGTGACACGCTCGATGGCCTCATCCAGGTTGTCGACGGTGACATCGAGATGGATGCGGACCTTGCCGACCTTCGGCTCGGGAACCGGCTGGAACACCAGCCGCGGCTCGGGATCGCCGCGATGGCCGAGGTAGACCCAGCCGTCCTGAGACGGTCCCGGCTCGCGGCCGAGCAGCGCGCTCCAGAAGCGCGCCACCCGCTCTGGGTCAGCGCAGTCGATAGTCACGCCGGACACGAAGTTCGCCACTGTCCCGACCCCTAGCCCCAGATGTCGTGGGCGGTGTCGACGATGAGGCGGAGTTTGGCTTCCTGG